>CAVHQU010000008.1:0-58369 GCA_963638555.1 bacterium | reverse complement strand
TTGCCTAAGAAATCAAAGACAGCTGGAAGAATGGCGACGACGCCACCAATAATGGATAAAATACCAGCAATAACCCAGCCAGCACCAAGGCCCAAAGCAAGAGAACCAGTGTCGCCAATGTCATTTGCGCCTTTGAAGCATGGAACTTCGATGAATAAGAAGATGCCAGCAACGACCAAGGCAATAACAGCGATGAGGTTAAGAACACCTGCAACTTTGTCTAAAGCGTGAATTTTGAGAATTGGGAGGATGATTCCTGCTAAGATAATGATCATTGCGGCAATAATGAGAACAAACGCAATTATTGCGGACCATGTAGCATTAACACCATTGCCACCAAAAATTCCTTGAACACCGCTGAAATCACCAGAGATACCGGTATATTTTCCGCTTGCGGTAACGGATGGGCAGCTGAGCATTAAGATAAATGCAACAAGAGCAAAAACAAAAGCAGCAATTCCTGAAAATTTTAAAACTTTCTTCATGTTTATATTTCCTTTCCGGTCACATTATAGATAGTAACAATTGTAAAATCCAACAAAATTTTAATTTTAATTAAATGTTTAGTCTAAAGTCTTCAATGAATCGTTCATATCTACTTCTTTTATTTTGTGGAAAAGCAACAAGTTAACTATGAAAGTAGTAACAATCAAAATTACATAAGAAATAATGTATGTATACCATTTAACATCGCCAATCGATCCAAATTCCAGCCAATCGAAGACGAAAGTCATAAGGCCTGCCGCTATAGGCAAGCCAAGCAAAGCTGCTCCAGCCGAGATTATAAAAATTTCTCTAAAGGTATAAGCGGAGCACTCATTATCATGATATCCAAGAACCTTTAATGTAGCGATTTCTCTTTGCCTGTCTTGGATATTCATATTCGCCAAAGAATAGACGACAACTATGGCCATCGCTAAGGCAAACAAGACAATAATCGTTGAAATTAAGCCCATGGATGACGCAACATTTCCGAAAAGAGCATCATTCTTCAATGAATCAGATATGTTCAAAAGGCCAAATCCTAGCATCAGAAGAACGGTCGAACCAATGACCGAAAGGGAAGTCAAGATTAAATTCTTCTTTTGGCGGAAAATATTTCTGAAAGAGGATTTGTATCTGAATGGCAGTTTCTTCCAAACGAAGGGAATTCTTTCGAGAAAGATCTTTTTGCCAGCCTTAGGGGCTTCTGCTTGCATAAGTCTTGCCGGAGTCTCTTTAAACGTTTTCAGTGAACAATAAAGAGTTATTAGCATGGATAAAAGAACAACTATAGTCAGCAAAATAAATCCAGATGAATTAAAGAAAGTCATTTTTAAGGCAGAGGACATTTCAAAAATGCTTTGATAGGCCGGCAAAACAACAGTCGGTATCAACGGAAGTCCAATGAAGAAGCCAGCTATGCCACCAAGCAATACAGAAAACGCAGAAAATATAATATATTTAGACGCTATTTTTACTTTTGAGACACCTAAAGAAAGATAAGTAGCAATAACGGCCCTTTCATCTTTTATGAGCCTTGAAATGGTTATCAAATTAACCAGCCCACAAACAACCATGAAAAAAACAGGGAAGACATATGTTATTTTACGGACCTTTTCGTTGTAAGTTTTAAAAAGACTGTAGGAAATGTTCTCCTCTAAAGTTAATGCTTGCACTTTTTCTTCCCCAAATTCATTAACGAGTTCATCTTTTTTCTCATCAATTGATTTTTTGTAGTCATCGCTAAAATATTGATGATTGCCTTTACAAACAATTTGAATATCGGTATAGGAGAAAAGCGTTTTTAGTTGGACATCTACATTCAATGAATCAAGATGAATTTTCTCTGGCAATAGATTTTCATCGAGATAAAAAGCTGAATTTATGTATTTTTCTTCATCTCCCTCAAGCATAGCATTCTCCCTTTGAACAGAGTTATACAAAGGCGAAGAAACTATACCCGTTATCTCTAATTTTAGCGATGAAGAGCCGAAGATAGAAGAAACGTCCATACCATCGAACATTTCGCTTAATTTATCTAACTTAATCTCTACGGTATCGCCTATTTTATAAATGTTTCTGTTCTTGTTGCCTTCAAGGGCGAGAATGGGTATGTTCTTTGAAAAATCGTATGTTTCTGTCGGTTTTTCACCCTCAAGTAAAGTAAGTTTGCATACATTCGAAGAGAGATCTTGCACATAAATACGATAAATTGAATCATCGCTTTCATAATCAACGTTTAATAAAGGCAATATATTGGCGATATCACCATCTTCTTTTATTTTTTCGACATCATCGTAAGAAAAACCATCTTCCGTTTTATTTTTTAGGATAATATCTGGAACATTATTTCCTTCATAATTGTTATCAATGTAACTTTTCTCGTACAAATCTGGCATCGAAGCTAAGCCTGCCGAAAGAGCGATTGAAATCATTACAATAAGAGTATTCCCGGCGAATCTGCCCTTATTTTTTGCTAATGTTCGCCAAATAGTTTTGCTAAAAGCTTTCATTTTCTCTTACCATTCGATATCCTTGATATCCATTGGAAAATCATTATAAGTATCTTCTACTATTTGACCATTTTTCACCCTTAAAAGATGGTCAGCCATCTTGGTTAGAGCGCTATTGTGCGTGACAATGATTACAGTCTTTCCCTCTTTTTTGGAAGCCTTGGCTAAAAGAGAAAGAATTTCTTTACCCGTGACATAATCAAGTGCGCCTGTAGGTTCATCGCATAAAATGATTTTAGGATTCTTCGCTAAAGCTCTTGCAATCGAAACTCTTTGCTGTTCCCCTCCTGAAAGTTGTGACGGAAAATTGTTCATTCTATCGCCTAAACCAACAAGTTTCAGGGTTTCTTCGGGATTTAATGCGTCTTTTTTCAATTCCGTAGAAAGTTCTATGTTCTCTTTAGCGGTTAAGTTTGGCATGAGATTATAAAATTGAAAAACGAATCCAACCATGTTGCGGCGATAATCAGTTAATTGTTTCTTGTTATATTTAGCGATGTTTTTATTTTCGATGAACAAAGAGCCGCTCGTTACTGAGTCCATTCCGCCGATAAGATTTAAAAGAGTCGATTTGCCTGCCCCTGATGGGCCAACAATAACTACGAGTTCTCCTTCTTTGATCGAGAAAGACATACCATTCACGGCATGAATTGTGTCATTTCCAGACGAGAATTCTTTATGAAGATTCTCCGCTTTCATTATTAACCTATTTTCATTAATTTCTTGCATGTGATTAATATAATCAAAAAATCAAAAAAATAAACGATTTATTTTAGAAAATAGAATTTGTAGGCATGGATGTTCATTTAGCAGGTAAATTAATAAAAAAAGCCTGATATTCATCAGGCTAATTTTCGAGTGGTGGCCCAAGCCGGGCTCGAACCGGCGACACAAGGATTTTCAGTCCTTTGCTACTACCAACTGAGCTACCGGGCCACACGTACTTGGCGGACCATACGAGATTCGAACTCGTGGTCTTCTCCGTGACAGGGAGACATGTTAGGCCGCTACACCAATGGTCCAAGACGCATAAAAGATTATGCCTATTTTATTAATCTTTTGCAAGAAAAAAGTTACTAAATTCAATATTTTCGTTAAAAAAAAGAAAAAAGAGCTCAAAAGAGCCCTTAAACACTTGTTTTTTATTAATAATTTTTTGCGCGAAGTTCGAAGAATGATTGAGAATGTCCACATACCGGGCAAACCTTTGGCGCATATTTCCCAACAACGATATGGCCACATTTACGGCATTTCCAAACGCTAAGATCATCTCCAACGAAGACGACACCACCCTTAACCTTTTCAACTAAGGTTTTATAACGTTCTTCATGTTCTTTCTCGATTAAGCCGACCATTCTAAATTTATTAGCGATTTCGATGAATCCTTCTTCTCTTGCTTCAGCCTCAAATTGCTTATACATGTCTGTATATTCAAAATTTTCACCTTCTGCAGCCGCTTCTAGATTTTCAATTGTTGAGCCAATACCATTGAGATATTTGAACCAAATCTCCGCATGTTCTTTTTCATTTCCGCTCGTTTCTTCAAAGATGGCAGCAATTTGTTCATACCCTTCTTTTCGTGCTTTAGATGCAAAATATTGATATTTTGTATGTGCTTGGCTTTCGCCAGCGAATGCTGTTCTTAAATTTTGTTCAGTTTTACTTCCTTTTAATTCCATTAGGAAACGCCTCCTTATATTTTTAATATAGCAAACAAAATCGAGTTAGAAAAAGAAAATGCTTAACTTTTAATTGATTCTTTTAACTAGATCTCTTGAAGAAAAAATTAAATAATTATTTCGTTGTTTTGTTGTCATCATCTTTCTTTTTGTATACATAGCGCCAATATTCAACGTTATCCAAAGATGCAGACGTATCTTCCATATAGTTATAAACAGCTTCACGAAGAAGATGAGTTCTTTCGCCAAGAGGTTTAGACATATCTGGGTAGATTGGATCAGAAATATGAATGATTGCCCTAGGTTTTCTGAATTTAAAAATCTTATGTTCTTCGTAGGTAACGCACATGCCAAAAACTGGTGCTCCTAGCTGAGCTGGATAAGTAAAGGATTGATCAGGAAATGGCCTAATACGTGTGCAGTATGGCCAAATATGGGCTTCCGGGAAAATAACGATTGGTTCGCCTCTACGATATCTTTTTCTAATGCATTCGTTAAAAGGCTCTACTTGCTCTGGATATGATGGCAAAGGTATGGCAGCTAACATCCTAAGCAATGGCAATAAAATTCTATGGGCCATTACGTTATCAGAAGTAATAATGTAGGTATGACGCGGTAGGCAAACACCAACAGGAGCGAAAAAAGCATCCGCTCTTGTCGTATGATTGCCATAGACAAAATAACCCTTTCTACCTAGATGAGCTTTTTTAATCTTTCTTCTTCCCCTAACGCGATATCCCCAACCGATTTTGCCAACAATCCACATGATTGGAACGGCAATAACATAATATAGAAATTCTTGAAAAACCCAGTAAACAGGGCGCCAAACGAAAAACTTATATTTTTTTGGAAGCGGAACGCTTTTAAATTTGCTACCAGAAAAATCTTCGTTAATCGGATCGGAATAATATATGGTCTTTTTGACTTTCATTTCGTTTCTTTCTTGCCTTTTTGGGCCGTTTCTTCGACCATCTTCACCATTTTGTCCATGCAATCATCGAAGTCGAATTGCTTGCAATATGTAATATATTTTTTTGCCAATTCTTCCTTTTTCTCTGGATGTTCATACCAATAATCAATTTTATTAGCCAAATCATTTACGTCATTGAGTTTAAACAAACATTTTTCATCTAGAGCAAAGGTTTTTGTGGCTGATTTCGGAGAATTATTAATCAATGGAACAAGTCCGCAAGAGAGTGCTTCAAGACATGAAATCGCCTCAATTTCTATTTCAGAAGTGTGAACATAGAGATCAGACATATTCAAATATTGGATTAATTCTTCTTTTTGGAAGAAACGATAAATAGGATGAATATCGCACTTAGCCGCACATCTCTTCATTTGGTTAAATCTAGGTCCGCTGCCAGCAAAAACAATTTGAATATCATCTTTGTGTTTTGATTTTGCGACCGCTTTAATTAATAGAGTTTGTTTCTTTTCTTTCGAATATCTTCCGCTCATCAAAATCACGAATTTGTCTTTTAATTCAGGAACGCGTTCAATTTCTATGTGTTTAAAATCTTTGGAAATTCCGTTTGAGATGACATGTCCTGGCGTTTTTTGATGAACTGCATTTTCGAAAGTATCTCTAATAAATTGAGTTGGATAATGAATTGCATCGATATCTTTGTAAAAATGTTTCCAAAAATTCTTATAAACAAGTTTATTTGCTAATTTTGAATACATCAAATTAAAGAAATGCGCTGTAACATTTTCAGCTTGAACGTGAAAACCAGAAGCAATTGGTAAACCTTTTTCTTTGGCTATTTCAACTGCTTTTCTAGCCGTGGCAAAAGGCATCATTGTATAAAGGATGTCTGAACCTTCAATGGCTTCTTCAAGGGTTTTTCTATCAGGCTTGGCTAAAGATACGCCATTTTTATCAAATATTGGTTGAAAAGGACCCGTCCAATACGTATCAACAATATAGAAATCTTTTTTGCCTTTTTTATCTTGGTCGGGGCAAACCACTCTAACTTCATGACCAGCTTTCTTTAAAGCGGATATCAAATGAAGCGCGGCGATGGTAGTACCATTATTTGCTTGACCGAATACATCAGCGACTACAGTAACCAACATTCTTTATTCCTCCCGCTTCATCAATATACAAACATTCTTATTTGCCGGTGCTCTATTTTACAAAAATAGAATGGTAGAAACAACTTCTACTTTCATTATATGTTCATTCCACTTCAAAGAGCCTTCCATTTTTTGCTTTAATTAATACATGTATCTGCTATTTTCTAAAAAAGTTATTTTTTCATCTTATTAATTAAGGAAGAAATTTCTTCAATGTTATTAGCAAAATGCACGCATTCAAGCCTATTTTCCGTAGAAAGTTCTTCTTTTATCAGATTTTCAAAGAAAGATTTTAGAGGATTGTAAAAGCCGTCTATATTGTAAAAAATACAAGGGGCATATAATTGTTTTAGGGTCGTTTTTGATATGACTTCCGATATTTCTTCTAAAGTTCCAGTTCCACCCGGGAAGGCAATGAATGCATCGCCAAATTCAATCATCTTCTTTTTTCTCTCACTCATGTCTTTGGTGACAATTAACTCGGTTAGGTTTTCATACTGGGCTTCTTTATCAACGAAAAACTGTGGTTCTATGCCTATCGCTTTGCCGTTGTTTACAATAACCGATTCTGCTAGAACTCCCATCAACCCGGTTTTTGACCCACCATAAATGAGGGTGTGCCCTTCTTTTGCTATCCATGCGCCAAGTTCTTTACATTTTAATTCAAAATTGGGATTTTTGCCCTTTGTTGCTCCAAGATAAACGGTTATATTCATTTGAGAACCTCACAAAGAAATTCTATCAAAAATCTAAAAGAAAAACAGCCTTTTGGCTGTTAGATTGAAATTGGTTGCGGAGGATGGAATTGAACCACCGACCCCCAGGTTATGGGCCTGATGAGCTACCTCTGCTCTACTCCGCGATAAGTATCTGCCTTTTTAAGCAGCCTATGTATATTACTCTTGAAAAACTATTTATGCAAGTTTTTATTTAAAGATATGAAAAAAGGCCTCATCGGAGGCCTAATTTATTTAAAGTTATTATTTAGAAACGGAATACGATTTCACTTGGAACAACGTAACCCCATCATTTAACGTGATCGAGTATTCAACAACTAATCCATCGCCTGAATATTTGCAAGTATGTACAGGATATCCATAGGATGATGTTGTTTCTTTCCAATCTTCAGAAAGTTCGAACCCATCAAGCAATAAAGAGTTTTCTACTGCGCCTTTTAAAGTATCTAACTTTCCTGAGTCTCCTAAGAAGTTCTTTAAGACGTAATAATATTTGCCGCTGCTGCTATAGCAAGTATAAAGGGCATCATCACTTCCTTCAGCGTAGCCACAATACTCATTTAATTTCTTGACAATTGCGTTCATTGCCGTTTCTTCTGTGTAGGCGGTTCTGCTTGCAACACTAATTTCGCATTTAGCTTCACGAGGGGATGATTCGCCAGGAACATTTAATGAGGCTGTAATTGTCACTGAGCTACCAATTTCAGCATCGGAAGCGACTGTAAGTAAGCCATTTTCATCAACTGCTACCTTTCCTGTAGTGTCACTAGATGAATAAGTAATGGCATATGGAAGCATTTCCACATTAAGCTCGAGCTGAATGCTATTTCCAATGCCTACGGTTAATGCCTTTTCTTTAAATTCAAATACTGGTGCATGGGATTCTCCTGAACCTTTGCTCAATGACACAGTGGTAACGCCATTCTTTTTAGACAAAGCAATCTTCAAAGAGCCAGTAGGATCTTCAAAATAAGGATTCCCGAATACATCTTGTGCTTGATAATAAGCTTGATTATAGAAGAAAGATACGAGATTATCGTAATTTTTGTATTTTGTATCATAAATCTTAACATCTATAGAATTGCTCATTCCATCGTCATTTATGGAATATTTAATTTCTTTTTCCGACGAAAGAGATGGGATTGGATAAGAAACGTTAATATTGTTTTCTTTAAGGAAAGAAGAAACCGCATCGGTTGGCCATGAAGTTGCAAATCCAGATGTAGGCTCGGTCAATTGAACGATGATTTGATAGCCATATTGAACAGTTACATCGCCTTCTTGATTGTAGAGGAAATTACTTGTAAGGCTTAAAGTTTCGTCCCAGTTTGCAAAATTGCCCCAGCCATCGCCATAAAGGCCAGCTTTTTCCAAACGAGAATAATAATCGGTGTTGTATTCAAAATTCGTTTGAGTTTCAGCATAAATATATACTTTGCCGTTTTTTGAATAGTAATAGTATTTTTCAATATCTGATGAATAGAAATCAGGGATAGTAATGCCAGTAGCCTCTTTGATTTCTTCTAAGACATCAGATGGCCAAGTCGTACTCGTTTGAGGCATAGCCGAATAGCTAAATTGGAAGTAATTTCCGTTAGTATAGGAAAGCCCTGCAGCAAGTTGGGAACCATCAGGTAATCTCTTATAAAGAATGTGCATGTTATAGACTTTGCTAAGTGCCTGGTTTAAGACAAAACCATCTTTCTCAAGAACTTTCACGAAATCTTCACGCAAATCATGGATGGAATAATCATAAATCAATAAAACGTCTTCACTTGACCAATGCGTGACATAGCCTTCGCCAAGTGCCATAAACGGCAATGTTACCGTGATAGCATGCGTCATTGCGTCTAAATTATCATCAGTCCAAGATGTATTACTTGTTAATTCGGTAGTTAAGTTATTGTAGCAAAGGATGACATTTCCAGCAGGAACCGCTTCGGTAGAGATCGTCGCTTCAGTAGCATTCCTAAAAGTATATGAAAGATCATATCCTGTTTTTCCTGAGCCTTTTGTAAGTTCATAGAATGGTAAATCGTTGGATGTGCGTTCAACTTTCGTATAGCCTTCAACCGTATACCATCCGTCCTTTTCAAGAGATTGATAATAATCACCAAGTGTAAATTCTTCGGAATCGTCAGTGATTTGAAGAATTGTTTCGCCATTTGTTCCCGTGGTTTCTTTGTATGAAATATTATCGCTTATTAGTCCTGTTGGGTACGGCAAAACCTCGCCGCAGTACTTCTTCATTAAACTTTCGAGTTCTTTTCCCCATTGAGAAACCACTTCAATTGAAGATGAATCGGATGAAGATTCCGCAATTGACGAAGCTTCGGAGGAATTGCCATCTCCACATCCGCAAAGCGTGAGTGGGACCAAGCTAAGCACCCATATTTTATTGACTTTTTTCATTAAAATACCACCTTTAAACTTTTATTGTAAGAGTGTAAACCTTATGACGCGTAAAGTAAAGGTTTCATCGATGCTTATACTAATGAATCTTTGATTTATTCTTAGATTAAAATGATCAATAATTGGCTTTTAGACTGATTTTTTCCTGAATTTGTTAAGATTAATCTTAAATCAAAGAAAATAAAGTATTGAATTTCTTTTTCTTATGTTACAATTCTTAGGCTTATGGAAAAGAAAATCGAAGATGCTAAAGAAGAATTGAAGGAAACTCGACAAGCATTGCAAGAAATAAAGAGAAAGAAAGACAAAAAAACAAGAAACTCCGCGATTTTAGGGACTATTATGATTGTCGCTCTTACTGTTGCCGTCATTTTAATGATTGTCAATTTCACTGATATTAGCGAAATTGCCAATGTTTTTGCATCAATTGGTCAAAACAACAACTGGATTTGGTTGCTTGTAGCTTTCTTGCTAACCGCCGTCTTCTTGGGTTTCTGGCCTTTGTCTTTGATCGCTTTTTGCAGATCAAACGGCATCGATAAAGAAGTTGGCAAAAGAAATCTCTTCAAAATATCTACGATTGAGCAATTTTATAACAACGTCACGCCTTTCGCTTTTGGTGGTCAGCCAATGGAAATATATTTAATGAAAGAATGCGGAACTGACACTTCTAAAGCAACAGGTTCAGTCCTTGCCACGTTCGTTGTTCACGTTCTTGCATCAAACATTTTCGGATTCATCGCTCTTTTCTTTTTTCCTTATTATATCAAAGGCCTTACAGAAGGGGGCATCGCCGGTTTAACAAATTGGCTTAACCCAGTAGCTTTTACCATCGTTGTAGCGATTGGCTATTTCAACAACTTCTTAACTTTAATAATAATGTTGTTACTTGGCTTATCTAAGAAAGTAAGGAACTTGTTAGTAGGTCTTTTAACAAAAATTTCCAAATGGAAGATATTTAGAAAGTTTCTTCCATCGAAAATCAAGGGGTTTGAGGATTATTGCGATAGAACCCAAACGGCATTTAAAGAAATATTCGCTCATAAAGGTGCCTTCATTAGAGCTTTAATCTATCGCTTGATCACCGATTTAGCATATTACTCAATACCTTTCTTCCTTCTTTTGGCAGTCGGAGTCGAATTCACCGGTGTCAATCCTTTTTGGATTTATATTCTTGTTATGTTTGGCACTTCTTTCGCAATCACTGCGGTTGTTTGGGTACCAACGCCGGGAACTACTGGTGGCATCGATTACGCCTTTGCTGTAGTTATTGCCTCACTTTCTGTAATCGGATTAGGTGGAAATCTCTTCGCTAAAGAAAATGTTTGGGCAACTTCTCAAACGATTTCTCTTCTTTGGCGAGGATATACGTATTATTTCGTTATCATATTTGGATTGATAATCTCTATCGTTTTAGAGATTCAATTAGCAAGAAAGCAAGTTAAAGAAATAAAGAAGCTTCAAGCTGAAGCCGCTTCGATCTCAAGAGACACGTCCAATATTGAAAAATAAAAAAACCGGATTAAATCCGGATTTTTTTAAATGGCAGGAGAAGAAGGAATCGAACCCTCATTAACGGTTTTGGAGACCGCTGTTCTGCCGTTGAACCATTCTCCTATTTTCAATGCCTGGGTTAAGGCATTTACTTGCCTCATAATTAAGGCTTAAGAATTATAATCCTTTTAAAACCTTATTTACAAGTGACATATCAACTTTTCCACGATAATTCACGCTGAAATGTTTCATGACAACAGGCATAGATTTATCTGGAAGGCTAGCAATTATCGATTTAATTTCCTCTTCAGTTAATTGAGCTGGGATGAATTCCTTTAACGCATCTTTTTGCTTTTGAATTTCTAAAACAGACTCAGTGCGGCCAGCTTTTTGATAAGAATCCATCTCTTCATCAAGTTCTTTAACAACCTTTTGAATTAAAGAAAGGACATCTTCGTCCTTGATTTCCTTTGATGGATCTTTCGTCTTTAAAAGTTGGTAGCGGGAAATAATCGAAGAATAAGCACTTCTTTTAGCTTGGTTTTTCTCTTTCATTGCCGCTAAATTAGCTTTTTTGATTTCATCAATTAACATTTTTATTCCTCCATAGATTTTAAATGTTTCTTTTTTTGCAAATGTTTTTGAATGCTTTCTATTGGTGTGACGAGTATTCTCTTTAAAGCATAGAAGATAGGCAATATTTCGAGACGACCCAAGAACATTGCAGTTGTCAATAGCCAAAGCAGTGCATCATAATGAATTATTCCATTTGAGGCCTTATAATCAGCGAAATCTATAACCGTGATGCCAGTAGAAGACAATGCAGAAGACCATTCATATGCCGCTTCTTCAGCATTTATCGCATCTTTCACATCCTTTAGGCAAAGCAAGGCAGTCGCTCCAAGAAGAGTGAATGCGATATAAAGAATTGAATAGTCTGTTGCCTCTTTAACCTCATCTGCTTCTATTTCCTTAACCTGCCCCATTCTAACGATGGTATTGGTATGCAAGAATCTTTCCGAAGAATACCGATTTTTGAAAGATGATGAGAATTCTTTAGCTAAGAGGGCAACCCTGTATTGTTTTAAGCCGCCAGCCGTCGATCCCATGCCTCCGCCAATAGACATAATGATAATGGAAATGAATATTGTGAAATGGCCTAAGTAAGCCATGGATGGGAAATTAGTGAATCCAGTAGTTGTTACGGTGGATACGACATTAAAGAAATTGTAACGCAATGATGTCCAAATGCTCATGTCCTCAAGGTATTCATAATAATTAACATGCTCATTATAAGTGACAAGTGTCGTTATGATCGTGGCCACGATGATGACGAATGTAGCAGTTTTTATTTCAATGTCTTTAGACAATTCTTTGATTCTACCCGTCAATAATAACGTGTGCAAAACAAAGTTGGTTTGTCCCGCGATCATCAAAAGGCATGTAATTCCTTCAATAGCCAAACCATTTCCTGTATAAAGAAGGTTCCCATTGGTTAAAGATTGATATGCACTCGAAGAATAGTAGGCAATGGAGTCAGCTCTTGTGCCAAAACCCCCGGTCGCCAAGGCAGCGGTCGCATGGCAAAAAGCATCAAATGGAGTCATGCCAGCAAGCCATAAAGCCACGCTTCCGACAAATATCCATCCAGAATAGATGCCGAAAATAAGTTTTGCATTCTTTCCTAAATTAGGAAGCAGTCTATCATTGTGACCTTCCGCGAAAAATAGCTTAAAGTTATTTTTGCTAGATATAATGGAGGCAACAAGCAAAACCAATCCTGCTCCACCGACAAATTGCATTATTGCACGATGGAAAAGAAATACATGCGACCAGCCATAATCGGATGAGTCCAAGCCAGAGAGGTAAACTTTTTGAGGAATGACAGTCAAACCAGTCGTTGAATAGCCAGAAGTTGCCTCGAAGAATGATTCAGTGTATGACATCCCAAGATTAATAGCGTCATTATTGTTATTCAAAATAGAGAATTGAGTTAAATAGAAAGGCAATGCGCCAATCGCTAAAGCAGAAATCCAAATTAATACAAGTAACAAAGAATCTTCGTTTTTCTGAAGTTTCCCTTTTTTTCTGAAGGCCGTCGTCATCAAAAAAATCAAAGAGCCTAGCGCCATAGATCCAACACCGGGAACTAGGAAATCCAAATAACACTCCCATTCGTTATGATAGAAGGCTAAAATGACTAGAGGAAAAATAGTGACTAAGCCTTCCACAATCATAAAAAGGCCAAAATAGCCAAGTATCAATCGTAATCCTTTTGCTTCCTTTAATTTTCCTTTTAGCATATTTTATTTCTTTTTTGTTGTTGCTTTCTTTGCTGAGGTTGTATTCTTTTTTGCAACTTTCGTAGATGTTTTGTTCGAATCGGTTTTGACTTCTTCTTTCACTTTAATATGTTCGATTTCCTCTTTAACAACTACATGGGTCGCTTCTTTTTCTTTTATAGGCGTTTCTTCAATAGCGTTTTCTTCTTTTGTTTTGCTTAATGTTTTTTGAATTTGTGAAGCGATATTCTTCTCCAAATCTTTTGCGGACGCTCTTTGCGTAAGGTATTTTGTGAGTTCCCTCTCATCTTCTTTTTTGCATGCAATAACCAATGTGTCACGTGGTTTAAGCACAACATTGCCTTTTGGGATGATGAATTCATTGTCACGCATAATATAGGCGATATTGGCATACGAAGGGAATTTGATGTCCATAATCGCCTTATTAACGATACGATATCTAGATAAAAGAGTGGCTTCAACCATTACGATTTTATCCGAATCAAGGTTCATTGAACGAACAAGAGAACCTTCAAGGGATTCAGAACGAATGTTTTGTGACAATAAATAGGTTGAAGAAATAACCGAGTCAATGCCTAATTTCTTATAAATTTCGACATTATCAGGGTTTTTAACTAAGCAAATGCATCTTCTAACATTAAAAATCTTTTTGGCTAAGATACAGGAAACATAGTTATCGGTATCATTATCGGAAAGAGAAACGAAAAGATCGGCATCATAGATGTTTGCTTCTTCAAGAGCGTATGTCCTCCATGGGTTTCCAACGTATACAGATATATGTTGATGCCTCATCAAATAATCAGCAACGTCCTTGTTGGAGTTAATGACAATAATCTTATTGCGTCTGTCCTCTTTGAAAGAATCGATTATGTAATTGGCTTCAAGATTGCCGTTAGCAATAACAATAATCATTATTTATCACCCTCCGCTTCAATAGAAAAGAATTTGTTGGCACTTAAATCAGTTGGATAGATAGCTTTTACGTTAGAGATACCAGTGATAAGAATGTCTTTATCTGGGTCATCAAAACGAACGTAAACCTTAGGGATTTTATAAATCACGCCGAAAAGATGAGCGAGAAAAAGATTAACATTATCATTTCCCGTTACGATTATCGCTTCTTCAACCGAGTCAATATAGCAATCTTCTTTAAGAAGGTTAATATCTGTAGCATCTCCAGTAACTTTAAAACCAGTAAAGGCATCGTCTAGTTTTTTAAAAGATGACTCTTCTTGATCTAAAACGATTACATTCTCTCCTCTAGCAGACGCTCTATCAGCGATGATGGCTCCGAGTCTTCCGCAGCCTATGATTAATATTTTGTTTCTAATAGCCATATGAATTATTTTATATTAATTAATTATTTAATTAAAGGTGGCAAAGTTGAACTAGATTTGCCAGTCTCATATATTTCGACATCAGGAAGTCTAGATGTTATCTCATTATATTTGGCTTTTGTGTTCTTTTTCGATAGTTCCTTGAAACCGGATTCTTTATATAGGGTTAGGCACCAAATAACATATTCTCTAGTTGCTTGCGTAATAAAATACTTATCCTGATGTTTCAAAAAATATTCCAATGTAGTTTCCGATTTGAACGCTTTCGGGTTGTATGTGTAAGATGCTGAGAGCATATCGCATACATATTCGGTGGCATATTTCCAAGGCATTGTTTTCATCAAAATTCTTCCACACAAGAAATCAGTCCAATATTCCCAATGATGAGCATTTCTTTTTGTGTGATGTTGGCATATCTTGGAGAAATAATTGTTATGAATCCTTTCCTCGTATACAGGCGAATGATTACCAGCATAATATTTAGCAGAAATATTGAATTCAATTGGGGAATATTTTGTAAGATCGTGTTTTAACGCATGCCAAAAAATTCCCATATGCCTAGCGTTTTTTATGACAAGTCTTCGATGAGAGTTTATTAGATGAAAATGTTTAAATGGATGAGACATAATAAAACCTGAATTATTATAGTTCTTTTGAAAGGAAAAATAACTTCTTATATTATCAAATGAATGAAAACGATTTTGACGTTCCGCATTAAGACGATATCAAAATTCGTCATTATAAAAAGCCGTGTTAGCGGCTTTAACGGTTTAGTTTATATGTTGCTCACACCACTCTTTGAGATTTTCTATTTTTTGGTAGCCACCATATGATCCACTAAGAGTTTTTTCTTCTTCATAAGTGTTTTTGCCTACAAATGTCGTCAATATTTCATTGTATTTGTCTTCAAGATCGATCTCTTTGAATAAGCCTGGATAAGTTACTGCAGCATCGTAATATCCATCCATGAGGGATATTTCAAGATTTGTGTAGTAGGCGTTATATGGCATTTGAAGATATACTTCTCCATTTTTAACAGCTTTAACATTATCGAAAATCGTTTTATCAGCGTTATATGCAGCAATCGTTTGCTTCATGCCGGCCGCATCAATGATGAATTTATCAATATTAGGGGCTAATTCTTCAAATGTAGCTTTGCTTATATCTTGTTGACCTTGCGCTGACAACGTAACGGTGCTTAAAGCATTTTTTATATTAGCGACCTTGAACATTGGGTAGTTTGAATGCGACGCTAAGTAATCTTTTTGACCCCAATTGCCAATTCCTCCAACATAAACGAGCGGTTTATCTTCTTCTTTAACATCTTTTGTTAGATTTTTGATTTCTGCAATGGAATTTGAGATGTAATCGGTTAAAGTCTTCGTTCTTTCTTCTTTCTTGAGAATTTTTCCAAGAGAAGTTAAAACATTAACCACAGTGTCGTCATAAACAGCTTGTTTTCCGTATTTGATCGTGAAAACTTTTGCGCCTGTCGTTTCTTCCATTTGCTTAGCAGCTTCTTCAGTTTCGAAATCTGAAATAATCAAATCAGGGGCTAAGGAAGTTAAAGCAGTAAGATTAGGACCTGATTGGTTGGCCGTTGGTCCACCCACCCCTGCAGTTGGAAGGTTTCTAAAAGATTCTTTATTCGCGTCGTAATATGGTCTTGCGACTCCTTCGAATGGCATAGTTGAGTTCTCCCTTTTTGCTGGATTATCAATGTCTTCGACACCACAAAGAAGATTCAAGTCACCAATATAGGAATAAAGTCTTAATGCTCCAGCCCCTATACATACAATTCTTTTGTAATTTCCAGGATTAAATGTTCCAACTCTTCCGATTCCATCGGTGATTTCTATCGAATCAACCGATGAGGATTCACTTGACACGTTGCCTCCTTGACAGGAAGCTAGCAAAGTCGTTGCTAGAATTAATAATTTTGTCTTTTTCATTTCTATTTTCTCCTTTTTAATATATTTTTACTAAGATGTCATCGTTTTCTTTTATAAGCTTCACATCGATATCGTAAATATCTTTTATTCTTTCTTCCGTGATGATTGAGCAATCGCCAGAAGAAACAATTTCACCACCCTTCAAAAAGAAGAACTTATCTCCTACATATGAAGCTTCAGCTATATCATGCAAAGATAAGAGGATCGTGATGCCTTTTTCTTTTGCAACATTTTTTAATAGAGTCAGTATCTTTTTTTGATGTTTAAGATCAAGATTTGCCGTCGGTTCATCCAAAAGCAATAGTTTCGGAGAAGAGACTAATGCTCTCGCTATAGCAACCAATTGTTTTTCTCCGCCGGATAAAGAATTTGCTGGTCTATCTTTCAGTGGGGTGAGCCCCATTTCATCTATTATTTCTTCAGCTTTCTTTTTATCATGCGAGCAAGGGAAAGAATAAAAATACGGAAGTCTCCCTAAAAGAACTGAATCAATAACACTTAGAGAGGAAAAATCAACATTTTGGGAAACATAAGCGACTATTCTAGCTTTTTCCTTTCCTTTTAGATTTCTAAGGTCTTCATCTCCCCAAAAAATTTCTCCTTCTTTTGGCTTAATAAGTCCCGATATTATCTTTATAATCGTACTTTTTCCAACACCATTCGGACCCAGTAAAACCCCCACTTCTCCTTCGTCGAGTCGCATATTTATCTTAGAAAGCACCTTTTTAGACTTCTTTTCATATGAGAAGGAAACATTATTAAGCGAGAGCATATTTATCTCCTTTCTTAGTGAATAGAATGATTAAAAACATTGGAGTTCCAAGTAAGGCGGTAATCGCGCCGACTGGCAAGGAAGTACCTCCGCCAATCAAACGAGTAAAAATATCGCAAATCAGCAATAGTGCAGCCCCAGCCATGAATGATGTTGGTATTAACAAACGATGGTCGTTTCCGACCAATCTTTTCATAATATGAGGAGCGATGATTCCCACAAAACCGATTATTCCGCAAAATGAAACGCACAAGGCCCCAATCAAAGAGGCGATCAGCAATGAAACAAATCTCAATAAAGATGTATTAATTCCAACACTTTTAGCGAAACCATCACCAGCATCTAATGCGTTAAACCTGTATGAAACGAAGGAAAAGCCGGCAAGAGAAAGAAGAATGACACCCAAAAGAATATAGTTTTCATTCATCGTTAACCTTTCAAGATTCCCGAAAGACCAGCCAACAACTGCCGAAAGCGCAACATCATCCGCGAAATATTGTAATAACGTCGTTGCAGCTTGAAAGGAGGAGCCAAGCGCTATGCCGACCAAAACGACTGTCGTTGGATGAAAACGATGAAAAGAAGAAAAAAGCAAAACAAGCAAGACGCAAGTCAAAGCAAATAAAAATGCGACTCCCGCAACCGAGAAAGGTGAATCAGAGGCAGAAACGAATGATGAACTACTCGTTCCATACATTGCGAGAATTATAATATTTGCCCCAAAGACGGCAGCATTTGAGATTCCCAATGTCGCTGGTGAAGCCATTGGATTTTTTAATGAAGTTTGCATTATCAATCCAGATAATGCAAGTCCTCCCCCAATCACAAATGCGCCAATATTTCTAGGAAGCATGATTTTTTGCATAATACGGTTTGCAGCCGTATCGCTTTGACCAAATATTCCAAGTACACAACGATCTATGCTCATATATGTAGGTGTAACAATAAATGAAAGCATAAAAAGAACAATAGTTATTGTTAATAAAATAAAAACAATAGTTAACGACTTCTTTTTGTTTTTTTCAAATATGCTCGGTATCTCTCTTCTTTCCATATATAGCGATAAGAGTTTAGCAACTTTGCCACGGGAATTTCAAGAAAACAAACAATTTAGAATATTTTGTTCGGTTTTTCTATTAACAAACAAACACATTATTCGTTATAATTCGTTTATATGAACAAAAAAGAAGAAAAAACAATTTCATTAATTCTGGAAGGCTTAGAACGACTTCTTGAAAAGAAACCCTATACGGAAATATCCGTCTCCGACATTATTGAGGAAAGCACTGTGTCCCGGTCTACATTTTACGCCCATTTTAAAAAGAAAGACGACGTCTTAAAATCCGTTTGCACAAGTGTATTTGAACACGCTTTTTCTAACAATCATTCAAAAAATGGCGAAATAACGATGTATGATTACCGTGAAATGTCGACTCACATTTTTTATCATTTCAAAGAACAACAAAAACTCATAGCGGCCATATTTTCATCGGGAGCTTCTCATCTTTTTTATTCGACATTAGGCAAAGAGGTCAGAAATCTAATGAAAGTTTCCTTACCAAGCATAAAAATAAAGCACTCAAATGTACCAGATTATATATTGATTACTTGTATGTCAGGCGCTTTTGTCGACATTTTAAAGGATTATGTAATAAATGATCATCATGAAGCTCCTTCTCAAATGACGGCATATTTCTATTCTTTGTTCGAATGATATAATTGACTAGATAAAGGATATATTTATGAATAAGTGCATCGAAAAAATTAAGCATTTAAATGAAATGCTCTTAAAAAAAGACCATATTTCAATTGGTGACGCATTAGAAATCAACGATTTTGACTTGTTCTTAGAAAATAAGAAAGAATTTGATGATGAAACGTTAAGCAGAGTTGCGGCAATATTCTTCTTAGAAGAAGACATATTAAAGGACGACTCTAAAGATTTACCACATGATGAAGCTCTAGCAGTTGACGAAACTATTATCGCCCATCACAAAAACGATTACGAAAAAGAATTGGGTAAAAAGAAAGAAAAGAATGTAATAAAAAGAAATTTTCTTGCTTTAAATCTGAAAAAGAGAAGGAAACTGATTCTAAATCTCGCTTTAACTTGCATTCCTTTTGTCGCTTTCGCTTTATATTCAATAATAACTGTATCAATTAACTCGGCTGAGACTATCGATTCATATCGTAACGAAAATTCTCTATCTACCTCGCAAAAAGAAATAGAAGATTCTTTGCCTTCTTATGGCACAAACGATTCTTATTTTTGCAACACTTATATCGGCGCTCAATTAGAGAGCATCAATAACATTTCCACCTCTAATAATTCATACACAGTTTCTATGTCGCTAAGATACGACTTTGACCAGATGGATTTTCATAAAATGTGGTGGAAGAAACAAAAAGGCGAAGTCTTCAATTCAGATTCCTTTTACACTGATGCAGATTTGTCGCAAGATTCATATTGTTTCAATTCAACAGGTGATGGTTGGTTAGCCTATTCAGATAACATTCCTGATGTCATTCAATTTAATTTCGAATCATCCTCGGGCGAAAAACTTCATTTATCACCTGCACTTGAGCCTACTAGCATTTCATCTTTATACATTGAAGAGCGAGCTGCTTATCCTGGAGAAAAATCATCCAACGTGTATTCTTCAAAAAACGACGAATTTTCTATTGGAAACGGCAAAGTTGTCGCCGATTCATTGGAATATTTAGACAAAGGAACGGCATATAAAAGTGAATCCTCGTTTAGATTTGGTCAAAAGTTACATTTCAATGCCAACATAAATAAAAAATTTGATTCCCCTAGATATCCATTAGAATCATCACAATTCAGAATCTATATTCAGCCAACAAGAACTACCGATTATATTCGATATATTCCCGATGAATCCATGAGTGGCTTTTCCACCTACTTCAGTATCAGCGGAAGATATTCCTTAGTCACGGAAAAAAACGGAATTAAGAATTTTGTCGTAATGAACAATTACTATGTCGACAAAGATCTTGATAGATCTTCTCCTACATATGGGAAAGAAATCATCAAGTCACAATTGGAAATTGTTGTACGCGCAAACAAGCACGGATTTTCCGTTTTCATCAACTCATTCTTAAATATTATTGCGGTTGCTGCATGGTTGATATTGGCTTTCTTCAATCAAAGTTTCAACAAAGACGATTCTATAGGAATGATTGGAACTGGCTTCTTCTCTGCTATTTCGGCCATTCTGTTAGGCTTTTCAATCGTCTCAAGTGCTGATACATTCTCTTTGTTGTCGGTAGTTAATATCTTTACATTGGGAATGGTTTTAACGATGGGGTATGAATCAATCGCAGCGAGAAGAGCGAACAAAATTCAAGACGCATCATTGATTGCATATAGAACAGTTAAAATCAGAGTTCTCTTCTATTTCTTCGTTGCATTCTCCTTATTAATGTACTTAGTCTTGCCTGCAATTTCTTATCTATGGATTTTATAAAACAAAAAGAAGCCTTTGATGGCTTCTTTTTTTCAAAAAAATTCATTTAAGGCCAATAAGATGCCAATTTCCCGGTTTATTGCAAATTAATCGCAAGCGTGGTTGCCTTCAATCTTTTTGGCTTTGTAAAGTTTTACGTCCGCTAAACGATATAGTCTATCAAATGACGTCTCTTCTTCACCATCATATTGAACAACGCCTGCGGAAATGCAAACTCTAAAATCTTTATCGCAAGATAAACGAATTGCATCGATTTGTTTGAATAAATTTGAAATTATTTCTTTTTCCTTAATTTCATTTGTGGTCCTCGTTGAGTAAATTGCAAATTCATCTCCGCCAAGACGCATAACAACATCTTCATCATCAAAAGATTTTTTAAGTGCCTCAGCCACTTTGATAATTGTTTCATCCCCTATTGCGTGGCCATAAGTATCATTAATGCGTTTGAATTGATCGATATCAAGAACAATGAAAACGCCTGGTTCCCTTTTCGAAACCAAAGAGTCAATTTGTTTTTCGCCAGAATATCTATTAGAAATCTGTGATAAAGCGTCAACTTCTGATGTAATCTTCAGCTTATATGACAAATCATTCAAATAATTCGTTTGAAGAGAGAACATAAAGAAAACAATCGAGAAAACGCCTGCGCTTATGCCAAGAGATCTAATACTAAATATGCTTTCGAAACACATTGCCAAAATAACATAAGCCAAAAGAACAATGATAAGGCCAACATTGAATTTTCTATTTAAGACCTTTGTTAAAATGACTTGGACTGCCGCTTCAACCATGTACAAAATAGTAACTATTTGAGAAATATACCCTAAAGGGCCACGGTGAAAACTATTTGACTCATCAAAATAGAAAACCCATTTAGTGAAGAAAGCAAATTGTTGAATTACAACAACCAAAACCAGTGGAATGAGATCCAAATAGAATAATTTTGAGGAGAATTTATTTGAACCATTTCTTAGCAAGAAAATAAATGGATAGACCAGTGCAGGCCTGACAATGTAACCGATAACTGAAAATACGATTCTCCATATCGTTGGTTTGTCCAAACTTGAATAATAGAATTCAAAGTTATAAGCAAGAAGTTCAAAAACTTGAAGTACCAAAGCTAAATAAAAGATGATTTTTTCGCGTTTATTAAACGTTTTGCCGTACATCAAAATCACTAATTGGAATATAAGCCCGATGATTGGGGCGAAATTGTATTCAATAAACAGATCGATAGTCATAAATCTATATATGGGATTATATCATATTACCAGAAGGATGAACAATTAATTGTTTTTTTGTCAATGAATGTTTGCGAGCATTTGATAAAAATGATTAGAATTCAGAAATTAATCGTTGATTATTTGCTAGATATCCGCCAAAACTTGATAAAATCAATGCCAAACAATATTTTTTGATCAAATATACAAAAAAAGCATCGACTAACATCGATGCTAATTTTCTTTGTGGTGACCTGTACGGGATTCGAACCCATGAATGTATCCTTGAAAGGGATATGAGTTAAGCCTCTTCTCCAACAGGCCATTTAATGGCGCTCACTATAGGGCTCGAACCTACAACAAATCGGTTAACAGCCGATTGCTCTGCCATTGAGCTAAGTGAGCGCATCAATCACACGGGACGTGCCGTGCATGGAATATATTACTTATTATGAAATATTTTTGCAAGATAAATTTTGTTTTTTTGAAAAAATAGCACTTATTATTTTAGTTATAGAAAAAAGTGCCCATAAATCGGGCACCTTCATTGAAATTATATTTATTTGTTATCAAGCTTTTTTTCAATTAAGGCAAATAAATCACCTACAGTTTTGAATGAAGCGAGTTCTTCTGTGGCAAATTGGAATCCGTATTTGTCCTCCAAATCAAGGCAAAGCTCAACAACATCAAGGCTATCTAAGCCTAGATCTTTAATTAACTTGTCATCGCTTATTGACTCAACGTGGAGTTTTTCACAGAATTGTTTTCTAATTTCGTTTAATTGGTTTGCACTCATAATCAATAACCTCTAGTGTCCTTATTATAGAAGTCTTTTGATTTCAAGGCAAACAATCCATTAAACTAAATGCTGAAACCAGCGATATTTGCCGTTGTAATTGATCCAGAATCCGTAACGCTGATTTGTTTGTTAACCGATTCAGCGGATTTGGTAAACGCTGGAATTAAGATTGCAGCAATTGTTCCAAAAGCAGCTAAAGTAAGAATCATGGCTAATAATTGACCTTTAAGTTCACTCATTTCTTTTTCCTCCTTTCTTTTCAACCTCTATATCCGAGAACCACGGATCGATTGATACTGATTTTTTTGACGCTTCTATCGAAAGAATACGTCTTGTATTTTTTATATACGTTGAAGGAGAATATATCTCCTTCAGCCGGTGTATATGATTTTGAATTTGTCGGAACTATATAAGCCCCTTGATTCCTGACCATTCGGTTAATTTCGCTCGTTATGGTCCAACTTTTAGTGATCATTTTCCCCGCTGTTATGGCGATTGAGTCCACTTGAGCATATGTCGTTTGCATATTACAAAGGTCGCCAGCATAAACGAACATGGAAATGACGAACACTAAAGATAGTAAGAAACTGATATTAGACGACATTTGTATATTCCTCCATCAAAACGATGACAGCTACCGCTATTATTCCCATTGATAGGGCCGAAGCAAGCATCGGCAAGAAATTGTAATTCCCATATTTGCTCTTTTCGTTTTCAATCAACTTATTTCTTTTTGAATTGGATAAAGTTGTAAAAATAGCATCAAATTGCCGCAAATATTCTTCTCCACCGCCCTCAATCGACATTTTATATATAGATATCAGTACTTGTTTAATCTCAAGATTTTGAAAATTCTTCGCAAAATTCATATATGGAGTGATTGTTTTATCTTCATCGATTTCATCCAAAAGAGTCTTGATTTTATCTCGCAAATCATCTGATGAATAACGCATGCAATCTTCTAATGCATTATAAACGGGACGACCATTTTTTACGAATAGTCCGAAATAAACAAACACATGAACAAATTCCGATTCAAGGTCTTCCCTTTGCTTTTTAACGATTTGACTCGGACGCGTAAGCAACAAGTAATCAATCGTAATTAGGAATATTCCTATGCAAGCCAACGTTATGATTTGCTTGCTGAATATATAAACAACGGCAGATAAGACGATAAGTGAGATATTTACAACTGCAAATTTTATTATTTCTTTTTTAAAGTCCAATTTCGCTTCTGCATACGTTTCTTTAAATTTGCTTTTTCTTTTTGAATTCATGTTTATTCACCCCCTTGAAATCTATTTTTTCTTTCGTTAGTCCTAGTGCGAAAATCACGAACGATCCGTAAGCGATAGCGAAATAAGCGATTATTAGTACATTAAAGACGATGTTTTTTATCAGCGAATCATAGAAAGCTGATAAGCCAAACCTCAGCACTCCCATAACGAGTAAACTCATCAACCACAAAGATGAAAACTGGACTAACGCCGTGTTTGCATTCTTTTCTCTCGTTATCATTTCTTCTTCTAAGGCTGTGCATTCCCTTAATAAAGGACCGGCAACATCAAGAATTTCCCCTCCCTCCTCTTGATAAAGGCGAATAATCGAAAGAAATACCTTATAAATATCAGAGATGAAGTAATTATTTAAATATTCAAGTTTTTCTTCGAACCCCTTTTCGTTGGTTGAATCGATAATTTTTTTCTCTTCCGCATCTAAACCAATCAAAGCATTTTCAAATGATATTTCTAAAGACTTTGTAGCGGAAAGAGAGATAATAAACGAGTTAATAAATCGATATGCCTCACGTTCTTTTTTGATTCTATTTTTATGTTTGTTTATTAATTGTTCTATTAATGCAATAAATATCAGCAGTCCTAAAACCAGGATAAGTCCCGTATATATAAAATTTGAAGTTAGCAAATAGCAAATCCCTGCAAACAGAACTGATATAGATACATAAATCAAAAATCTATTTTTCATAGCTTCCCCTTTCGTATAATTGCACAAGTTTTAAACTTTTCTCATCTAAGTATGAGATAGATTTTAAGAATCTTCTTACGCCGGTTGTTTTGCTCATTTCCTTGACGATATAAACGTAATAACGCAGGTGATGGGCGATATCATCCATGAGTTCATCTTTCCTTAAATTCGGATTTCCCATCATGGCAAGCCTTGCGACACGATCTGGCATCGCCTCAACATCTTTAGCGTGTATGGTAGTTAAAATTGGGTGCCCCGACATCGCGCTAGTCAACGCATCAAGCATCTCTTCGCCTCTTGCTTCGGAAACAACGATATAATCAGGGTTATTTCGCAACGCATTTTTAATTAGAGAAGAAAAATTGTTATTTTTGGTATTTTGATCGTTAACTAGCCATGTCGATAAATCGAGATTTGGAATCTCAAGCATGTCTAATTCTTCAATATTATCAATAACTATGACTCTTGATTCATCCTTCATGTGATAAAGACAATATTTTTCAAATTCCGTTTTGCCAGAGCCAGTTAAACCCCCAATCACAATTGATTCATCTTTGGATAATAGTTCGTTTATGATTCTTCTACTTTCATCATCCATGAAAGAAGATTCATCGTTTATCAAACAGCCTTTGTGCTCTATTCTTATTGAAAAGGTATAAGCCTTTTCATTCCTTACACGAGCTAAAGACGAATTAACCGCGTTGATACGATATGAGCCAAAAGATACGTCTAGGATCGGATTTATGTAAGAGAATTGTCTTTCTGTTGTATTTGCCAATTGCCTTAAGAAAGACCCAACTTCTTCGTTATTTGTAGTTATATCGCTTCTTTTACGACCTTCTTTATTGGTTACATAGAATATCTCAGAACCATTGTATGAGACATCAGTCAAGCCTTCTGTTTTTAACAAAGGAGAAAGAAAAGAGTTTTCTAAGAATGTCGCTGGATTTAATGCCATTTTATTTTTTCTCCTTAATAATGAATTTTTTCGAATTTTGATACATAAAACGTTCGAAATAATAAGCTCTCAAAGTTATTTTTGCCCCTTTGTAGAAATTCGTTTGAACATTCTCGACTATGTAAGGATCAGTTAATTCAACGTTGAAATCGTATTGACTTTTGCCAAAACGCGTTTGAAGGTTACTAGAAAAATATTCCTTTATGGTTGTCTCAAGAAATTCCCTTTCAAAAAATGGGCCATACTTCGTTGTCGTTTCACTTTGAACGGCATAAACGCCTCTTTGAACAACCGAATAATCGAGCCCTTCAAAAACTCTTCTAACTTTTCCCAAATTAGATGCATATGTGAACATTTGAGAACAAAATGAGATAACAACGACTACTAGAAAATAATTAATCATCGTTACACCTCCTCAACGTAATATGTTGAATTTGAGTGCGAGCCAAAATAATTCTTGCTTTTCGTATAGGAAAATTTGGCTGTAATATCAACAAGTCCCAATGGTCCTGCATTTAAAATCTCTATTTGATAAGTGAAAGTTACAGGCGTGCTACCATTTATTGCGGGTATAGGCACGTAAGAATTTGTTTTAATGTAGTTTCTTGCATTTACTCCATTAGGCAACGTTTCTTCGAAATAAATGTTCCTATAATCTGGCGTAATATAGAAAGAATACCTAGGTTTCAAGGTATAATATGTTCCATCATAAACGAGTCTTATCGGTATTTTATATCCTTTTTCTCCACTATATCCAATGGTTGGTTCGCCAAAATTGTAATATTCATACCCATCGTAAACGAATAAATTTGCATCGGCTATTTTTACTGTCAAATTCGGTTTATTCGCTCTTGTGTAACCGTATAATTCCATTTTTAAAGGGATTGAAAAATACGATGAATTTATCTCTCCTCTACTCTCATTTTGAAAATCTCTCCAATCAACGAAACTACCCCCGCCAACGCATCTAATTTCGTTTTTCCAACTTCTTCCGCCTATATAAACACGTTTATAGTACTCTTTTAGATTTTCATTAACGCCATCTGGATAGCAAATGTAATTAGTTGAGTAATGTCCAACATTGAAATGATATTTTTTGCCTGAAGCATATGTTGTTGGAAAAGTAATATAGTAGAACTTGCCTTGATATGTCGCTGTATGCTCATCCACGAAAAACCCCAAGTTAAAACAATTTGTGAACTTATTATCCAAATGGTCCGTGGATATGCCATGTTCGCTTAATGCTTCGGATAAAGATATAGTAAAGTCCGTATAACTGCCAACATTACCAGCCAAGAATGGGCCTTCATAAACGACATAATAATTCGATCCGGCATCCCCTGGTTTAAGTTTTGCCGATTGTCCATAAATATATAAAAGTTTGATTTGAATTTTCTTTGTTGTATTTCTAAACCAACGAAGTTTGATTTTCCAACCATTTTTATCTCCGATAAGTGTGGGAAACTCTGTTTCACCGAAGTAACCATAATTGTTCGTGACATATTCGGCGTTATCTTCAGTAATAACTTCCCTATCTCCCATATAAAAAGGATGAACTTCTTCGACATAGGTTGCCCCAATAAAAAGTGGCAAAAGTAAACTCATACACAACATATTTCTTTTTCTCATACTCTTCTCCTTTTCCTACCCCTCACCTTTATAAAGACGTGCTTTTGGAAAAAAGGACAAAAAAATTAAAAAATCTTATGAATGCTTATTACTTAATATTTAGTTATAATACATTTATATGATTTTATTAGTTGGCGCTTCAGCAAGTGGAAAAACGGAGATTTCTAAAGTTCTTGGGGTCAAATACGGGGTTTCTAAAGCCATTACGCATACAACAAGAGCACCAAGAAACGGTGAAATAGACGGAGTTGATTATTATTTTGTCGATGAAGAAGAATTTGCTCAGTTGGCTAAAAAAGGCGCCTTCGTTGAAACGACTCTATATAATGGTTGCCACTATGGATGTTCCAAAGCGGAAATTGCCGATGACAAAGTTGTTATTGTCGATCCTAATGGACTCAAATCATTCTTAGCTCTAAAAGACTCATCAATTGTAACTTTTTACCTAAGTGCCACAGAAAAGACTAGATTGGAAAGAATGCAAGGCAGAGGTGATAAACCAGACGATATCGCAACACGTTTGAAAAACGATAAAGCTGCATTTTCCGATAATAAATTAAATGGCATCGATTACATTATCAAAACCGATGAAAAAGATATCCTTAATTTATCAAAAGATATTTATTCGAAATATTTAGCAAAGTTAAAAGAAAGAGGAATTGGAAATCCAAACATAGCCGTAAAATAGCGGCTATTTTTCTTTTTTCTTAATGATACGGATGAACGCTTCTTTAACCGTATATTGAGACACTTCGGTAACTCTAACGTAAATGTTGTCAATCCTAAAAGTATCACCGACAATCGCAAAACGACCCAAATGGTCTATTATCCATCCACTTACTGTCGTGTAATCATCAGGCAATAATTTATCTGGATCTAAGCCCATTTCATTATAGAAGTCGTCAATGTTCATTGTGCCATTTACGTAATATGAGTTTCTTCTTTCGCCTTTTCTAATATCATTTGTTGGATGGTCTTTCTCATCCCACATCTCACCAACAAGCTCTTCTAGAATGTCTTCAAGGGTGATAATTCCTTCCATGCCCCCAAATTCATCACGAACAATAGCGATATGATGTTTATTTTTTTTCATCAAAGCCATTGCTGAAGATATCATCATTGTTCTTGGAACATCAACAATAGGTAAAAGAACATCCCTATAAGTCACTTTCTTTCCTTTTACTAACTCTCTAAGCAAGGTTTTTACTGGTATGTAGCCCAAAACATGGTCCATATTTTCTTTGTAGACAATAATACGAGAATGGTGGAAAGCCTCTTTTTGTTTAAGAAAATCTTCAAAAGATTCTTCGATATCGTAGCCAAAAACCTTGACTCTTGGGGTCATAACTTCGTAGCAGGAAGTTTCCTTGAAATCAATTGAGCGATGAAGAAGCTCAGACTGTTCCTCATCGATTATGCCTTCTTCTTCAATTGTATTAACCATTGCTTCAAGTTCTTCGTCGGATGCAAGAGGATTTTCATCTCCGCCTTTTTTGATCACTGGCTTACAAACGAAAGCTGCAAAATGATACGAAGGCCAAACAAAGATAAAGAAAACTCCCTCGATCGCTTTCATAAAAGGAACGAAGATTCTCGATAGAGCAAACGAATGATCCGAAGCAATGCTTTTAGGAGTGATTTCACAGAATATGAGCAAGAAAACAAGCAAACTCAAAGAAGAAATCGTGCTTGCTAAGTCATCCCCTACATAAGATGAAAGCAAGTCTCTTCCTAAAAGAGCACCAACAGAGGACAGTAAAACGTTAGAAAAATCGTTTCCAAAAAGTATCAAAGCAATCGTTTGATCATAATCATCGGCATATTCAAGAGCCTTTTTCGCCTTTTTGTCCCCTTTTAAAGAATGGGCTTCAAGTCGTCTACGGTTAACGGATGAATAAGTCATATCAGCCGCAGAAAAAAGGAAAGAGAAAACAGCAAGGATGAAGATAATAACGATGTAAACAATATCAATTGTTTTCATTTTTTCTTCCCTCCTCTTTTCGCTTTTTTGTTTAGAGATTTACTAGTGGTTACTTCCGATTTTTCTGAAATTGTTCCAACGAGTTCTTCCAAAACGTCCTCCATAGTAACCATGCCAATAAGAACATTCTTTTTATAAACAAGGGCAATTTGCTTTCTTTGTTTTTGAAAACCATCAACTAGTTCATCCATCGTAATATTAGGCGAAACTACAAAAGGTTTTTCGATTGAATCATCTAAATCGGTCTTTGTTGTTTTATCATCAAGATAATCTGCTAAAAATTTTTTTACCAAAAGAATTCCAACAATCTTATTAGGATTGTCATAATAAACCGGTATTCTCGAATATGAAGTTGAACAAATTATTTCAACGAGTTTTTCTAAGGAAAGGTTTTTTAAGTTAATCGTGAACATCTTCTCTCTTGGAGTGAATATTTCTTTAACTTTAGTGTCGGAAAAATCTAAAGAATTTTGAATTATTTGACTTTCGTTTTCTTCTAAAACGCCTTGGTTTTCATTGAATTCAATGACATTTTGAAATTCTTCTTCGGTTATTTCAGGTTCTTCTTTTGATTTGAAAAGTTTCTTGAAAAGATAAGAAATACCTCTAAATAAAGCGGAAATTGGATAGAGAATAATGATAAGAAACGCTAAAGGATAACAAGCCCAAGTAGCGATTTTGTTAGGGAGTTTTCTGCCAATCATTTTTGGCATAGTTTCGCCGAATATATATAAAAGGATAGTCAAGACTAAAGACCCGATAATAGTCGCTAAAGAACTATCAACGTCTTTCATTATGTTATCAACAAAAAGAAATGTCGTAACCATCGAAAGAACAACCGAAGCAGCATTGTTGCCGATTAAAATCGTCACCAAAGCAGAATCGAAATGATCATCACACCAAATGACAACCTTCGCATTTGAAGATCCGTTGTTGGCCTTAACTTCGAATTTAAAACGATTTATTGAAGAAAAAACGGTCTCAACCAACGAAAAGAATGCGGAGGCTATAAAGAGAAGGACTGTCAGAATCAAGTATATGACCCAATGCGGCAAGTTACATCATCCTCCTTTTCGAATGATATTTATTTTATCACAAATATCTAATAATACAAAAAGACCTCGCTAAGCGAGGCCAATTTCGTAAATTACTCTTCTTCGTCTTCTATTTCTTCTTCAGCGTCGCTTCCTGCGACACGATAAGAAGATAATTGGGCGATATAATTAAATTGAGTTATTTCTTCTTTGATTAAACCATCTTTTTCACAAACATCTTTGATAAGTTGTTTAGCTCGTTTTAAGGAAAGACCACTCTTCACCTTAAAAGCTAATGGTATGTCTTTATATAGGTTCTTAACTCCAACGTCTTTCACTGGAATTGTTGAATCTTTGTAATCATTTGGGTCAAGAGCCATATATAATTTAAGGCCTTTACCAGCAACTATGATTTTCAAGTAGGTTTTCGTATGAAGTCTGAATGTATCGCCTGAAATCGACAAGCGTGACTTAAGGCCATAAGAGAGAGCTTCTGCTTTGAGTTCATTATAGGACTCTTTAATATCATCGCTTAAATTTAGCAAACGGCTTGCAAATGGGATACGTTCGGCTTTTTCTTCTGCCAGCTTCGATTCATCCAACGGAATAATTGCACTTTCTTCAGTGTTCTTTTCATCAGCAAGAGAGACTTCAGACTGATTTGCATTAGTTTCGTTAACGACATTTAAAGGCTCTTCTTTTTCGGATTCAGATGAAATTAGTTTTTTGCTCAATTCTTCAGAAATGATGGCTCGAATATCATCAGCTGTGAGTTGATTGGCCTTCAAATTTTCGATAGCGGCTTTAGTTTCTTCATCTTTTAGTTTATCGCTTTCTTCTTTTTTGGCATATTGCTCGCTCAAGAGAGAGATTGCCTTATTTTGATCATCTTCACTTTCCTTAAAAGAAGCCATTTCACCTTTGATAACAGCAGAAATCTCATCGATTGTTAATGCTTTTGGTTGTTGGATTGATGAAATTTGTTCTTTTATGGCATCTTTAATAGTATCTAAAGTGATTCCGTCTTTGTCTTTGTTCTCGCTGACTACTTGAATAACTTCGTTGCGGATCATTCTTCCGAGTTCATCAGCAGTCATGAATTCTTCTTCGAAATCGGATTTTGCATTGTCCTCCATTGGAGTTATGGTTTCTTCAATTTTTTCCTTTTGAGGCCTTGTTGAAGCGTAATATTCATCCAGCTCATCGCGAATTAAAGCACGGCATTGCTCATCGGTTAATGGCAAGAGTTCTTCTGGATGGTCATGATCTCTAAGTTCGTTTTTAATTATTGAACGTAACTCTTTTGCGGTAAGAGGGCGCTCTTCGAGTTTGACTCCCTTAGTTTGTTTTGGCTCTTCAGCATTCTTATTTTGTGATAATGCGGCAATAATTGCGTTTTGCTGAGCGGCTAAAGATTCGCTCATTATCTTTCTGACATCTTCTTCCGTGAGAGTTGGTTGAGGTTTTGTTTCCTCTTTAGCGGGCGCAGGCTGAGTGAGCTGAGGTTGTGGAGCATACGCTGGTTGAGGATAGACCTGTGCTGGATTTCCGCCATACGTGATATTTTGAACGATGAGTGGTTGTTGTTCTTCGCTTTTTTTATTGCTTCCTTTTTTGTCTTTAGACACTCCTTCAGATGAAATATTCGAACTAATTGGAGTAAATTGGCTCTTTTCCTTGCTTTCATTAGGATTTTTGATGTCATCAATGATAGCGCCTAGTATTGAAACGAATCCGAATCCAAAGGACAAAATCGCCAAAAGCAATATGCCGCATAAAAGGAAAATCGATGCAGCGTGATTGGCAAAGTTTTCAATAAACAAATTATGGATTAAAGTGAAACCATTATGAACCTCAGTTGAATTAACGTTGCCATTAAATAGATAACCAGTCGTTGAATCTATATAACCAATAAACGTGAAAATCACCCATGCTGATGATGTGCCAAAAACAAGCCAGAAAAGGTTAATGGATAAGCTATTAGCTCTTTTTGTGGCGATCATTACAATAAAATGCCAAATCCAGAAAATAGCAAGAATTGCAAACAGGGCGATTAAAACTCCCGAACACGCAGGCCTACCGACATTAAAAGAAATGGTTTCCTTAAAGGCAACTCCAAAATTGCTAAAAATATCCGTGAGATAGTTTGATGATATAAATGAATTTAATTCTGTTCCGAAATTTGGCAAGAAAACTAATAGTAAGGCAGCAGCAATTGCAAGAATTGCTGAAACGAATGACATGACTAATGGCGTTTTTTTCATACTGAAAATCCTTTCTTTATGCTTAATCGTAAAATCCTTTTACTTAAAAGTAAAGAGTTAAAAAGCAAAACAAAGGGGTTTTAACGGGAAAAAATGGAAATTTCATTTGAAATAACGGAGATTTTTACCTCACCTCTTCCGCCTTTTTCACCATCCAAACACCAATATCCATTATCCATCGGTTTTACTGTGATGCTTTTAATTAGCCGTGGTTTTTCTTTCTTAAACGGTAAAAACCTTAAAATCCCATTAAAAAGAGTTTGTTTAGGAAAGTATCCTTCGATAATTCCATCGTCTAGTTTTGTTTCCTTGTTAAGTTTGAAGCCACCCATATTCACGCCGTTCAAAAACATTACAAAAGGGGAATTTTTCTCGAAATTGAAACCATCTTCCTCACAAACAAAATGAAACATTTTCTTTTTAAACATTTCTTTAGATGAGCGGAAATAGTATGCAAATTTGCGCAAATGTGTCTTCTTTTTTACCATATATGGTATTGAAGAATATGTCCCGTAAGCTAAGCAATAAAGAAAATATCTTTTCCCGTCATCAAATGTCGCCTCGCCTATATCAATTTTCTTAATTTTCATAGATTTAATAATATCAAGCGAATCTTTTAGCGATTTACTTACGCCAAAATTTTTGCCACCATCTCCTAAGGTACCTGCATTAATGTACCCTAAAATAGGTTTTCTCTTTAATTTCATCAATTCATTGATTGCCAAATTTAATGAACCATCTCCACCCATTACGATCAAAGCATCGAATTTTGAAACTTCATTTTCGTATACACGTATGGCTTCTTTTTCATTTTTTGGGCAAAAGAAAAGCATCTCCGAAAAGGTGGATGCTAATTCTTTTTTGATTTTTGAAAAATATTTGCTAAATTTACCTTTGCCAGATGATGGGTTGTAAATAAAGATTGCTTTCATAAGCCAATTATAGCTTATTTTTTCTCGTTATATTTAATGGAATGTGCAATAAATTCTCTAAAAAGTGGATTTGGATGCAACGGACGAGAGGTGAACTCTGGATGGAATTGACTTGCGATAAAGAAATCGTTTTGTGGCAATTCGATGATTTCAACTAGGTTTTGTTGAGGATTTACGCCAGAGAAAACCATTCCGGCTTTCTCGAACATCTCACGATATTTATTGTTAAACTCATAGCGATGACGATGTCTTTCTTTAACGGCTTCTTCTTTATAGCAATCATAAGCGAGCGTGCCTTTTTTAACTCCGCAGTCATATAAACCTAAGCGCAACGTTCCGCCCATGGCTATTCCGCTATATTGATCACGAAGAAGATCGATAATAGGGTTTTGCGTTTGAGGGTCGAATTCAGATGTATTTGCATCAGAAAGTCCAAGAACGTGCTTTGCGAATTCAACGCAGGCAAGTTGCATGCCAAAGCAAATGCCTAAAAATGGGATGTTATGTTCTCTGGCATAACGTATTGCAACCATTTTGCCTTTGCTTCCTCTTTCTCCAAAACCGCCAGGAACCAAGATTCCATCGTAATCTTTGAGCGTTTCTTCAACGTTTTTATCTTTAAGATCATTAGATTGAATCCAACCAATTTCGACTTCTGAATCATTGTAATATCCGGCGTGTTTAAGAGCTGAAACGACGGAAAGATAAGCGTCGTGGAGCTCAACATATTTTCCAACAAGAGCAATTTTGACTTTCTTTGAAGGGTTCTTTACGGAATCGCACCATGTGCGCCATTCCTTAAGGTCGGCTTCTTTTGCTTTGATGCCAAAATGTTCAAGAACATAGTCATCTAAGCCTTGTTCATGTAAGGCAAATGGAAGTTCATAAACACTATCAAGATCATCTGCCTCAAAAATGCCTTTGACTGGTACGTTGCAGAATAAGGAGATCTTGGATTTTTGATTTTCAGGAAGAACGACTTCTGAGCGAAGAACTACTGCATCTGGTTGAATGCCTAATGCCAAAAGTTCTTTAACGGAATGTTGAGTTGGTTTTGTTTTTGTTTCGCCAGCACTCTTAAGGTAAGGAACTAATGTGTTGTGGGCGAAGAATGTATTTTGATAGCCGAGTTCTAAGCGGGCTTGACGAATTGCTTCAAGGAATGGGGTTGATTCCATGTCACCAACTGTTCCACCGATTTCGACGATAACGATTTCAGCTTGAGAAGCGTTAGCGGCATCGACAAGCCTTTGTCTAATTTCGTTTGTGATATGAGGTATTACTTGAATGCAAGCACCCAAATAATCACCTCTACGTTCTTTTTCAAGAACTGTCGAATAGATTTTTCCGGAAGTGATCGAACTTTCCTTAGAAAGATGAAGATCGGTCCAGCGTTCATAATGGCCTAAATCAAGGTCCGTTTCAGCGCCATCATCGGTAACATAGACTTCACCGTGTTGATATGGAGACATTGTGCCTGGATCGATATTCAAATATGGATCAAGTTTCATCATGAAGACTTTAATCCCTCTGGATTTTAGCAATAAAGCTAAAGATGAGGCGAAAATTCCTTTACCCAATGAAGAAACGACTCCGCCCGTAACAAAGACAAATTTGGTTGACATATAACCTTCTCCCTTATTTTTTAACGTACTTTAGTTTAACAAATTTTAGGCACCTTCTTCAATACTTTGAGAAGGCTTTCATAAAGAAAAAGAGGCGATTAAAACGCCTCTAAAACATTTTTAGTTTTTTGGTACGATAGGATGGTCACCATCAGAGTAGAAAAGTATACCGACCGTATTCGGACCACAATAAACCGTAATTGTCGCACTTGCCCTAGTTTCTTCAATTCTCTTGAAGCCTTCGCGACTTAATCTTTCTTTAATCATTGTGAGAACATTTTCTGGCAACCCTGAATGGGTGATGAAAATGATTTTCTTATCTATATTAGGGAAAGCAGCAAGTTCATCTTCGACATATTTTTCGTTAACTTTCATTAATGGTCCACGATAAATGCGATCTTTCGTCATAGATCCATCTTCTTGAACGATGATTTGTGGTTTTAAATGAAGAAGATTGGCGCCAAGCATTGACAAAGCGGAACATCTTCCGCCTTTAAAAAGGTTGTCTAAAGTTTCGATGGTAAAAGATGCACGAGCATATTTTCTTCTTTCAAGTACTTTTTCTTCAATTTCTTTTGGCGAATAACCAGCTGAAGCCAATTCGGAAGCGTAAATGGCTTGCAAAGCAATGCCAGTTGAAAGGGATTTTGTATCAATGATAGTAACCTTTCCGTCAAATTTCTCGGCTGCCTCTTGGGCATTCTTGCACGCTGAAGAGATTGCGCTAGATAAGCAAAAATGAATAACGTGGTCGCTATCTTTTAAAATTTCATCGAAAAATTCTTCGTATTGAAATTGATTGATAGCGCTTGTTTTAGGAAGTTTCTTCGTTTCTTTCGTGAAATCATAGAGCCTTTGCGGATCGATTGTTCCATCCGCAAATTCCTCTTCCCCCATAATGACAGTGAAAGGCAATGTTCTTATCTTATATTCATCAAGTATATTTTGTGGTAAATCGATTGTCGATTCGGCAGTGATTGCAATTTTCATAATTAATCCTCCAATCTTATTTTAAACTTTTTTGGCTTTTATGAAACGTAATTTAGTATATAGAACATTTCCATTTTCTCTCTTAATTGGTAAGACATCATTTACCAAAGGAGATAAATAGGTAACAAATTCATCCGACATTTCCTGATTATTTTTCATAAAATTAAAAGGAACTTTCTTAGTCATGTTAGCAACGTTATCCAAATCGATAAGAGAAAATTCCGATTTGTATGGTTTTGATGATGTGCGTTTGATTCCTATCATTTTGCCACTTTCGCCATTCAAGAGGCATTTAACTGCAAATTTTGATGATTCAATGGCTTCAAATGAATCAATTGTTGTTATCTTTGTTGAATCAGCCCTTTGAATTGTTGCTTCGGTTATGACTCTTGTTGGTATGCCAAGTCTTTCCGTAACAATTCTAGCTGCGTTTTGAGCGCATCCCTCTAACGATTTATGTCCAAAAGAGTCGACGTCGACTCCTGCGTTATTTGAAGACTCAAGCGGAGCGCCTTCAGATAAAGCAATTAAGGCATAATGTTGTTTTTCGTATATTTCTTTGACTTGATTAAGAAAATCTTCCTCATCCCACTTCATTTCAGGAATGTAAATGTAATCGGGCCTGACATCTTTTGGCAAAAGAGCAACCGAAGCGGTTAACCATCCAGTATCTCTGCCCATTATTTCCATAATGACAACTTTGCCTTTGCGATAATTCATCAAATCAAGTTTTGCCATCATGGCAGAATCCATGATGTGCCTTGCGGCCGAAGGGAAACCAACAGAATGATCGGTATTCATCAAATCATTATCGACCGTTTTCGGAATTCCGAGAACTTTGACATCAATGTTATTTTCCTTAAAATACTTGTTTAATCTATCGCAAGTATCCATCGAATCGTTACCGCCATTGGTAAGAATATATCCTATATTATAGTTCTTGATCGTTTGAACCAAATTTAAAAATAATGGATCATCAAAAGAAGGAAGTTTCTTTCTTGATGAGCAAATGATTTGGCCAGGAGTTTGCTTTAGTAGCTCAATTTGAGCATCATCTTCTTCATCCAAATCATAAAGATCATCATTCAAAAGACCTTCAACCCCGAATTTAGATGCATAAAGATGTGAAAAAACGTCTTTGTGTTTTTGATATTCCCTAATTACTCCATATAAAGAGGAGTTGATGACAGGGGTTGGACCGCCACTTTGGAAATATACGATTGCTTTTCTTTCCATGAATTTTATTTTATCAAAAGATTAGAAAAAAGCACGTAAAGAAAAAATAAAAAGTAATTTTGCATTTTATTGGTAATCCTTAACCGAAAAATATGTATAATAGATACGCGAAAAATCGCAGGAGTATATTAATATATGTTAGTTAATGCTACACAAATGTTAAAAGATGCCAAAGCTGGTCATTATGCCGTTGGCCATTTTAACATCAACAACCTTGAATGGATCAAAGCCGTTCTTACAACAGCCCAAGAAATGAAAGCCCCTGTCATTCTCGGTGTTTCTATGGGCGCCGCCAAATACATGGGCGGTTATGAAGTCGTTGCAAATTTAGTCAAAGGTTTAGATAAATCCCTTGGCATCACAGTTCCAGTCGCCTTGCATCTTGATCATGGCAACTATGAAGCAGCTAAAGCCTGCATTGCTGCTGGTTTCACCTCTGTTATGTTCGATGGTTCCTCTCTTCCATTTGAAGAAAACGTCGCCAAAACAACAGAACTTGTTGCCTTAGCTCACTCAAAAGGCATTTCCATCGAAGCTGAAGTTGGCGCTATTGGTGGAACAGAAGACGGCATCACAGCTGATGGTGAAGTTGCAGATCCAGCAGAATGCAAGAAAGTCGCGTCCCTCGGCGTTGATTTCTTAGCTGCGGGTATCGGCAACATCCATGGTATTTACCCAGCAAACTGGACAGGATTGCACCTTGATGTCTTAGAAAAAATTAATGAAGCAACAGGCAATATTCCACTCGTTTTACATGGTGGATCTGGTATCCCAAACGAACAAATCGTTTCCGCTATCAAAGAAGGCGTTTCCAAAATTAACGTTAACACAGAATGTCAATTAGCTTTCGCCGCTGCAACAATCAAGTACTGTGCTGAAGGAAAAGCTGATCCAACAGCCGAAAACAAAGAAAAAGGTTATGATCCACGCAAACTCTTAAAACCAGGTTATGAAGCAATTAAAGCCTGCGTCAAAGAAAAGATCGAACTTTTCGGAACAGAAGGAAAAGCCGCTTAATTAGCTCTGACGAGTGATATTAAAAACATCGCATTATTGCGATGTTTTTTTTATTTCATTTTTTGCCCTTTAAATAAAGTTCTACGCCTTCTTTTAAACGATTCATTCCGTCTTTTACGTTTTCTAATGGCGTAGCAACATTAATTCGAATAAAACCCTCTCCACTATCGCCATAATGTTTTCCAGCGTTTATAAATAAACCGGTGTTTTCTCTTAAGAATTTGCAAAATCTCTCAGAATCATGACTTATTTTTGAAATATCGACCCACATTAGATATGTCGCATCTTGTTTTATAGGAAAAATGTTCGGAATATTTTCTTCGATAAATTTATAAACAAATCGTTTGTTATTCTCGATATATTCATTAAGTTGGTCAAGCCAATCACGAGAATCGTTTAATGCCGCAATTGCTGCGACCTGGGCAAACGTATTTGGTTCGGCACATTCATCAGTATTTAATTGCCTATCAACTCTTTTTCTAATTTCCTCATTTGGGCAAATAATTGCGGAGGTGTGAATACCAGCAATATTAAACGCCTTTGTAACAGACACACAAGCAAAGCCAACTTCTCTATTTATTTCATTCACGGAAAGGAATGGAATGTATTTTTTATCAGGCGAGGTGATTTCACCATGAATTTCATCAGAGAGAACGATAACGTTATTTTTCTTCGCAAGTCTACCAATTTGTGCTAAATCATCCGTGCTCCATATCTTACCTATAGGGTTTTGGGGGTTGCAAAGTATTAACAATTTAACGTTTTCTTTCGATAAGGCCTTATCTAATGCATCAAAATCAATTGAATAGGATTTGGCGATGTATTTAAGTGGAACTTCCAAAACCTTGCGGTTGTTGTTGATAATCGAATTATAAAAAATATTGTATACGGGGGTTAAGATAGCAACCTCATCTCCTTCATTAGTTAATTTCCTTACGCTAGAGGAAATCGAGGGAATGACACCAGTTGAAAAAACAAGCCATTCTTTTTTAATTTCAAGATTATGCCTATCTTTATAAAAATTCATATAAGCTTCATACCATTCATCTTGCATATCGGAATAACCGTAGATTGGGTGGGATGCTCTGAAAATAATTGCGTCTTGAATTGGTTTGGCAATTTCAAAATCCATATCAGCAACCCACATAGGTAATTCATTTTCTAAAACATTCCATTTGCAAGAATCAGTATTTCTTCTATTAATTATTTTATTGAAATCATATTTCATTTCTTAATCTCCAAAATAGTTTTCTCATGATCTATTTCATCGTCATCTGTTATGTATTGTCCAAGTTTTTCCACTACGATTTTGCCAGAAATAGGATTTTTGATGGAGACTAAGTTTCCCTTTATATCCGCATCGATATTTTCGCAATATTCAAATGAAAGAGTCGTATCCGTTAAATCGCAATTGATAAGTTTTACGTTCTTCATGTAGCAAAAGCCTTGATTTGAGGACACCTTGCAGTTTATCAATATTATATTTTCAGAATTCCATGAGAAATATTCTCCGATTATTTCAGAGTTTTCAATAAGTATGTTTTTGCAATTCCAAAAAGCGTCTTTCGTGTGAAGAATTGAATTTTTAATATGGACATTTTCGCATGAGTCAAAGCCGTAATCACCTTCTAGATGAAGATTATCGACATCGATATTTTTTGAACTTTTAGCGAAATAATTGCCTTTTGCGGTGACATTCTTGATTTTTACCTCTTCGTTCCACCACAGCGTTTCTAAAGCATCCTCAAAAACCACGTTTTCCAAAGAAATCTTTTTGCATCTTCTAAAATTCTTTGGTCCAATGATTGAACAATCTTTAAAAGTTGAATTATTCGTATACCAAATACCAGCTCTTTCGTTCGCTAGGAATGTGCAGTTTTTCACTAAATGATTATCCCCATACCATAAAGGATACTTCCAACCAAATGTGGTATTTTCAACCTCAATGTTTTTTCCTTCTTTCAATGGAGATTCTCCGTCATCGAATAGGCAATTAATAACTTTAATATCTCTTTGTTTAAATAAGGCTCTTTCGCCAGTAAAATGTTCATCCGAATAAATTTTCATACTATATAAGTATAATTTTTTTCTTTTAATTAATAAATTAAAATGCTTTTTATGTTATATTCTTTTCATGGATGTTTTAGAAGAGAATGTCATTGAGGTGAATAACGCTCCGACTAGCAAATGGGATGAGGTGAATAACACGGTAACTTCAGATGAGACTAATCCAGTAAATCAAGATTCGTCATACGCTAAGTCTCATAGGGGGAAGACAGTTGTCTCTATTTCTTTATTTGCTATCTCTGGCGCGGCAATTCTGACCGGAGGGTCACTGCTATCTTCGATTATAACTGAACCAACATTGTCGAACGTGGCAATTAGCAACAGCGAAAACTCAATCACCATAAATGTTTCGATTTCCAATCCGCAAGGCCATAAAGTTCTTTCTTCCTTGTATGAAGATGACGCGCTTAAAGAGGAAATAGAAATGTCCTATAAGGGTAGCATGGACTTCTCTTATACTTATAGTAACGTAGATTTCTCTAAAAAGAACATTCTAAAGATATCTTTCAATAATAGGCTTGATTATTCGAAAGTCATTTATGAGAAAGAAATCTTATCAACCATCAACAATAATAATTTTTTAGGAGGCAGTTTATATGTCTAAAGTATCACTTTGGTGGAAAAACAAAACCGCAAAAGGCAAAGTTTCGTTCGTTATCTCGCAAATCTTGGTTGTAGTTTCAATTCTTGCTTTACTGGGTTTGATCTTCTGCCGCCAATTATTTGGCGATGAAGTTGGCAACGCCATTCTTGGCGAAGGGGTTGAAAATGGATTTGTTGCAATATCCAATGGATTCATATATTCCGGAAATAAACTAATTATTTCGTTTATAACCATCTTTATTACAATAATCATCACTTATATTTTCAATTTCATTGTTAGATTTTGCACTCGAAACGGAAAGAAAGCAATGACAGTCGGCTCTTTAATTCGCTCACTCATTAAATACATCGCCGTTATAGTCGACATTGCCATTATTTTAGCCACATGGGGAGTCGATGTTGCTTCAATCGTCGCGGGTCTTGGCGTTTTGACTCTCATTATCGGCTTAGGTTGTCAATCGCTTATTCAAGACGTCGTTTCAGGATTATTCATGGTATTCGATGATTATTTTGATGTTGGCGACATGGTTATCATTGATGGCTTTAGAGGATATGTATCTCAAATCGGCTTACGTTCAATAAAAATTGACGATAGGGTCGGTGAAATTAAATCCATCAACAATTCTTCTGTTACTTCTTGTGTAAATCTTTCAAGAGAAGATAACTGGATCTTCATGGAGATCGATGTCGCTTATGAAGAGGATCCTCGTAAAGTTGAGGCCGTCTTATTAAGAGAACTTCCTAAGTTAAAGGATAAGATTCCTCAAGCGATAATTCCTCCAACATATTTAGGGATGTCCGATTATCACGATTCAGGAATTGCCTATAAAATCTACGCTACATGCAAAACTCCATATCGTTTTCAATTAGAAAGAGACCTTAGAAGAGAACTTTATCTAATAATGGTTCAAAACAATATCAATATCCCATACACGCATGTTGAAATCATTCAGTCGAAGGAAGAGGATAAACCAAGTGCAAATCCAAGCGAGGCTGAAGCTTCAGAAGCATTTGAAAAATCATTAAGAAAACCTGCTGAGGTTCAAAAGAAACGTTCGGTTTTCCAACACGTTAAAGATGCATATGATGAAACATTAGAGGAAACTAAGAAAGATCTCAAATAAGAAAAAAGGCATTCTATCGAAGAATGTCTTTTCTTTTTCACTTATCGAAAGTTATTTTATAGCCATCAGCTTTCTTTGATTTATACATGGCATCATCGGCTTTCTTGTAAAGAGAGTTGAAATCGTCATCATCTCCGCCATCGTATAATGTCGCACCAGCCGAGACAAAGATTCGCTTATTCGAATCTTGAGAAAGTTTTATTCCTTCAAACAAGGAAACGGCCTCATTCCATATCCTTTCCGCTTCCTTTTTGCTGATAACATCAGGAATGAATGACGCAAATTCATCTCCGCCAAGGCGCATGGTTATCGCATTTTTACCAATATTATTCTTTTTTAGACAACTAGCAATTTCTTTAATGACATAATCTCCAGCTTCGTGACCGTAAGTATCATTAATGATTTTGAAATGATCCACATCCATCAGGCAGAAAATGCCAGATCTTCTTTCTTCGATCATTTCTTTAATCTTTCTTTCACCTGTTCCGCGGTTCAATATTCCTGATAATTGGTCTGATTCAGCCAAAATCCTTAATTCATTTTCTCTTTGCTTGACATCATCAATTACCTGCACAGCCCATAATACATGAAAAAGCTTTCCATCCGCCGTTAAATCTTCTTTGATAAACGAAGCACGAACCCAGCCAGAGAAAGAACCAACAAATTCGATAGATATCGAATCTTTGCCTTTCATTTTGTCTTCTAATGTTTCTAGATTGCAGAATTCAAGAACCTCATCAAGGAATGATGGCTGAACTACATGACGAAGAATGCTATCGGCGTTTATATCAAAATTATCCGTATCAGGAATTTGTGCTTCTTTAATGTATTTACTTGTCTTTATTTCTCTAAATGTATGTTTTGTGACATCAATCCTATACATAGAATAATAAACATTAGCCAAAGCCGCATACGCCTTGGACATTCCTGTATCATGATCTTTTACCCTATCAGCCATGATTTGGTCGACATTTCTAAAACCTGCGACAAGCCTTAATGGTTCTTTTGATCTAGAGATCCTGATGTAATGAGCCGAATAATAATGGATCGCTCCATCTTGCAAAACTCTATAGGAGAATTCCATTTGTTCTCTGCCATCAGAGAATGTCTCAATTATTTTTTTGGGATTAAGATTATTTAAAAAATAATCGATATCTTCTTGATAAACGCGTTTTGCCGCATAAGCTTGTAACATGGCAAAATAATCAAAATCGTTGGCCACATCGACAATACCTTCCGTAATATATCCGTTTAATTTAATTATGCGGCCTTTGTCTTGCTCAGGTTGAACGACATAAATATTTAGATAATTGATCGCAAGAGCTTTAATCATGCGAACATAATCAGAAAGTTCTTCTTCTATCGATATGTGTTTAATTTTAGTTTTTGCCATAATTCCCCTCTGTTTTATTCTAGTTTTGAATATTCTTCATCATTTACTGGTTCAAGCCATTCATTAGATGTCTCAGTTCCCGGGATTTCAATTGCTAAATGCGAGAACCATGAATCTTTGCATGCTCCATGCCAATGTTTGACATTTGCTGGAATAGTGACAACATCTCCGGGCAACATCTTTCTAGGTTCTTTTCCTTCTTCGACATACCATCCTTCGCCATCAACGCAAATGAGTATTTGTCCTCCGCCGCTTTTGGCATGATGAATATGCCAATTGTTGCGGCAAGACGGCTCGAATGTGACGTTAGCGATGAACAAATTATCAGTTTTTGGATTTGTCAAAGGCTTAAGATAAGATTTGCCAACGAAATATTTAGCATAAGCGATATTTTCTTCCCCTTGTCCAAAGAAACCGCCATGTTCCTTAGATGAAGCGTCATCTTTGTAGACTTCTTTTGCCATATTGAAAGCTGCCCAGGCATTTGGCCACCCAGCATAAAAGGCAAGATGAGTTAGAATTTCAGCCATCTCATCTTTGCTAACGCCATTATTTTTAGCGCTCAGAAGATGGTATTTGAGTGATGAATCAAGAATTCCCTTTCCGATTAATGCCGAGATCGTAACAATTGATCTGGTTTTTGCTGGAAGTTGGTTTTCTCTTGACCACACCTCTCCGAAAAGAACATCATCGTTTAATTCAGCGAACTTTGGGACAAACTCCCCGAGGCTTTCATGCCCTGCAGTTTGTTTTTTCATCTTTTTACGCCTTTCTAATCATCTCTTTTAAATCTTCAGATATATCTTCAATTTCAAATTTTGGCTTAGAAACAAGGTAGCCTTGCACATAATCACAGCCAATTTCTTTGACGTATTTTAATTCATCGATTGTTTCAACCGCTTCAGCAACAACTTTGATTCCGTTAACTTTGCAATAAGACACGATTGTTTTTGTGAGCTGTTTCTTCTTTTCATCTTTATCGATTCCCCTAATAAGGGATCCTTCAATTTTGATGTATTTTGGCGAATAATTAAGAATCATTGAAATGCTATTGAAACCTGTTCCGTAGTCATCAATCGCATAATCAATATTATTGACGGTTAATAATTCAACCTTCTTTCTCATGATATCATTTTGACCGAAGTCTTCTTCAATGATTTCAATGACAAGTTTATCGAAAATGTCTTTGTTTTCAGCGACAAATTCGTTCCATGCTACATCAGAGAGAATTTGTGAAGAAATTGAATTGATGAAAATTCTCTTATCGCTCTTTGATAGGGTGTATTTCTTTATCGCGTTGAATAAGGTTATGTATTCAATGTCATATAAACGATTGTATTTCTTAGCTGCATCGATGACTTTAAGAGGACTCATGCCCGCTACGGTAGGTCGCATAAGGGCCTCATATCCTAGAATCTCCCCAGTATGAATATCGACTATAGGCTGATAGGCATAATCGATTAATTGTTTGGAGATGACCTCATTTAGTTCTTCGTACAAAAGATTTTGTTTCTTGTATTCGTTATATTCATCATCATCGAATAAAACTACCTTATTTTTGCCAGAGCGTTTTGCTTCATACATGGCAAAATCAGCTCTGTTTCTAAGCTCTTCGAATTCAACATTTTTAGCATAATCGCAAACGCCCGAGGAGAATGATATATAAATTTCTTTTCCTTTATATGAAATAGACTCTTCCTTGATTTTCTTAAGTTCTTCGATTAATTCATCTTTTTCTTTCATTGATGAATAATCATAAAAATAAAGGATAAATTCATCTCCTGAGAGGTGACCAGTGAGAAGATTTGGGTATTTTAGAGATAATTTGTAGAAGAAAGATCCTATTGTTCTAAGATATGTATCGCCAAATTCATGGCCATACCTATCGTTTATGAGTTTGAGATTATCGACATCGATCATGAATAAAGAACCATTTTTGTTGTCCTTGATGATTTCTGCTACTCTATCCATGAATCCACGACGATTAAAAAGGGACGTTAAAATATCGTAATCTCTTTCTTTTTCTATTTCTTTTTTAGCAAGATACTCATCGGTTAAATCGATCAAAGTTGCAAAAGATCCCTTTTCTGATGGGGTAATTTTAAGCTGAACATATTGAGAATCGATCATGAAAACTATCTCACCAGCATCGTTTAAAATATCTTTATCAATGTTTTCAAAAGATTTTGAATAAATAACGTTTGCAAGCATATTTAAACGTTTTATGAATTCTTCAGACGAGACATTTTCATTATTAAAAGAAAGGCCTAGCATCTTATAAAATCTAGTCGTAGTCGTTACTTCATCTTTTTCTTTATCGTAGTCGAAGAAAGACATTTTTGAAGATGAATCTTCGACAATATGATTCACTTTATTATTTAATTCGACATTCTTGCTGAAAGAATTTTGAATCTTTTCAAGCAAAGTATCCACTTCATAGATGTTGGTCTTCGGAATACTTGTTACATTGTTTTCGTTTATCGCCTTTGAGACGCGCCTAATCGGTTTAGAAACCATTTCGGAGGTTAAAACAAGAGCGAATGTCGCTATTAGAAGGGCTGATCCTAAAACTATCCCTACTTGTTTTGCAAAATTGTCAGTTGCTGAAAGAATTATATTTGTTGGTGCTACGCCGACAAGGAACCACTCATCTGAGAAAGGCGATTCGCCATTGTAGACGTTAATTTGATCCTCATAATAATATTCTTCAACATCACCGTTCTTAAAAGAGTAGATGCCATCATAGTTCGTGTTACTTAATGCAACGGTCGATAAATCGGGAATAGAATAATCAACATACGCTTCAAAAGCGGATTGCACCTGTCCATTACGTTTTCTAATCAAAGCAATATTAACATGGTCTCCCTTAGAAATTGTCGTAACGTAATTTCTTAAATATTGTTCGGTTAAACCGATGCCCATAACGCCTATGACTTTATCCTCATAAAAAATAGGCATGGAATAAGTTAAAACCTGGTTCGATGAAACATTTAACGTGCACGTCCAATAGCCAATAGAATCCTCATCTATATGCTCATTGGCACATTCAACCGTGTATTCATAAAAGCCTTTATTTTCGATATTTTTGTATTTATTTGTTTCAACGTTGTTAGATAAGCCAAAGCCATCTTTGTAATATTGGTTGAAAACGGCATATGGTGAATAAATAACTTCAATTTCGGAATGCTCAGATTTTAGAGGGTTTTTTGCTCTAAGATAAATCATTTCTTTGTTGTCTGAATATGATGTATCGAGAACCAAAAATGAGTCATTTACGTGATTCTTTTCAATCATTTCATGAAAAATATCCATCTGAGTGAGCAAATATGAATCTGTCTCGTTTTTATTCTTTAAAACATCGTCGATGTTCTCATTTTTGCTATCTAAATAGGATTTTGTGTTGGAAATGAATTTATCATAAAACGAAGAGATGCTCGACCATTTGTTTGACATCGAACTCTCCATGTAGTTTTTGCGGATATTAATAGAAGATTCGAAGTTGCCAATCAACGACTTATTCAAAGTGTTGAAGCCTACATCAAAAATCAAGATAAGGAAAATGACTATGCTTTGTGCTAAAACGACAAAAATCGTCGGCGCAAAGATCTTGAAATTGATTGTATGGGAAACTTTTATCGACTTCTTCTTCATTTTTATCTAGATCTTGTTTTAGTGTTTGTTAGCGATGAATACCATTCTTCGAACTTTGCATCGCTTGAATATGTAGCAATAACATCTTTATCGTAATTTGAAGCTTTTATTGCGGTCAAGGCATCGGTGCAATAATTGCTTAGGGAGTTCTTCAATGTGTTGCGGTAATTTGTTCCGCCTTCTCCTACAACATTTGTATACATCGTGTATTTTTCAGTGGTTTCTTTTGCTATTTTAAAAGACTGTTTAAATCTATCATCGCTTTGCTTAGAGATGAATTCGTCGTTGAAACCATCTTTAGTAGACGGGAAATAACCGGAGGAATGGCAGAAATTATCGATATTTGTCTTTTGAGTCAGCCATTTAAGGAAGCTAACGGACGCTTCTTCGGTGCCCGAATCGGATTTAGTAACGCAAAAGCCAGCGCCTTGAGAAACGGCGTATTTATCTTTTCCTTCGAATGTCGGAGTGCACATAACATATGGTTCGATGGAATGGCTTTCTTCATCGCCATCGATTACTGTTGTTGGAAAATATGAACTTGAGGAAGTAGAACCAACATAAGCAAGAATAGACCCGGCTTTAAGGGCACTGCTTCTAAAATTGCCATCAGCGTTGAAATATCCTTTAACGAAAGGAACGGCATATGAATCCCAAAGCTTTTTAAAGACTTCTTTGTCGTAATTAACGCCGAAGTTCCCCTCCTCATCATAACCGATAATATCAATCCCTAATTGTTTGGCAGAAACGACGAAGTAGTTATCAAGGGAATCTCTTCCGAAAAACGCTTTGCCAGTCGCATTGTAATATTTCTCGGAAACATCGATTAATCCTTCAATAGTTTCTAAATCAGAGTATTTAATTTCTAATTCTGAATGTTCAGATAAGAATTTATCGAAGTCTGTTTTATTGATGAATAAAGCTTCAGTTGATTTGGCAACAGGTAAAACCTTTAAGGCCTTATCATTTCCAAATCTTCCCTCATTTAAGAAACCTTCGTTGAAATTGGCAAGTTCTTCCGAAGAAAAATACTGATCTAAAGAGACGATTTTGCCTTTTTTATCAAGTTCAAAAGCGGTGTCTGGATACGCTAGAAACATATCCGGCATGCTTTGGGAACCAAAATCTTCGTTGGCGGCTGCTAATAAGGCTTCAAGAAGATCGTTGACTTTCGAGCCTTGGGAAATCGTATTTACAACTATATGATCTTCTTTCCCTTTCGAATTGTTATATTCTTCGATTATCTTTTGAAAAGACGTTTCAGTGTCGCCATTATAGTAAGTCCAAATTGTCAAAGAATAAGTCTTTGTTTGTTTTGAGCAAGAAGTCATTCCAAGAAGGGATGCCCCCATTAATATTAGGTTACGTATTACTTTTTTCATAAAAAGGTTCCTCTAATCTTTCATGTTTGTTTATTTTACCACTTTATGAGGACTTTAAGCAAAAACCATTAACAAAGTGTAAAAAGTTATTCTTTCTTGAAATCATTGTTGCCATCGGAGAATGACATATTTTTTTCGAGATTTGGGTATTTGCTATTGTATGTGGCGGGTGTAGGGAAACCTACTTTGCCAACCGCTTTTGTATCGATGTATGTTCTTGTGTGAAGGAAATAATTATCCAATGGTTTATCGGTAACGCTAGTTTTGGTAGATATTTCATTCTCTTTTTCGCAAAGGTCAGTCATCTCATGAAGGAGAGTCGCGCCTCTAGTAAGAGATGTTGTTACCTTCTCTACTTTACCTGTTTTCAGGTTATCTCTAATAGCCATTAAAGTTCCTAAGGCTAAAATGAACCCTGGGATGTAATCGAGCGGAACCCCGTTTAGGTTGACTGGGTTCTCTTTTGAACCATTCCTTATTGAAAGACCCGTAATGTCTTCCGCTAAAGGGGCCCAGCCTGGTCTATCTTTCCAAACAGTATCTGAGAAACACATAAGATTTGAATAGATAACATGAGGGTTGATTTTTCTTATTTCTTCTTCGGAAAGACCGAATTTATCAAAGCAGCCGTTTTGATATGAATAGGTGATAACATCCGCTTCTTTGATTAGTTCCTTCATTCTTGCAAGATCTTCTTTCTTATTTAAATCGAGTTGAATGGAATCCTTTCCTGCCCAACCATCAAGTTCAAGCATCGCTTGTTCTTGTTCTTTGAAAGAGCCTCTTCTGACAAGAAGGACGTCCGCGCCATATTCGGCAAGAATTCTTGAACAAGCTGGACCCGCAATGATATGCGTTAAATCTAAGACTTTTATGCCAGTTAATGGACCTTTTTCTAAAGATGAGGAAAGATTCATCTTTGAATTAGACGCAGTTTCTTCAAATCTAATTAGAGGCATTTCTTTTACGGCTTTGCCAACTTCAGTCTCTTCCCATTCATCTCTTGAGCGAAGAATGCAAGCGCACGCTCCACAAGAAAAAGCTAATTCTTCTAATTCTTTCGAATCCCATTTGGCCACTTCTTTTTTAAGGTATCGAATATCTCTTTTTGTGGACATAAGGGTGAATTTGTCATAAGGCTTACCAAGTTTCATTCCTTCAACAAGTTTCTTTTGCTGAGATTGGTAATATGTGTGGAAAGAAATATAACGACCGTCTTTTGTCTTATATTTATAGAAAGAACCGTTAATCGCATTATCAACCCTTATGGCTGAGGCTAAACGAGACTTTTTGAATTCCTTGTCGTAATAATTAGCCATATAAAGTCTGATTGCTTGTAACCCTGCATAGGAGATATCGCAATAAATTTGGTTGTTCTTGATATCGTCTCCCCTAAGTTCACCTATTTCGGTGGCTAGGTTGCTGCAAAGAGACAAAACAGCCGCAATGACAGGAGTTTGTAAGATTTTCTCATCAAGGAATAATCTGTCTACCGCTTTCTTTCTGAGCTTTGCCAATACGATAGCGATAACGTTAGGGAAAGGATTCTCCGCTAGGTAGTTCTTTTTGAATTCCTTTTCAGCTTTTTCTGAAGCGATAAAGGTAACGGGCAATTTAGAATCGACCTTCAATAAATCTGATAGATAATCATAGATAACCTGTGCTTCTTTTGCTTTCTTTTCAAGTATTTCCTTACTAGTCATAATAACTCCTGTTATTGATAAATAATTACTTGAAATATTTTACATTATAAGTAAAAAATTATCAATTAATGCAATTTAACAAGAAGCTATTTTCTTATGCTATAAAGGTAGGCTTCATCAAGATATTTTCGATCAAAGTCGAAATTTCTGTAGCCTTCTAAACAAGTTTGAAGATAGAAATCTCTAGGGGAGCCAAGTTTGTTCTTTTCCCACATAATGTAGGCGATTCCGTTGATATTCTCTTTGTTACCGTCATCTTTTATGAGTTCAATTTGAAATTCCTTGCGATAGTAGAAATTTGGATACCCTTCGTAAATGTCTAAAGATTCCATGTCATCTTCATCCACTTCCCAAACGCCAAGAGGGACTTGATAATTTTCATCTTTTTCAATTGTAAGGTATGCACAGTCTTCTCTTCCCTTAAACATCAAGCGATATCCATCGAGTATAGCCTTTCCGACTCTTTTTGCATTCGGGCAACGATATTTCATTTGTTTAACATTTAGATTTGATCCATATGCTAGGTAATAACTTTTCATGTTTGTTTTCTCCTTCGTTTTTCTCATTATTTACAAAAAATTATCCCTTTGTAAATACCTTTAAATTGATGAAAAGCCGAACACTTTAAAGTGTTGTTTTTTCAAAATTTTTTTACTGTAAAAACAGTTGATTTTATGCCATTTTAATCGTATTTTTTCTTCTTCATAATATTTACGTACGCGTAAGCTAAAATAATATTTTTTGCATTTTGGTTGAATATAAGTAAATAATTATCAAATTAAGGTTAATTCACGGAAATATAGTTCCTAGCCATCATTTAAGCACAAATGTAAAGAATCAAGTTTTATTTAAAATGAAAATCTTTAGATTTTATGCTTATTTTGGCTTATACTCAAAAAGTTAATACATAAGGAGACAAATATGAAAAGAAATAAAATCGGAATCATGTGTTTATCCGCTTTGAGTGTCTTCGCTCTTGCTAGCACTCTTTCATCTTGCGACGGGGATAAGCCCGTTTCTAGTAATTCGGTTTCTTCTGAGTCAAGCGAAACATCGATGGATTCTTCCTCAAGTGAGGTTATTTCATCATCTTCAAGCGATGATGGTGAATGGAGCGATGAGGCAAAATCGTTGATGATGACTTATTGCGGTGAGGTATTGCCTTATCCAAGTTCTATGTTTTCAGGAACAGTAACAGTTCAAGAAATATACGACTATTACTATGATTATTCCTATTTACAAATCTTTGATACAGCCGCTTCTTTCACTCTTAAGAATTATTATGAAAATCTCGAGAGTGCTTCATGGAGTGCAATCAAAACTTATAGCGGAGAGGTCATTCAAAGTGATTCAAATGGCACACCATACGCAGAAATCACCAAGGCAAGCGCCGATAAATCTGCTGGCTACGATATTTTCTATTTCTTTACAACGGAAAATTTTGATGAAGAAGGAAATACATTCTCTTCCAATGTTATCAGATGCTATAACGACCTTTGCGCAACAAGAAATACCGCTAGTGAATGGAATGATGCTGAAACAAGCACCATCAAAGAACTTATAACAACTTCTTTGCCTTACATTTCCTTAGGAAGTGCTAATTCCGTTAGCAAATATAGCACAAATGTTCTTCAAATCATCGATACGTATGTCGGTGATTTATCCGAAGAATATTCTTCTTTGCTCGTTGAAAACGGCTTCAAATTAGATTCTATCAATTCTAAATTAAGCGAATCATATATCTTAAACAAATCATTAGAAGACGGTTCTTCTTTAACAGCCACCCTCTATTATTACAATGGTAACAACTTCTATTTCACCTATACGCCAAAAGAAACCACATATTCCTCTTGGCCAACTGAGATAATTAACACTATCAAAGAAAAAAGCGGCATTGAAGTCCCTCAATTTGACATTGATGATGGAGGAAGTTACATCGTTTATAAGAAAAATGACTCCTACCATATTTACACATTGAATCTTTCCGAAGAATTCAATTACGAAACCTATACTTATAACACCTTAGACTACCCAGCCTTGACATGGAACGAAACCATTGATTTTGACACGTATAATATTCTTGATGATATGTATGAGACAATCGGTTTTGAGCTCGTCGTCAACCTTTTAACTCCAAGCAGTACTTTCTCTAAATCCTGGCCATCTTCCGCAATAAGTGAAACGGTTTCATCTTTGTTGAATGTTACTGGGGTTACATTACCTATCTTGCCCGATTCTTCAATCTATGACTCTGGTTATAGCCTTAAATATGAAATCTATGGTCAAGATTATTATGAAGCCCAATATGAATATTATTACGAAGATATAAAGGCATACCCTTTCTTCTATGATCTTCCCGATGATCCGACTGAAGAGGAAATCAAAGCCGAAGCAGCAAGATTAGCTCATCTTGATATGGGCATGAAAATCTCTATTTTCGATAATGATTTTGCCACGTATACCGCATATGAGAAGCTTTTAGATGATGCTGGATGGTATTATTACTACGACACATACGGAAATACAGTCTATGAAGATCCAAATGGCAAAATTGGCGTTACCTTCTCAGGTTATTCTGATCCATCATATGATAATGAAGGTATTTCCTACATATTCATTCACGCAGGAACAGAAACTGTGCATTCTCCATCATTCTATTTCTCAGAAGATGAAGTTAATGTCAGCATTGGTGAAGAAACAACTCTCGAATTAAACAAGAAAATGTTGCCATATGACGTTGCTTATTCTTGTGATGATACAACGGGAAAGATTACGGTTTCTCAAGATGGCGTCGTTAGCGTTGCATCTGATACAATGGAAAATACGACTGCAACAATTACGGCAACTCTCACTGATAAAGATGGCAAAGTTTATACCGCTACATGCGTTGTTACTGCTAAAAAGATTATTTCCTATACGGCTGCTAGCACGATTGATGCCATTAATGCTATCTTAGTCGCTAAAGGGTATAACGCAACAATCGATGAAAGCGGAGAATCGTTGGTTGCTAATTTTGGCACTTCCGTCACTGAGGCCGAGCTTAAAGCATTAGTCGTTGAAAGTTTAATTCCTGAAGGTTTCTCTCCGCTTGGAAGCGATGAAGCAAGCTGGATTGAAGCGGAAATCTCTCTTGGAGATGACGAAACTATCGATGGCTGGATGTGTAACTATCAAATCTTCAATGAAGCATGTTATATCATGATCGACTGGTTCGTTTATACACAAAATGGCAATGTTACTCTTAAAGTAAACGCATTCTAAACATCTCTCTAATTAACTACTCAGCTTTATTGCTGGGTAGTTTTTTCTATATTTATGTATGAAAAAAACCTCAATCAATGAGGCTTAATGATCAAGTGGTCGGGATGACCGGATTCGAACCGGTGGTCTTCTGCTCCCAAAGCAGACGCGGTAACCAAGCTGCGCTACATCCCGATTTTAGTGGCGCGCCAGACAAGATTCGAACTCGTGACCCTCAGATTCGTAGTCTGATACTCTATCCAGCTGAGCTACTGGCGCAATAGCCTTCTCACAAAGGCTTAATTAATATAGTCTTCTAAGAAAAAATAAGCAAGTTTTTTCTTAAATATTTTATATTTTCTATCATGACTGAATCAAAAAAAGACACCTCAATTGAGAGATGTCTATTTTTTTAATGGAGCATCCGGCCGGATTTGAACCGACGGTAAGTGAGTTGCAGTCACTGGCCTTACCACTTGGCTACGGATGCAGCGTTATGGATTATAGCATTCTAGTTTGCGTGTTTCAACATTTTGAATGAGATAATCCATTACTTTTTTAATTTACTTTCTTTTCTTTACGACGTTTTTGACGTAGAGACTTAGATATTCCCTTTCTAACCAAGAAATAAGCTAAGAGAGTGCAAAGAACAACGGCTTCGATGATAAGAATGATTGTTACAGCAAGAGGAACTGTTCCGCTTTTTACCGCTTCCCACATCGTGAGGACATATTCATTATTGTCACCGTAGTCTTCCATGACCATCAAGGAATCAACTATATCACTTGGTGGATATTGAGCATAGAAAGAACGTCCTGTGGTGAACTCTTCACCATTATCAAGCGTATATGTTTCATATTCATCCGTGTAGAAGACTGTATCTACGCCATCTTCATATTCATTTAAAGATTCATCGAAGAAATAGCCAAGATCGACGGCTGTCCAGCCTAAATCATTCTTTTCAGAATAATCTTCCCATGAGGAGTAGGTTTTATCGCCTATTGTGCCATTTCCAGTTTGGAAGAGAGTGTTGAATTCATCATCGGATAAAGATTGATATTCTTCGAGCAATACGAGATTGTCGTCATCATCATAAACAAAAGAATCTTCTTCTTCATCATATTGATAGAACACGTCCATTCTAACGTCATACCATTCTCTAACGAGGGAAAGAACATCATCGCCAGCGATAGTCGAAGTATACCCAATGTAATCCATGTTTGCGGCTGCAATTTCAGGATCAGAGAGAAAATCGATGAACTTTTGAGCGTATTCTTGTGTTTGTACGGTTGTTGGAATTACCCAAGCATCAAGCCAAATATTCGCACCAATGCTTGGAACGGCATAATAAAGTTCTGTGCCAAGTTCTTCAGCAGAATCGATAGCGTAAACGGCATCGCCGGACCAAGCTAAGTTAATGCCCGTTCTGTTTCCCGTTTGAATATCGGTTTTTCCTGAATCGACCTCGAGACCATAAGAATTGTTCTTCAAGGATGTGAGTTCTCTTTCAACCATATCAATGACATCTTGAGCAGAATAGGTAGAATCTTTGCCCAAAGTTTTCATCAAATCATTGAATTCGTCAATATGGGAGATGTTATTGAAAATGATGTTGATATCTTTGTTATAGGCGTCGGAGGAGATGGTTCCTGCTATTTTTTGTTCACGAAGCACTTCAAATTCATCTTTGAAGGCCTCTAGAAGGGCGATTGCATAAGAATCGCGCATGGAATCTTTGATTTGGAAAGTTCTCGTGTAGGAATCATTCCATAATGAGGAATATATTGCCATATCCTTCTTGACATCTTCTGCAGACAATCCACGTGATTGATATGTGCTAAATGTCGGATTATACATAATCCCAAGCGTTCCCCACATATAGCCACGCATATAATCGGAGACATATTCGTCTTTATCGTTCATCTTTACGGTTATATCGCCATAGAGCTTATCGAAATATGGGGAGGCATAAAGGGCATAATTATCATCTTTCCAACCTTCATAGCCATGTTCGTAGAGTTTTTCTCTGTCTTCTCCCGTTTTGAAAGGAAGGACAAGATTATTCGCCATCATCTTCTCGACCATATAGTCTGAAGTGCAAATCAAATCATAGTTTTGAGCGCCAGTCTGAAGGTTCGAAAGCATGATTTCATTAGTATCGAATGTGGAATAAGAGACCTCGATATCAACGTTATCTTCTTCTAATACCTTGTCTTTGAAAGCGGAGATGATATCTAAAGATCCATCATCACCTGTAGCGATATAGTCTTCAGAATTATAGATTGATAAAACGACTTTACTAGCGCTTGCCTTAGCCGCGTCTTTCCTAGCTTGTTGATAAGTAGGAGCAACATTCCCTGCGGTAATAAGATAAGAAATTAATGACCAAACTAAGATATTTTTCATAATTTCAACCTCGCTTTAGCGTGTCTGCCACTTCTCGTGCCTCTCTTTTTCTTGTTGAGGAAAATCAAAGCGAAAACGACAATGACGACAAGTAAGAAAATAAGGGTGCAAAGGGCTCTTAACTCTGGTGGTAATGGGTGCTTTTTGATGACGCCTTGAACGTAGGTGGAGATCGTAGAGATCTTTGAAGCACCATTTAATAAACCAGGACCAGCCGTAAATGCCGTAACAATGAAGTCATCAAGAGACAAAGTTATTGCGATAAGAAAGCCAGAAAGAACGCCTGGGGCAATTTCTGGGAGAGTCGTCTTGAAAAGAGCTTTGCTTGGGGAACAGCCTAAATCAAGGGCAGCTTCATATAAAGCAGGATCCATTTGTTCAAGCTTTGGCTTAACATTTAAATAAACGAATGGGGTGCTTAATACAAGGTGACCGATAAGCAATGTCCAGAAAGAAAATGAGAGATCTTTGAAGATATATTGTCTGATAAAGACAAACATGACAGTCAAAGATAAAGCAATAACGATTTCTGGGGTGACGACTGGAATTTGGTTAGCCATTTCCATCGTTCTTTTTGCATGTTTCTTCGATTCATAGACACCAATTGCGCCTAATGTACCTAAAATTGTGGCAATCGAGGAAGAAACAAGGGCGATGATAACAGTATTCCCGACCGCTATCATGATGTCTTCGTTTTGGAAAAGCTTTATATACAAATCAAACGTGAAACCATTCCATGTTCCCAAAACGTCAGTATTTGTGAAAGAGAATACGACAAGAACAAGAATTGGGGCGTACATGATCAAAAGAAGAATCCAAATATATGATTGAGCAAGGATTTTCTTGATTAACGCTTTTTTCTCTGTGTCTACCATAATCCGCCTCCTCTTCTTTGAGCAGCATCACCTTTGTCGAATTTGCGGGTGATAAGGCTTGTTATGCCAATGATAACAAGCATGATGATGGCCATAAAGGAACCGGAATTCCACTGGCTATTGGTAAAATTCAAATAAATTGAGTTTCCAAATAAGGTTATTTTGCCTTCGGATAACGTATCGGAGATGACATATGAAGACATGACAGGCATAAAGACCATTTCTGCGGCAGAGATAATGCCTGGAACTGATTGAGGAAGGACATTCTTATAGAAAACCTTAAATGGGGAACAGCCTAAATCAGCTGCTGCTTCCATTTGAGAATGGTCCAATTTCAACATTGTCGTATAAAGCGGAAGAATCGTGAATGGAAGGTAGTTATATACCATGCCAATAAGCGTTGCAGTCCAAGGATAATTTCCTCCCGAAATACCAATCCAATCGAGCAAATCACGTGTGGCACCTGTTCTAATGACGAAGTTTATCCACATAGGAAGAATGAAGAGAACAACTAAGACATTATTGGAATTGAGTTTCTTATTTGCCAAGAAATAAGCGGCAGGATAACCCAAAAGCAAGCAAATAAGCGTTGTTTGTATGCCTAAGAAGAGTGAAATGAGAAGAACGCTCCACTTTGTTGGGGTTGTGAAGAAAGAGATTGCGGCATCTAAAGATGGAACTCCTGCTTCATTCGTGAAAGCATACCAAACAATCAAAAGAATAGGGATTATTACGAATAAGGCCAAGAAAATGGCATAAGGGATGCAAAGGTATTTTCTTTTTAGACGGAAGAATTTCTTGCTCTTTGCTTCTCTTTTCATTCCCTCACTAGCCGCGGACATAGTTGTCTAGCCCTTTCTTTAAACGAATAGAGATTTTTTCAGCTGGAATCTTAATGGAGACTTCATCACCGATGTTCCAAGCATATGTTGAATTGCAAACGAAGTCGTCTTCGTTTTCATTTCTAACAAGATATTGATAATGGTCGCCAATCCAAACTGCAGTTTGAATCTTGCCTTCGATTTGTCCTTCTTCAAGATTATCGGAAAGCTCTGCGCAATCAAGATCAAATGAGGCGATGACATCCGCATCAGTTAGATCATATTGACGTCCGTTTTTAGGATCGACAAGGTAGCCGTCTTCGTTGATTGAGGAACCTTTTAAGAGCTTTGTGATATCGACATCAAATGGAACTTCGGAAATGTAAACTTTGTTGTCTTTGCCAATATATGAATCGTCATAGGAGTTCTCTGAAAGTTCCTTTTCCATGATTTGAAGATTCTCTTTATCAACGGAAATGGAAACTTTAGAGCCGACAAGACGGGCTTTATGTTCACGGCATGTGATTTCAGTTTTGCCTACTTTAAGTTCGTAAGAATAGTCCTCTCCCTTGAAAACGGAGGAGAGAATTATCGCATCAACGACGCCTTCTCCTGGTTCGTTAAGAACGACGTCTTCTGGACGGATAACGACATCGACTTTCTTATTAAGTGGGAAATCATCGACACA
>CAVHQU010000007.1:0-82325 GCA_963638555.1 bacterium | reverse complement strand
CTTTAAATGTTAAAAGATAGGGCGCCTTTCTTTCATTTAAAAGTTTAACTTTTAAAACAAATCATTAATTTGAGCAGTGCAAAAACGTTATTTATTTTCGGCTACCTATCCTGCAACAGCGCATTCAGCGTTCAAATTATGATTTATTTGGCCAATTGGAAAAATGTGTATTTCAACGTTCATTAATACCTTCACTCAAAATTGGAGTCGTTTAGTTGGCAAATCAATAATTGCAGGGATTAATCTAATTTACTTTCAGCTTCAGCCAATCTATGCAGTAATTTGTTACAAAGTTCCCCTATTTCATCTAAAGATATATTGATATCCCCTTTGAAATAATCAACAAACAAGTGAATAATGCCATTCGTCAAGAAATCAATTTCACCAAATCTAACATCAGGATCTTTCGATAAAGCATCGAGATGAACGTCTTTGTTTATACGTTCATTGCAGATGTTCTTTAGCTGAGTAATAAATTTGCTAGGCAAATCAGAGATAAAGATTTTTTTATATAACTTCTCATTATCTTTCAGATGTTGAATGATTTTCTTGATATATGGTGCAAATTCTTCTTGATGGTCTTTCGTATAACTATCCAATGTTTCATTCAATAAAGACAATATCTCCTGTTCAAATTCTTCTGTAACGGCATAAATGTCTTGATAATGGCAATAGAACGTTGATTTAGAAATATCCGCTTTCTCAACTAACTCCTTTACGGTTATCTTACTGATATCTTGTTTTCTTGACACGAGATCAGCAAACGCCTCCCTTATCATCTTCTTTGTTCTGATTGAATTTCTATATGTTGTAGTCATGATAGCGCCTCCAAAATAATCACATTTCGTACTTATGTCCAATATTGGACTTTGATACGATATTTGACCTTTGTCTTGAATTTACATGCTTATTATAATTTGCCCCGTTATCAAAATCAAACCCGAGTCCTAAATCGAACTCAGGTATGAATTGATACGAAAGGAGGATTTAATCTTGAGTATAATTGAAGTAAATCATCTAACAAAAGATTATGGATCTGGACGTGGAGTATTTGACGTGTCATTCCAAATTGAAAAAGGTGAAGTCTTTGGATTCTTAGGACCTAATGGGGCTGGTAAATCCACAACCATAAGGCATTTAATGGGATTCTCAAAACCATCTAGTGGAAACACGAAAATCTTAGGCATGGATTCTTTCAAGGATTATTCAAAAATATTATCAAATGTTGGATACATCCCTGGCGAAATCGCTTTACCGGCAGGTTTAACTGGATACGAATTCATCTCCATGATGCAAAACATGTATGGGATACATAATCAAGAAATGTTAGACAAAATGATCAAATTATTTGATCTAACAGACAACGTATTAAAAGGTGACACAAAACATATGTCACTTGGCGTTAAGCGAAAACTTGCAATCGTGACTGCATTTATGTCCGATCCACAAGTTTTAATACTTGACGAGCCAACATCAGGACTTGATCCTGTCATGCAACAAAATTTCATTAATTTCATAAAAGAAGAAAAGGAAAGAGGCAAGACCATACTGCTTTCAAGCCACATCTTCTCTGAAGTTGATGCGACATGTGACAGAATCGCCATCATCAAAGATGGAAAAATTGTTTCAGAGTTCATCGCAAACGATTTGAAACACGCAAGTTTAAAACAATATCGAATTGTATTTGAAAATAAAGACGAATATACACGTTTCAAATCAAGCTATGATTCATCAATCATCACCATCGTTAAAGATAGAGAGGAAAAGAATAAAGTCTTCATAACCGCTGATGATAAAAACATCAATAAGGTTATCTCCTATCTATCGGATTTCAAAATGAAGGAATTTAACAATATCAAAGAGACATTGGAAGATTACTTCATGAAATTCTACAAAGAAGACAAAGATTTTGGAGGTGCCCTCTAATGGAACTTAAAAATGAAGGACTCATTGAAATAAAGAACCTGACAAAAGACTATGGCTCCTCTAGAGGTGTCTTCAATGAAAATCTCACAATCAACAAAGGTGAGATGATTGGATTCGTAGGAACTAATGGCAGTGGTAAAACCACAACAATCAGAAGCATTCTCGGATTCATCAAACCTACAAGTGGAAACTGCTATGTCAATGGCATGGAATCTTGGTCAAACCAAGCTGAAATTTCCCGTTTAGTGGGATACGTCCCCGGTGAAATTGCTTTCCCTGATTTAAAAACTGGTATCAATTTTTTGAAAAGCCAAGCTGAATTTCTTGGAATGGATTCCTTCGATTATGCGAATGAGTTAATTGAAAGACTGCAGCTTGATCCACGCGCAAACTTAAAAAGAATGAGTAAAGGTATGAAACAGAAGACTGCCTTAGTTGCAGCCTTGATGGATGATCAACCTATCATCATTCTCGATGAACCGACCACTGGTCTAGATCCTTTGATGCGTGATGCCTTCCTCGAAATCATCGAAGAGGAACACAAAAGAGGCAAAACGATATTCATGTCATCCCATATGTTTAACGAAATGGAGGAGACATGTGATAAAGTAGCACTCATTTCTGATGGTCACATAATCGATATTGCCGATATGAATAGCATCAGAAACAGAAATGTCGTTGATTTCAAGATCGAATTCAACAACCTCGAATCATATAAAAAATTCAAAACATATGACTTCAAGATCATAAGAGATCAAGAAGAATTCAACCAAGTAACCGCTTCAATTGAAAAGAGTCAAATAAACAATCTATTCAAGAGTCTTAAGGACTTGGATGTCAAATTCGTTTCCGAGGTCAAATACACCCTAGAGAAACATTTCAATCAAATAATGAACGAAAAAGCAAAGGAGGCTAAATAAAATGGAAAATGTAGAAGAAAGAAAAAATAACAAATTATTTTCTAAAGCATTATTCAAACAATCATGCAAAGCTAATGGCGTGATGTGGGCAATAATCACTGTAGCAGTATGTTTCATGCTTGCATGTGTCATGCTCATTTCCGGCACATCATCAATATCTTCAGTAAAAGATAGCGTCAAAGATACAATCGTCGATGAAGCAATTTCGGCAACGGTTAAAAAGAATGCGGTTACTGAATACGATATTTCTTTGAGTGGCGAAGAACTATTCGATGAAGAATTCACCGTCAAATTCAATGAAATCAATACAACAGAAACATATACAGGCACATATGTCACTACATTAACTTCTTTAATTACTGATTATTTATCAACAGACGAAATCAAAGAAGAAATCACAAACGAAGTAACAGCAAAAGTTACTGAGTATATGCAATCAAGTGATGCTCAAGCAAAAATCGTTGAATATATGTCAACTGGTTTAAGCCAAGATGAAGCAATTGCAAAATTAAAGCAAGAAAAAATCACTGAATACACCCAATCAGTAACAAACGAATACATCGAGAAAGCTAAGAGCAACAAAACTCTTCAAACCGAGGCATTCGTTAGCACATACGTTACCCCTTCTTACACATATGCCATCAACAAAGTAATTGATAAGTACACTACTTCTTCTAGCGCCATTGTCACTATCAACCCAAACAATCAAGCTGATTCCATCTATAATCAATACAAAGAAGATATCCCTGAAGAATATGTAACAGACTTAACTTCATATATGATGAATGATGTCATCAATACCGCTTCAGGAAATGCCACAACGACTCTTTCCGAATACATCAAATCAGACGATAGAATCTCTTTCAGACAAGATCGTGCATATGACGCAACCTCTATGCTCATTGCTGGTAAAATGACAGAAGAAGAAACAATCAACACTTTGCTTGATACATTAAGCACTTATGGTGTCACAAAAGAACAATATGACAACATGGGCTACACATATGACTATGTTCATAAAATTGCACATGAAGCAGCTCAAGAATATCAAGAAAAGTTAACTTACGAAATTTCCTTGCTTGATTCATCACTATCTCAAGATGAATATGACGCTAAGGTCACAGAAATCAAAGAGAATTTAAACGTAAATGTCGCAGGTTCATTGTTAGATAAATTGCCAGAAGATGTTTCTAGCGCCATCGAAGAACTTGGTCAAATGGATTTATATGGTTTGATCGTTGGTTCAATCTTCTTCAAAATGGCTGGCTTATTGCTTCCTATCATCTACATAATCATGGCATCCAACAACTTAGTTGCTGGCCAAGTTGATTCAGGCTCAATGGCATACGTCTTATCAACATCCACAAAACGTCGTCAAGTAACATTTACGCAAAGCTTATTCTTAGTCCTCTCATTATTCTTGATGTTTGCATGCACTTCAATCACATCTGTCATTTGCTTATCTATAGCAAACGTCACGACAAATCTTACAATCGGAAAACTCTTATTAATCAATTTGGGTGCATTCGCTGTAATGTTTGCAATCAGTGGCATCAACTTCTTCACATCTTGTTATTTCGACAGATCAAAGAAGGCTATGGCAATTGGCGGAGGATTATCAATGTTCTTCCTCGTCGCTACAATGCTCGGTTTATTTGGATCACCAGTTATTCCATCAGTTGTTAGAATTGGCGCATTAAACTACTTCAACTATGTTTCTATCATTTCCTTATTCGACGTTGTTTCTATCTTAGATGGAACAACGGCTTGGATATGGAAGCTAGTCATCCTGGCAGCGGTAGGTTTAATTGGCTATATCCTAGGAGATATCAAATTTAAGAAGAAAGATCTTCCACTTTAAAAAGGACCCCATGAGTGAATTAAAGCTCATGGGGTTTTATTTTTTATAATTTTCGTGTCATAATGAGCGCTCGTAATAAGAGTTGTGCAAAATTCATCTGACGTATAAAATAAGCTTATGGAAACAAATACATACAAAATAAAGAAATTCACCTATGAACAATTTTTAAATATGGCCAATTGGACTCAAAAGTCATCTGTGGTTAAAAAGAATGAAAATTTATTAGTAACAACTAAAACCGGTTTTAAATTTTACGTTGGCTCTACGGATGAAAAATACATATTCGATAGGCTAAACAAACAAGATGACGTAATAGATATAAGAGGACAAAATTTCGTTATCAATTATAAATATGGTGGAAAAGAAAGAGAGTACCATCCAGATTTGGTTGTTTTTTATAGAAACGGAACGATTTGTCTCTACGAAGTTAAGCCAGTTATTCAAATGGCAATGCACGAAGTTTTAGTTAAATATGATAGGATGAAAAAATTCGCCTCAAGAAACGGTTATCTTTATGAGATGATAGGCAAGACTAAATCAAACAAAAAATTTCAAATAAAGTCCTTCTCAGAAATCAAAAAGAGAACTCCTAATCAAAACTTCAAACGGTTCGTAGAGAACACAATAGACACAAACAAATACTTTCTCAAAACAGACATGGTCGAATATAAAAGAAACCATAACTTCACAGAGAATCAATTAGAATACGATTTGATTAGTATAGTTCTAAATGATCTAGATACTCATAATATGTGTAGATCAGAAGGTGAAAGCATTCACTCTTGGAAAATTAGAAAACCAAGATTTAAAAATAAAATTAAACTTGATTAGAAATGTTAAATTAAAAAATAATTTTAAAAAATTTTGCCTTTATTTATTACTAACATGTATTTTATAAATACTATTAATTTAATTAATAAAGACAACATTTTAGACTATTTAAATCTATCTTTTTTTATCATGAAATTATTCTTACTAGCACTAGCAAATGTACTGTAAAAACTCCCATAAGCAATGGATATAATTTACTATTCGATTAGTGTATAGGCGTTTGTCATCGCTTAAACGGGTACAGTATCAATTAACTTCCTAAAGGGGTTCGGTTGCAAACCCTTGTATAGCTAGATAGTATCAATCTCCACGAGGGTTACGATCGGCAGAGCAAAAAGTGCAAAGCATCAAAACGTAAATCAATTCGTTGATTTTTATTTTAAAAATTGGCATACATAATTTTACTTTAGTGCCATTTTGGCATATTATATATAAAGAAGTGTGCCATTATGACTTTAAAAGAATTAAGAATCAGTTTGAATTTAACCATCAAAGATGCTGCAAATGCAGCCTCTGTTCCCCTAAGAACCTACAATAGGTATGAAAGTGACCCCTCATACGGTAACTCTTTAAAAAGGGAAATGATAAAGAATATTTTAAAGGAAAAATATGAAATCACAGAAACAAAGGGTACGCTAACAATAGATGAAATAACTGTTGCATGCTCAAATATCTTTTTAAAATACGAAGATAAGATAAGTTTCTGCTATCTTTTCGGAAGCTATGCCAAAGGATATGCTAAAGGTGACAGTGATGTGGATTTGTTTATTGCCACATCACTCTCTGGTATGGATTTTGTCGGACTTATAGAGGAACTAAGGCAGTCGCTGCACAAAAAAATTGATTTAATTAGATTTAACGATTTAGAAAATAAAGAATTGTTGAACGAAATATTGAAAGATGGGAGGAAAATATATGGATAACGTAAAGGATGATGGGTATTACACAGAAAAATGCATCGAAAATATAGATGCAATACTCGTCTATGCCGGGAATAAATCATTTGAAGAATTTATGAACGATGAAATGCTGATAGATGCAGTAATGTTCAGATTGATTCAAATGGCTGAGAACATCACCCACATATCCAGCGAGTACAAAAACAAGCATTCAAAAATAAAGTGGGGACATATTGCTGGATTTAGAAATGGCATCGTTCATGATTACGGCAAAACGGATTATTCAATTGTATATGAAATCATTTCAAAAGACTTAAGCGAACTAAAAGATGAAATACAAGGCACGCATTAATAAGTTGGCCTAAAAACATGATCGAAAAAAATAGGTTAATTACATTCCACACATAAGCCAAATCCCTAATGTGGATGAGATTAACGCTGCAGGAACCAATACAATTCCGTATTTAACGAACGACATGAAATTGAAATTCACATCATGTTTCTTTAATATCGACATCCACATGATTCCAGCTAAGGCACCAATTGGAGTTAGATAAGCACCAATATTTGACCCAATTATTGTAGAAAATATAGCGAGTTCAGACTTGCCTTCAAGAATTGATGAATACAATACTGACATAGGTATATTGTTTATAACATTATCAAATAACGTTGAACTTATGGTATAGCAAAAACTTTCTGCAATGCTATTAACTGATAAATAATCTAACGCTTCTTGAAGATAAGAAATAACACCATTTTCTTTCAAAGCTAGCACCAATATAAACATCGATAAAATGAATGGTATTAAGTTATACGGCAATCTCTTGTATGTTTTAAACAAATAATCTTTGTTTTTTGCTTTTATTGAATAGGCAAACAAAACAATACTCATAACAATCATTGAACTTAAGCAAATGATCCACATCTCCAAGGAAATATAATTGGAAATGACAAGCATTATTGTTGTTATTCCCAAAACAACAAGATTGATTATTACCAATGGCTTGCTTTTTAACGAGACTTCTTCTATTTCAATATCTTCTATCTTTTTGGATAAATCTTTTCTGAATATAAGTAAGATAACGCCAAGTGTAGCCAATCCAGCGAATAAGGTTGGTAGCCACATCTTTGATAAATAATAGGCAAAAGAGATGTTTTCCGATCCTGCAAGATAGATATTCGTTGGATTGCCAATTGATAAAAGCATTGAATACGTGTTAGCGTTTACGAATTCGCAAATCAAGAATGGCAATGGATTAATCTTGGCTTTCTTAGAGAAAGAAATGATAAAAGGAGTAAACGTAAGAATAACAATATCGTTAGACGTGAATATGGTTAATATAGCAACCAAGAAATATATGGTGAAGAATATCTTATATTGGCTGCCTTTAGATTTCTTTAAGGCTTGAGTTGATAAGAAATTAAAGAAATTAAGTTCATCAAGAGATATCGAAATCATAGACAACGATATAAATAAAACAAGTATCTTTAGAGGATTCATCGCACCACTAGTTAAAGATGACCATAAAGAGCTTAAATCAATCTGATTTGTGCATAAAACAACTAACGCCCCCGTTAAAGTGACAACCCAAAAAGTTTGAAACGATATTTTTCCTATTCTAATTGTCGGTTTGAAAACGATAAGACAAATCATCAAGACGACAGTTGTTATGAACGTGATTAAAGATAAAACCATAAGGCTCAGATATATTAAACAAATAATTAGCGAAGGAAGAGGGAACTAATAATAACGCCAGCTGCGATAACATAACCAATGCCAAAGAAGACGCCATATAAGATAAGGGTGAAATAATCTAATGGTTTGTTTCTTCTACCAAAATGGGGGTGATAGAAAAGCAACATAGGTGCCAAATAAATAATTTGCCAATAACCTCCAAGCCCTTTATTGCCTTTACTAGAATGAGCTAAAAGGTATTCGGACAATGAAAGGACGCATATGATCAAGCAGGCAAGAATGTTCTTCATGAAATAAAACTTATTGCCATTGAAGAATCTCGCGGCGTTCTCTGGTCCATATCTCTTTTTGAAGAACAATCTCAAGAAGTAGAGACCAACGAGGTATGAGCAGCATAGCAATGAGAATTGAGGTCTTTCCGAATTAAAGAAGTAGACTTGCCATGTGTTAAACTGCATTCCCCATTTCTTGTAGTTTTGAAAAATAATAGTTGAAATCAATATCCAAGCTAAAGGCAAGATGCTTAAACATCTAAATGCAATAGTCTTCTTTTTCGTGTTCATCCATTTTGGAGAGTAAAAAAGGAAAACCATAATGCCAAAATAACAAGCGATCGTAGAGAAGTTATTTGGAATGACATAGAAGAGATCAACAATCTTAGCAACCCCTCTAGTCATGCTAAAGTATTCGACTAAAACAGCCTCAAGAATATAAAGCCCGAAAAAGACAATCCCATATAAGAAGAAATTTCTTAATGAACGTTTATCATCAAGGAAAATATCAAAATCTATGAAGTAAAGAAGGAACATGCCAACCGTAAAGTACATGAACAAACTTAAACTTGTTGATTCAAAATTAGCTTGTTCAACGCCTGAAGAGGAAAATAAATTAACGGCGTACAATGCTATTCTTACTGAGCCAAAGAAAACAAGTAAGATACCAAGTATTTCATAAACAGTTTCAGGGACAAATGGGAAGAAACGGATGTCTTTCTTTGGTATTTTATAGTTCCTAGAAATTGGTGCGTCATCTGCTAATTTAACTACAGGTATCTCTTCTTTTTTCTTTTTTTGACTTTCAGCAAAGAAAACAGAGAAGAGGATAGCAAATAAAAATGCGCCAGTAAGAACAACTCCGCCAATACCCATAGCTAAAGAAGACACTTCCGCAAATAGATTATTTGTTGCGCTAGTTGAATGGTCGATTAGCAATTGATTATAAAAATCATAATCCATGCCCAATTCGTTTTTTATGAGCGTCGTAAAAGCGGTATTTATTTCATTTATATGGCTTAATGCCTTTTCCTTAATCGTTTCAAATTCAGCATCACCTTTAATCGATTTACCACTGTCATTAGTTATATCATCAGAGAAAACAAATTCAGAATTTTTATCCGTTCTTGAGAATGAACTGTTGTATTTAATCAACGTACTTGCATCAATGTATTGAAACTTAATCTTTGTGACTGCTTCTTCTGCATCGTTTGGAACGATGTAGTACATATTTTCATCCTTATTCGAATAACAAACGTATGCCGTCAAGCTTCTTACTGCATAATCTTGTTGGGATGTGCTTATTGAAACGAACATATCTCCATCTTTTGAATGGATTTCAGGTCTCGTCATCTCATGAAGAAGAGAGACTGTTGAACCGCCTTTTTCTCTCATCGCTGAAACGAAAGATAAATATGTTTCATTGTAGAATTCTGTCGCATGGTTCATCGTGTAGTTATAACGAACAAAACCAGTTATGGTTAAGCCAACTGAAGCAAGCAATAAAACCAATATGCCAATCCTTACATACAATTTGGAAAGGAAGTTTTTATAAAATCTGACGAACCATCCGGTTTTTTCTGGCAACGGAGTTGGATAGCTTGATATCCCTTCAAGGTATTGAGAATAGTCGACGCCTAAAGCATCGGAAATCCTTTTGACGTATTTCTTTCCCGGTTTAACATAACCGTTTTCGTAATATGAGTAGAATAATGGCGGGATGTTAAGGAATTTTGCAAATTTTCTCTTTGAGAGGTGTTTTTCCCTTCTTTTTCGATAGAGAAACTCGTTGTATGCAATATTCGCGTCCATATACAAAGTATATCATTATAGTTTCTTTTTTATTATTCTTTCTTTTAATTTGCTACAATATACGGGATGAAATTTAAGAAAATTCTTACATATAGCTCACTCACATTACTTCTATGCTCATGTGATGGTGGAAAAGGGAGTTTCAGTTTCCGCTATTCTCAATCAACGAGCGATGATTATAGCGGTAAGGCGTATTACACAGATGAGTATTTTAAGGGCGATTCCACCAAATATAATTCTTCCTTAGCCACCGCAAGCCTTTGTTTGGCAATGGCCTCTTTTGCAAGCAACAGTTCTACATCTTATGACCATAAATACTGCAACGTAGAGTCTTTCTTCCAAGGGAATGGATTTTCCGACATTGAAGCAAATTCTTATTACAAGAAAAAGCCTACTGCTGATTCATTAGGCACGTGTATCGCCCAAAAACAAATAGATGGGCAAACTCTTGTCGCAGTAGGTATACGTGGTGGTGGATATGAAAGAGAATGGGCAAGCAATGTCACATTGAGTGATGGAAAAGAGTTCCCCCAGCATCAAGGTTTCTATGAAGCTTCAACGATATACTTAGATTCATTGAAAGACTATCTTGAATCTCATAAAATAACTGGCTCAATCAAGCTCTGGACTGTCGGATATTCTCGCGGTGGAGCAACCAACAATCTTGCGGTAGGAAGAATAGATCAAAAAATAAATTTCAACCAACCGGTATTCGATGGTTTAGACGTAACAATTAAAAAAGAAGACATATACGCATATTGTTTCGAACCACCGCAAGGTGCCTCATGGGAAGAAACAATCTCGCCTCGAAGCCAAATATATTCAAATATTCATAACATTGTTAATGCAAATGACCCAGTCCCATTGGTGGCAATGTCAAAATTGAGATTCACAAGATATGGAATAGACCATTATCTTCCAGATTCAGTAAGAAACTCTAATTACAGTAGTTTTTCTTCAAAGATGCTCGCTAACTACAACCACGTAGATAATAGATCGGCTTTAGGCGATTATCTAATCTCCGATTTTAATATGCGCGGAAGCAAGGAAGAAGCATTAGGCATAAATGATGCAACATACGTCAGAAAAAACTGGACGTCCGGCCTCTTTTTAGATGAATTGCTAACAAACCTTACCTTAGATGGCATTGGTACAAGAGAATATTATGTGGAAAATTTGCAAAGTGGACTCAGAACGGTATTTGAGATTATCTACAACAATGGGCAAAGCAAATTCTCTTTAATGAACCTCGGAATATCTTTAGCAAAAACTTTGATAAATGATGCTAACGTTGATATAGTCGTCAATAATTTATTTCATGATTTAAGCGCATTTGAAACTGATATATTCTACGCATTAAAGACGGCCTTCAATTCAATGGGCATCGTTGATGATCCTTCAGAGATAATTAAAGCGTTGAAATCCTTAATCACGGCTTTAGCAAAAACACTCGCAAACCATGTTGATTATTTCTTTGCTTTCCTCTCTACCGATAATATCAAAGCCTTGGCTCAAGGACATTATCCTGAAGTATGTCTTAGTAGCTTAATGGCACTGGATACAAACTACACAAGCTCCGTAGGCTCATTTAACGATGATGGAAGTTATTATTACCTTCAAGTTCCGGAAATCGACGAAAACACAACAATCACCATCAAAAATAAGAATGGCAAAACTGTCGCTGGATTAGAGAATGGTTCCCTTCTTTCAAATGGTAGTTTGTCTTACGCTTCGATGAATAAGGCATTTATTTGCTATATACCTGTCGATGAAGAATACACGATCGATATAGAAAATGCGAAAACGTATACATTATCCTATTTCGATCAAAGATATGAAAATTTAATCGAGCACAAGAAAGGCGAAATAAGCGCAGGAACCCAAGCTGAATTTGTTACTAGTACATATCCAGAAACATCAAAATAAGGCATACGTGCATCAATAAAAGAAAAAGGACTGATTAATTTCAGTCCTTTCATTTTAGAAAATTTAATTCTTTTCTTCAGTGTCGGAAGGAGTCTCATCTTGAGATTTACCTTCTTCAGTTTTATTTTCGTCAGTTGGTTTGTCTTCTTTCTTTTCTTCAAAAGAATAGTCGGAGAAATCCCAATCACCATGAGCTTTAGCAACCTTGCTAAGAGATTCTTTGATGAGTTCTAATTCGATGTCTTTCTTCTCTTCGCCAGAATCTTTAATAGCCTTATCGGCGTGGGCGAGTGCCGCCTTGGTTTCCGTTTCACTTTCATCAATAAGACCAGAAACCAATAAATATGCTCTAACAGCTGGGGCTGTCCCTAAGTTAGCGATGAACTTCTTTTCATCTAAAGGAAGGGAGACATATTCGTTTTTGGCATCTTCAAAATCACCAGTTAATAAGTGAATTGATAATTTTTGAGCAACTGCGTTGTTATAGACCTTAGAAGAAACTTTAGCTTTTGACGCAATGCTGTATTCATTGATTTCTAATGCTTTAGCATAGTCTTTTTCTTTTAAAGCCTTATAAATTGCCACTTGGTTCAATGAATTTGTAAAATCAGTTACTTCTTGATAAATAGGCGTCTCTGATAAATCTTGGCCAAGAGCCATCTTTTCCTGAGCAATAAGAAGGTTGTTATATGCTTCAACGTTTGTTTTGTTATTTAAAATCGTCATTAAATAGCCATCATTTTTGCTATCTAAAGCGGCTGGGAAGATATTGTAGACATTAACGATGACGAATATCGTTAAGAGGATGAGTCCTGTAACATATAAGGATTCACCTAATTTGGCATTGTCGCTATTGAACGTTCTTCCAAGAACGATCGAAACAACGCATAAGGCCGCTTCAAGCAAGAAAATAACGAGAGGTGCATAGATAACATGTCTTGGGTTTGCTTTGTTTTTATCATTTGGAGTTATGGCAGTTTCGCCAGTTAAACCATCAAAGGAGAAAGAGAATGAGAAATGGAATTTGTCATCTTTCTCTTTTTTGAATTGAATTCCAAGAATATTGACCTTTGTGATCTTGTATCCGCCAATTTTTGCACCAATAATGTGTCCTATCTCAAGGAATATTGCTGCAAGTAAGATACCGGCAACAACCATGATAATGACATAAAGGATCGAATGCATTGGCAAATTCGCGCCATTACTTGATAATTCAGGTCTAAGGATTACAAAACCAACAACGGCTGCAATACCTAACATTAGGATGTAAACAATCCATCCCATCGCTTCATTTTTCTTCATATTTTTATTTTAATCCTCCTATGGATTTGTGTTGGCAATGACCATCACATGTGTGTCATTACATATGCATTTTTTATAGAAGGTAACCTCTAAACGCAAGTAATTATAGTCTTTCTATAATTATTTTAAACAAGAAAATAAAGGCTACCTATCTTCTTTTCTCTTCTTTAACCATGGAAATTATGGCCGGATAGAGGATGAGTGTTGCTGAATTGATGTATTTCTTCAAGAATGTTTCAAGTTTTTGAACTGTTATTCCTTGGCTTTTGAAAGCAAAGGAGAATTCTTGCGACACGCTGGCGGCAAATCTTCTAGCAACATTGCGGTATGCGGCTTTAGTTAGGCCAATTCCGCTTTCGTGCGGAGAATAAACGGTGATCATTCTCGTGATTATTTTGTTATAGAAAAAATCGTTAACCAAATCAGAACCAGCCGATTGATAAGTAGAGCGCAAGAAATCAAAGTTCCTCTTTGAATATTCAAGCAGACATTCAAGGATTTCTTTAATTTCATTGCAATTAATCAAACCTGGAACGTCTTCATTAAGGAAGATAGAAGCTAAAAGATCATAGATATCTTGGAAATGATAATAAAAGGTCTGCCTATGAAGATGAAGCTTGTCACAAAGAGTAGTAACATTAATATCACTAAGCTGCTTTGTTTGCATCATCTCTTTAAGGGCTAATTTAAATCTTTGCTCAGTTGTCATCCCTTATGCCCCTTTCTTTTTCATTGTGGCGTATTCAACAGCAATCTTTGCACCTAATTCAGCGTTGTTTAAAACTAAGGCGATATTTGTATCTAAGCTCTTACCGCCTGTAACTTCTGCGATTTTGGCTAATAAGAATGGTGTAATATCTTTGCCTTTAATGCCTTTTTCATCACATTCTTTAATGGCGTCATCAATGATTCCATCAATGTATTCATGTGATAAAGCGTATTTCTCTGGAACAGGGTTTGCAATAAGCATTCCGCCAGTTAATCCAAGGTCACGTCTTGCTTTGATTATTGCAGCAGCTTCTTCTGGAGAATTAAACACAACATCGACAGGCTTTCCAGAGTTACGGCAATAGAAATTAGCAAAACCTTTTTCTTTATATGACATTACCGTGACGCCTTGAGTTTCAAGAACTTCAAGCGTTTTATCAATATCAAGTATTGCTTTGCATCCTGCGCAAACAACCGTAACAGGGTTTTCGCCAATTTCATATAAATCACGTGATACATCCATCGTATTTTCTGCTCCACGATGAACGCCACCAATGCCACCAGTGACAAAGACTTCAATTCCAGCAGCTTTGGCCATAAGGATAGTCCCACTAACTGTGGTCGCGCCCCATCCATGATTTGCAACAACAACCGGGAAATCTCTCTTAGATACTTTAGCTATACCCTTTCTTTTTCCGAATTCTTCTATCATAGCAGGAGTCATACCGATAATAGGTTCACCATCAATGATACCCATTGTGGCTGGAACTGCTCCATTATCACGAATGACTTTTTCAACGCTTAAAGCGGTTTGAACATTTCTAGGATAAGGCATGCCATGGGAAATTATCGTGCTCTCTAAAGCAACAACTGCCTTGCCTTCCTCTAACGCTTTTTTAACTTCTGGATTGATTCTCATTTTTGATCTCCTTTTTCTTTAAATAATGACTATCAAGATAGTTGAGTAAGAAATAAATAACAATTAATGCGGCCGTTATACCTATTGTCATCCAAATATGCGTTGGGGTTAAGCAATTGTATTTAAGGCCGAAGATACTAGTGACTCCTTCATCCATTTTGTGGCGTAATGATAGCATCTTTACGAGTTTTTCCCCAAAGAAATAATCTAGCATGAATAAGCAAACGCCTGATGCGAGCAATAGGCCGAAAATCGTTCCACGATACTTATCAAATTTCCAAGAAACTTGGCCTAAAACACAATAAGAAAGGACAGTAAAGCTAATAACAGACATCAATAACGCTTGATCCTCACTAATGAAAGATGGATTTGACATTTGAATGCTATAAATAATGATAACAGCGAGAATTTGGACAAAGCCGCCCGGAATTGACCTTCTAAGAACGTTACTCATGAATGAGTTTTTGATACGGTCGTTTGTTTTTTGAAGAGCAAGGAAGAATCCTCCACCAGCAATCGTGACGATTTCCCAAATATAAAGGTTCTTAGGCGTGAATGGATAAGGTATTCCTCCACAGCTTTGAACGATAAAGAAGAAGAAAGTCAAAGTCGTTGCAAAAATCGTTTTGGCTAAAAATAACGACGCACTTCTTTGAAGATTGTTGATCGATCTTCTTCCCTCAGCAACGACATCAGGAAGTTTTGAGAAATCGTTATCAACAGAAACGATGTGAGCAACGTTTCTGGCTGCCGAGGATCCAGAGCCCATGGCGATAGAACAATCTGCTTTTTTAAGGGCGAGAATATCATTAACACCATCGCCAGTCATTGCGACCTTATGATCTTTTTCCTGCAATGCGGCAATGAGATTCGCCTTTTGTTCAGGCTTAACGCGTCCAAAAACAGCATACGTCTCAACTATATTTGGAATTTCTTCATCAGAAATGTTCTCCATTGAAATATATTTATCCGCATTAGGAACGCCCGCTTCTTTTGCGATATATGCAACCGTTGCAGCATTATCGCCAGAAATAACTTTTACTTGAACGCCATTGGAAACGAACCATTCAATGTTCTTTTTAGCATCATATTTGATGTGATCACTCATTGAAATGATGCCAACAAGCTTCAAATCGGCTGGCAATTCTTTATTTATGAAATTGCTCTTTGAATGGAAAATACCCAATACCCTAAAGCCTTTGCCAGTTAATTCCTTTAAACGTTTTCTTTGGATATCGTTAATCTCTCCTGGAATGAATTCAGGGGCCCCGTATATGAATAATCCAATATCCTTATAATATCCAGCCGCATACTTTTTATCAGAATCAAAAGGAATCGTTTCATCAGGTTCTTTTGAATATTCTTTAAATGATGAGAGTAAGGCTTTGGCGGTTTGATTAGCATCGCCATTCTTTTTAATGATTGAGCAAATATATTTTTGAAGATCGTCCTTAGAAAAAACCTCATACACATCTACAGCATACAAATTAAGAGAACCATCCGTGATTGTTCCTGTTTTGTCAAAACAAATAGTATCGACCTTCGCAAGCATTTCGACACAATAAAGTTCTTGGACATTCATCTTCTTTCTAGCAAGTCTTCCGACCGAAACAGCTAACGCAAGAGAAACGAGCAAATACAATCCGGCAGGAATCATTGCAATCATTGAACCAGATAAGGAAGGGATGAATTCTTTGTATGATTCATAGTTTAAATCGTTATTTGCGATGCATCTAATAAGCCAAGATACGGTCGTGGCAATGCCCAAAGACATTGAAACGACTCCTGTAGTCCAGAATATCTTTAAACATGAAGATTTGAGTTCACTCTTAGGACGCTTAAAAGCTTTAGCACTTGCTTGAATGCTCTCAGAATAATTAGCGCTTCCGACAGCGCAAACTCGAACATACGCCTTGCCTGATTTAACATATGTGGCGCTTAAAATTTTATCGCCAGGTTTCTTTGTGACCTTTATCGATTCACCGGTCAAAAGAGATTCGTCCATTTCTATGTTTCCTTCAAGAACGATTGAATCAGAACAAATTTGTTCTCCGGAAGAAACTATCATCACATCATTCAAAACGACTTCATTTACCGGGATGCTGACCTCTTTTCCGTTTCTAACAACAGTTGCCTTTGGATCAGTAATCAAACGTAATTTTGAAATGAGATGACGAGTATGAATGTCGGTATATAAGCCGATGCATATATTGAAAAGAACAGGGACACAGAACATATAGTTGGTAAGATCCATTCCTGCAGCAATCATTAAGCCAACAATGATGAAATAAACAATATTAAAGAAAGTGAAAACATTGTCACAAATTATTTGCCAATAAGTCTTAGTAACGCTCTTCTTTGTTTTGTTTGAAAGACCTTCCTTACGTTGATGCTCAATTTGTTCGTCCGAAAGACCAACATGTGGATCAGCATTAATAGGTTCTGCGTTTTTAATTTTTTCAATCAGTTCTTCACGTATACTCATTATTCACTCCTTAAGGCAACAACAGGATCTTTCTTGGCACCGATTCTAGCTGGAATGAGACTAGAGATAAATGCAAGAATTATGGATAAGGCAATAAGAATTAATGCATGAAGAGGATTGAGGGTCGCTATATGGCTCAACCCATTTCCTGGATACAAATTATCGATAATGGCTGATAATGGGATATTCAACAAAACCGTAACAAGAACGCCGAGGATACCAGCCGTTAAGCCAATCATTAAGCATTCAGCTTCAAAAAGATGGCCCACGTCTTTCTTTCTAGCACCACAGGCTCTAATAATGCCTATTTCCTTCGTTCTTTCAATAACGGAAACGTACGTGATGATAGCAGTCATTATCGATGAAACAAGCAATGAGATTGATGCAAAAATAATAAACACCAATGAGATTAAAGAAATAAATGTTCCCAATGTTGATGTATACGAAGACATAATATCTGTGTAATAAACATTTTGATCAGATGGAGTTTGTTTGTTCCATTCATCCATTCTCGCTTTGATGGTATCTTTGTTCGATATCGACGAAGGGAAAATCATTACAGACGTAATTAAAGAATATGATTGGAAGTACGCAACAAAATCCAAGATGTTGAAATCAAGATTGAGTTCGGAACTATTCAAATCATACGTTGGACTTTGATAATTAAGGGAATAGAAAGATGACTGAGTTAGCCTATTAATCAATTTCGTAATTAATTCGGTTCTTTCATCGCCAGAGGTTGAATATAGGGTATCGACGAATTTGGAAACGAGATCTTCTCTAAAATCTTGACCAATCAGTCTAGCCGCTTTAAAGTAGCCGGCATAATAAGGAACCATCCTTTTGCCTTCATCTACGTATTGCTGCTTAGTTGTGAAATATTCATAGTTAATCGCAGAAGCAACATTTGCTGCAACAGTCGTGTTAACCGTTTCGCTTTCTGAGCTTAAAGAATTTAGCAATTCAGTCATTGCGCTAGAAAGTCTATCAAGCCCATCTTCATCACTGGAATTCTTGTTTGTCGTAAAAAACCAAGCGTTAGCAGATGTCTCTTGCATGGTTTTGCAACTCTTTTCAGTATCTTCAACGAATTCGTCTTTTAAGGAACTGACATAACCGATTGAAGCAGGCATTAGATTCATATATGAAGTTTCAGCTGGTCTTAAAACGCCAACGATTTTTAATGTTTTTGGATTGTATTTGGCATCGTTGTTATAAAGATTCGCCAAACCTTCTTGAGTGGTGTCAGGTTCAATATAGCGTTGTATCGTTCTTGTTGTTTTGCTACCTGTATAGGTTATTTTGCCAGTAGAAATATCATACGTAGGCTTTATATTCTCATATGCCGGGATATCCAGTTTAAATGAGTCATCAGATGTCGCTTCAAAATACGTTGATGGCTTATAGGCTTTATATGTCGAACCAAGAATATCTTCAAAGGAGATGCTTGCCGTTTCATTGTCATTTGATGAAAGCAAGCCCAAATTGATTAATGTATTCTTTTTTACCCTGTTATATCTGTCGGTTATTAAAACGATTTCGTCGCTTGATTTAGGGAAACGGCCACAAATAGTGTCATACGTAGTGCTTAAATCATCCTCTTCGCCATAAAGTTCATGGAAAATTGTCGTAGGAACAGAGATAACCGTATCCAGAATCGATCCCGATGCAGATGCGCTCCTACTTTGATCGATTTGAACATATGTCGTTGTTCCATCGGGAGATTTAACTTCCTTCAAAAGATTAAAACTTAAGCCTTCACGATTAAGAATAACGGATTGGGCCAATCCATCTTTAACCATCGGATTAAGGACTTTTTGAATATATTCATCAGAGAACGTATTTGTGTGAGAGATGCTTTTGGTGGATGACGTATCATAAACGTACACTTTATCTTCACTAGGGTATTGAGTATATCCATCATTTAAATCATTTGAAGAATATGAATACGACACCTTGCTAATGGTAATTGGAATACTAGATGCAACGGATGTCTCCAAATTAGACACGTATTCGCTAAAACCATTCGTGATAGATAAAACCAAAGCAACGCCGATTATGCCAATTGATGAAGCAACCGAAGTCATTATCGTTCTAGCTTTCTTCGTGCATATATTTTTAAATGAGCTTTTGAATGTCGTTATTAAGCTCATGGATGTCTTCTTTTTCTCTAATGCTGGAGCATCCTTTATTTCATTCACTGGCAAGGGTGAAGAATCTTTAACGACTTCTCCATCCTTCATTTCGATTATTCGATCAGAATATTTTGCTGCAAGTTCCGCATTATGCGTGACCATAATAACAAGACATGTCTCGCTCATTTTCTTAAGGATCTCAAGAATTTGAATTGACGTATTGGAATCGAGGGCACCTGTTGGTTCATCGGCTAAAATAATTTTAGGATTGTTGATGATGGCTCTAGCAATGGCAACTCTTTGCATCTGTCCGCCAGATAGTTGATTTGGTTTTTTCTTCTCTGAACCTGACAATCCAACAACTTCAAGAGCTTTTAACGCTCTCTCTTTTCTTTCTTTTCTAGAAACGCCATTAAGCAGTAAGGCAGTTTCAACGTTAGATAAAACATTTTGATAGGCGATTAAGTTGTAGTTTTGAAACACAAAACCAACCTGTTCGTTACGATAGGCATCCCAATCTTTATCTTTAAAATCTTTCGTTGATTTTCCGTTAACTAATAAATCGCCGTTTGTGTAATGATCGAGCCCACCGATGATATTCAATGTTGTAGTCTTGCCACAACCACTAGGTCCAAGAATGGATACGAAACCAGTGTCAGCAAAGGAAATATTTATATCTTTTAAGGCCGAAAATGGTTTCTTATCAATGTAATAATCTTTCCTAATGTGAATTAAATCGATCATATCTATTCCAAATCACCATTTATTTTAGCATAAAAATAAAGATTTATTCGAATAAATATGAATTTTTTTATACACGGTCTAAAAAGGGCGATAATATCTATTATTTTCGTTTACGCTGAAAGAATTCTCTTAATAGAGAATCACACTTATCTGTTAAAACCCCACTATAAACGAGTGGACGTTCGTGTATGGAGGGTTGATCATAAACGAAATAATTTGAAATTATTGCACCATCCTTTTTATCAGCTGATGCAAATACAAGTTTGGATATTCTAGATTGAAGAATTGCTCCTGCGCACATTAAGCATGGTTCTAAAGTAACATAAAGAGTCGCGTCATCAAGACGCCAATCATTAACATTCTTCTCCGCTTCCTTAATCGCTTCAATTTCAGCATGCGAAGAAACATCATGATTAATTTCGCGATGATTGTAACCCCTACCGATAATTTCGCCATTTAAAACGACTATGGCACCAACAGGAACTTCGTCATCATCTAACGCCCTCATCGCTTCTAAATATGCTTGATACATGTATTCTTCGTCGTTCATATACAAATATTATAAAAGAAAACCACCGCACAGGAATCTCTACTTATGGCTGCTACCTTCCAGTCCTGACCAGGTTCATAGAGGCTTCCTCACGATGGCTCAATAATTATAGCAATATAAAAATAATTTTCATTAATTTTAAAAACTTATTCTTTTTCATTTAAAATATGTTTATGAAACAAGCTAATTTTTTAAAACAAGGTTCAAAGATAACCATGGTCGCGCCTTCCTTTGGCGTAACAACTGAGCCATATCAAACTAGATATGAGGCGTCAGTTAAAAATCTTAAGAAAAAAGGATATGAAATAGTAGAAGGCAGGAATGTTCATTTGGCCGAAGGGGTAATCGCTTCAGCTAGTCCAGAAGAAAGAGCAAAAGAGTTCTTAAATGCATACACGTCTGACACGGATTTGATTCTTTCTGTTGGTGGAGGTGAACTAATGAATGAAATGCTGCCATATGTTGATTTTGAAACAATCAAGAATCTCCCACCTAAATGGTTCATGGGTTTTTCGGATAATACTCATTTAACATATACATTAACAACCATCGCTGATGTAATAACGGTATATGGGCCAAATGCACCAACATTCTTTGAAAAGCCGCTTCGCTTAAATCAATTAGATGCATTAAGAATGTTGAATGGCGAGAAGGAATTCTCTGGATATGAGAAATGGAATAAGCCTAATTTCAAAAAGAAGTTTGATCCAACGATTAAAAAAGAGATACCGCCTCTCCGTAGATTCCGTTATATGACAAAGAAAGTTATCGTTCCGCAAAATTGGAGTGGCAACATCGATGGACGTCTTCTTGGCGGGTGTCTAGACTGTTTAATTATGATATGTGGTACTTCTTTTGATAAAACAAAGGAATTTTTAGAAAGACATAATGAAGGTATCATTTGGTATTTAGAAGCCTGTGATCTCTCTCCGTTAGGAATCAGAAGAGCCCTTTTTCAGCTCAAAGAGGCGGGCTGGTTTAAAAGTGCTAGAGCATTTCTTATTGGCCGCCCTTTATGCTGGGATAGAGAATCTTTTGGCATGAATCGTTTTGATGCAGTCAAAGGAGTTCTCGACGATTTAAACGTTCCAATCTTGTTTGATGTGGATTTAGGCCATTATTCTCCATCCATGCCAATAAAGAATGGTGCTTTAGCAACGGTATCTTACGAAAACAATAATATTCATTTCTCATACAAAGAATGATATTCTTAAGCAAAGGAGAAAAAGAATTATGAAAAAAGCCATTAAAATTTTAGGTATAATCTTTACTATAACAAGTGGAATTGGCCTGCTGATCGCCTTATTTTTCTTGTTGTTTAACACTGCCATTCTTTCAAATCAGCAACTTTTGCAAGAACTAACAGATTCAATGAATCAAGGTTCAAATCACGCCTATACAATCGAAGAGGTCAAAGCGGCATACGGCATGTTTGCAAGCGTCTCGCTCTATTTTATGATAGCTTTTATCATCGCGTTCGGGCTTGACTTAACCATGACTATCCTTGCGTCTTTGAAAAAGGAACTTAGCAAATACACATGGGTTGTTCTAGGGATAGTGACGCTTGTAATTGGCAATTTCATTCTTGGTATCTTGTCAATCGTCTATGGCGTTAACCAAAGCAAATACATCGCGAAAGAGAATCCAATTCCAGCATATCAGGAAGTTAAATTCACCGACAAAGTAACATTTACCGATGAACCAAATCAAGATTCCGACAACCTTAAATAATTAAAATAAGGCATACATATATTAAAAAAGCTCTCAGAGTTGATTCTGAGAGCTTATTTTCGTTAATTTGAATTATTTCTTGTTAACTGGTTTTAAAACGGAGATTCCGCCCATAAATGGACGTAAGACTTCAGGGATGATGACTGATCCATCGGCTTGTTGATTTTGCTCAAGTAAGGCTGGGAAGACACGAGAGGTTGCAAGGCCAGAGCCATTTAATGTATGACAGAAATGCATCTTACCATCTTTATCTTTGTAACGGATCATGCCACGACGTGCTTGATAATCTCTTGCATTAGAAACGGAAGATACTTCTTTAAAGATACCCATAGAAGGAATCCAAACTTCAATATCATATGTTCTAGCCATAGAGTGGGAGCAATCGCCTGCGGCAAGTTTGTCTAATTGATAGCAAAGGCCTAAACCTTCTAAAAGGTGTTGGGCTTTCTTAACTAATTCATCAAATGCGGCATCAGAGCCATCATCGGTTGTATATTGAACCATTTCAACCTTATCGAATTGATAGCCACGAATCATGCCCCTTTCTTCAGTTCTATAGGAACCAGCTTCACGACGATAGCATGGAGTATAGGCAAAATATTTCTTTGGGAGGTCTTCTTCAGAAAGAACTTCATCTCTATGAAGGTTGACCAAAGCAGTTTCGGCAGTTGGAAGAATAAATTTTGCTGGTTCAGCGCCATCTAACCAGAATACTTCATTTTTGAATTTAGGGAATTGTCCAGCCGTATAACCGGATTGTTCATTAAGTAAATGTGGTGGGAGAATCATCGTATATCCATCAGCAATATGCGTCGTGATGAAATAATTGAGTAAGGCCCACTCCAATTGAGCGCCTAAACCAGTGTAGCACCATGTGCCTGTACCAGAGATCTTAGCAGCTCTCTTATAGTCTATTAAGCCAAGAGATTCAGCCAATTCAACATGATCCTTAGGCGTGAAGCCATCAAATGTAGGTTTTTTGCCATAAGAATAAATAGGCGTATTGTTTTCTTTTCCACCGCCAACCAAATCATCATCTGGTAAGTTAGGAAGAACTTCAATTTGAGATTTGATTTCATTCTCAACATTTTTCAATTCTTCTTCTGCATCTTTGTTCTTTGCGGCAAGTTCTTTTACTTCAGCAAAGATGGCTTGGACATCTCCACCTTCTTTTTTAACTTGCGGAACAGACTTAGAAAGACGATTTTGTTGAGCTTTGTTTTCTTCAACTGTCTTTGTTAATTCTCTTCTTTTTTGAAAAAGCGCGAGTAATGGTTCTGGATCAAAATCCCAGAGTTTTTTGGCTAAAGCCTCTTTAACGTATTCAGGCTTTGCTTCAATTAATTTTGGATCAATCATTTGTAATCCTCCTTAAAGATTAATGATTTGTATAATTCATTCAACTTTTTACCAAGCGTTAATAAATTATTCTCTTCAGCAACTTGATACCCCTTCATTATAGTCTCTTCGTACGAACTTTTATCAAACGAAGTAATGAAATCAGCAATTTCTTTATCTGAATTGAAGTTTTTGATTATATCAGGATATTTCTTAACGGCATCAGATTTATTCAAATCCCCTATGTGGAAGACTGGGGTTTTCGATGCGAAGGCCTCAAGAACGGCCATCGTGTTTTCCATTATGGAATCAAATAGCAAGAGCCCTGAGGCATTTTTTAACGCCGAGCAATATAAATCTTCATTGATGATAGGCAAGAAAGATAGGTTACCAGGACTTTTCTTATTTAACGTTTTTAACGGAGATGCTTTGGAGCCAACACCGCCCCCCAAAAAGAAGAAACGAGTATGTGGGGCTAATTTCGCTATCGCGATTAAGGACTTCACCGTTTCTGAGTCAGCATAATTCCCAACCGTGAGATAATATTTCTCGCAACGGCTGAAACGCTCATAACGGCAGAATGATAAATCCGACACCGTTTCAGCGAACTCAAAGCGTAAGGGATTAACGCCTGGGGTAACTATTTCGATGTGTTTGGAAGGAAACTCTTTTGCTACCAATTCTTTGCCGGAATCATTAGGCACAAAAATCAAATCAGCCAATTCAAGAATCTTCCTTGCTTTAGGTGTCAGAATTGGGTGCCCTTGCAAATCTAGCATAAGGAAACTTGCGGTTGGGTCTTCTTCCGAAAAGAGAGCCGAAACAACCACAGGTATCCCTTCATTTCGTGCATATTTGGCAATATCGTTATCGGATGGAGAGAGTAAATGAGCAACATCAGGGAAGGCATAAACAGAATCTAGCCACTGAATGTTATTCAACTCCAGGGCGCCTTTAAGGTTTTTTCTTAAACGCGCCCCAGCAAAGATATCTTTTTTCCTCCCAGGGTTAAAATGGATAAGTATCCTCATTATTATTCAACGTCATTTGGGGTTGGGTTGTTGGCGTTGTCTCCTTCGGCAACATCGTTTGGAGTTGGATTTCCTCCCTCTTCGGTTTCACCGACTAAAGCGGGATTTATTTCCTCTTCAACGAACGTTTGCTCTTCTTGGGTTTCATCCTCATGAGGAACAATCGTTAATGATGCGACTTTATTGCCAGCATCAAGAGCTATGACTTTAACGCCTACGGTGTTTCTACCAGCAATATGAACTTGAGAAAGCGGTGTACGAATAACGATGCCTTTGTTCGTGATGACAATCAAATCTTCATCGCCATTAACGGCGCGTAAAGCGGTTAATGAGCCATTCTTACCATTATCCTTAATAGAGAAGACACCTTTAGCACCTCTGGATGTTAAACGATAACCATCATAATGTGTGGTGCTGCCATCTTCGTTTTGAATATCAGTGTCAGCAAAATATGAGAGTTTTCCGAAACCGTTTGATGTTAACGCAAGGGCGATGTTACCATCCATAGAACCGGTGATATCAACAAGGTGTGAGCCATCTTTTAAGTTCATACCAGTAACACCAGCTGCAGTTCTGCCCATTGCACGAACCTCATCCTCATAGAACGTACAAACCTTTCCGTTGCTGGAAGCAAGAGAGATGAGGTCATGTCCATGAGTCTTCTTAACATTAAGTAATTCGTCGTCATCTTTTAATGTAATAGCTCTCTTACCATTAGAATGGATTGAAGCAAATTCGCCAAGAGAAGTTCTCTTAACAACACCATTTACGGTTGCGAAGAATAAGTAATCGTTCTCGCCATATTCGTCACACGGAACGATAGCAACGATCTTTTCATCTTGTGCAAGATTGAGGAGGTTAACGGCCGGAATACCCTTAGAATTTCTTTCACCGTCAGGAATCATGTATCCTCTTAGACGATAAACAAATCCTAAGCTAGAGAAGAACATAATATCCGTATGCGTCTTTGTGTGTAACATCAATTGGACGAGGTCGCCAGCGGTTGTGGTGATGCCTTTAACACCTCTTCCGCCTCTATTTTGTGTGCGGAATGTATCATCGGACATTCTCTTGACATAGCCTTTCTTCGTTAAAACAACAAGGATATTTTCTTGTGGTAAGAGATCTTCATTGTCAATATCGGCTGCGGCATTGGAGATTTCAGTGATACGATCATCGCCATATTTATTTTTGATTTCTTCCAATTCATCGATCATCATATCAAGGATGTTCTTAGTATCAGAAAGTAACCAATTGTAATGTTCGATGTTCTTTGTTAATTCAGTATGCTCATTTTGAAGTTTTTCTTGTTCTAAGCCTTCCAAACGGCGTAACGTCATGGCTAAAATAGCATCCGTTTGTGGTTTGGATAAGCCAAACGCTTCATTTAATTTCGCTGCGGATTCATCATCGGTCTTAGATCCACGGATAATATGAATGACTTCATCAATATTATCATGAGCGAGAATTAAGCCAACGACAATATGATCGCGATCCGTATCTCTCTTCAGCAAGAATTTCGTGCGGCGTGTTAAAACGTCCATTTGGTGATCAATGTAGTTTTGAATCATTGGGACGATACCTAGCACTTTAGGTTCGCCATTAACTAAGCAAAGATTGATAACACCGTATGAAATTTGTAATTGGGTATGTTTTAAAAGGTTGTTGGCAATAACTTCTGGAATCGTGTCGCGACGGACTTCAATGACTACACGTATGCCCTCTTTTGAGGATTCATCACGAATATCTGTAATGCCATCAATAATTTTATCACGGACCAATCCGGCCATGTTTTCAATCATAGCGGCCTTATTAACTTGATAAGGAATTTCCGTAACGATGATTGAAGATTTACCATTAGCCGCTTCTTCAATGTGATATTTCGAACGAATGTAGATTGAGCCAGTACCATTCGTGAAATAATCAAGTATACCTTGTCTTCCTAAAATAACACCACCTGTAGGGAAATCAGGACCATAGATATAATTTTGCATTAATTCCAATGGAGTGATTTCAGGATTTCTTGCAACCGCAATAGTTGCGTTGATGACTTCCGTAAGGTTGTGGGTTGGCATATTAGTTGCCATACCAACGGCGATACCCTCCGATCCATTAACGAGTAAGTTTGGGAAACGAGATGGTAAAACTGACGGTTCTCTTTCTGTGCCATCATAGTTATCAACGAAATCAACGACGTTCTTATCAAGGTCACGAACCATTTCGACAGCGAGTTTTGTCATACGGGCTTCCGTATAACGCATAGCAGCGGCTTCATCGCCATCCACGTCACCGAAGTTACCATGACCATCAACTAAGCAATATCTCATTGCGAATGGTTGAGCTAAACGAACCAACGTTCCATAAAGAGCTGAATCGCCATGTGGGTGATATTTACCCATGACGTCACCAACGATACGAGCGGATTTCTTATAAGGCTTGCCTGGTTGCATACCAGATTCATTCATGCCAAAAATAATACGTCTTTGAACTGGTTTTAAACCATCGCGAACATCTGGAATAGCACGACTTTCGATAACAGACATGGAGTAGTTAAGGAAGGCGGTTTGTACTTCTTCTGTGATTTCTCTCTCAATTAATCCAGGAACTATGCCAGCCATTGCCCCTTCATCATTTGAAGCTGTATTTTCTTCTTCGGAAGCAACTTCATCTTTTTTAATTTCTTCTGCCATATTTGTCTCCTTTCATTAAATATCAAGATTCTTAACGAACTTAGCGTTCTTGGAAATGAATTCTTTACGCGGTAAGACTTCATCGCCCATCAAATCGGTAAAGGCCTTTTCAGCAAGAGTTGCATCATCGATCGTGATACGAATCATTTTTCTTGCGGCCGGATCCATGGTTGTTTCCCAAAGTTGTTGGGCATCCATTTCACCAAGTCCTTTATAACGTTGGAATGGATAACCTTGTTTTAATTGCAACGCCTTTTTGAGTTCCTCAAGTTGATCATCATTGTAAGCGTAATAGGCTTGCCCTTTGTAATCGATTTTATAAAGAGGAGGTTGAGCAATATAAACGAAGCCACCATCAATAAGAGGCTTCATGAAACGATAGAAGAATGTAAGCAAAAGGATACGGATGTGATCACCATCGACATCAGCATCGGTCATGATGACAATCTTGTGATATCTAATTTTGCTAACATCGAAGTTTTCGCGGATGCCAGCACCGATAGCGGTAATCATGTTTCCGATTTCAGCGTTGCGGAAGATACGTTCCTCATTAGCCTTTTCAACATTAAGAATCTTACCTCTCAAAGGAAGAATAGCTTGAGTACGCCTATCACGTCCGGTCTTAGCTGAACCGCCGGCTGAATTACCCTCAACGATGTAAAGTTCGCATTCTTGTGGGTCTTTTGAAGAGCAATCCGCTAATTTGCCAGGTAATGTTGTAATGCCTAAAGCGCTCTTACGTGTTGATTCACGCGCTTTTTGTGCGGCCATACGACCTGAAGCGGCCAATTTCACTTTCTCAACGATAAGTTTTCCTTGTGCAGGATGCTCGAGTAAGTACTCAGATAAATAATTGCCAACAACGGTAGAGACAATCTTTCTAACTTCAGAATTACCAAGTTTAGTCTTCGTTTGACCTTCGTATTGTGGATTTGGATGTTTAACAGAGATAACGCACGTTAAGCCTTCACGGCAGTCATCGGTTGTGAAATTGGATGATTTCTCATCGAGCAATTTGTTTTTACGAGCGTAATCATTAATGATTCTATTTAAAGCGAGGTTGAAACCTTCGACGTGGGTGCCACCCTCTTTTGTCGAAATGTTATTACAGAAAGAATAGACGCCATCATTGTTGTAATAATCAGTCCATTGGAAAGCGACTTCAGCATAGATTCTCTCTTTTGTGCCATCCAATAAAGTAACCTCTTCGGCGCCTTGTGCGTATAAGACCTCTTCGTTGATTGAAGTTTTTCCAGCGTTGATAAAGGAAACGTATTCGCGAATACCACCATCATAAAGGAAGACTTCATTAACGGGTGTGTCTCCGCGTAAATCGGTTAAAGTGATTTTAACGCCGCCGTTTAAAAAGGCCATTTGGCGTAAGTGGTTTTTGATTGTTTCGTAATTATATATAGTTGTTTCGGTAAAGATATCTGGATCTGGTAAGAAATGAACTTGTGTGCCATGTTCTTCAGCCGAGCACGTACCAATTTTCTTTAAATGTTCAACGATATGGCCACCATTTTCAAATTTAACGTAGTAGACTCCGCCATCTTTATGAACGGTGACTTCACATAATGTAGAAAGGGCATTAACAACCGAGGCACCAACACCATGAAGACCGCCTGAGACTTTATATCCGCCGCCTTCACCGAATTTGCCGCCAGCATGGAGAATTGTATAAGCCGTTTCAACGCCGGACAAACCGGATTTAGAAACGATATCTACAGGGATGCCACGTCCATTATCCGCAACAGTGATTGAATTATCTTTTTCAATCGTAACTTCAATATGATCGCAATATCCAGCTAAAGCTTCATCAATTGAGTTATCAACGATTTCCCAAACAAGATGATGAAGACCGGCACTCGCCGTTGTTGCGATATACATGCCAGGACGTTTTCTAACAGCCTCCAAGCCTTCGAGAACTTGAATATTTTCAGCTGTATATTTTGCATCAGCTTTTTCGATTTTCTTTTCGTCGGTAACTTCTTCCATTTTGTATTGGAATTTGTCCTCTTCTTGCAAGGACTCGGCACTAGCGCCGCTTTGCTCAGCAGCAGCTTGAATTTCCGCTTCCGTCTTTTTTTCTTCTGCCATTTCATTTCCTCCTTGTGGCATTGTTATTGGAGACATCAATTAAGGCATCCCCTTCTATTGAACGTTCGGCCGTCGTAACGAACACTTGACCGAGTTTGTTTAATAAACTGTTTAATTTTCTCGAACGACCATCATCTAGCTCACTATAGACATCATCAAGAATGGTTATTGGTTTCTTGTCTATATCGTCGATCAAGAAGAACGGTGCTATTTTTAAGGCAATAGCAGCAAGCCTATTTTCTCCTTGTGAGCCGTATAAGGAGATATCTTTACCATCCAGCATCAAGGAGAAATCCTCACGATGAATTCCGAGTGACGTGGTTTTGCGGAAGATGTCATTATCAACGCTCTTTCGATAGCGTTTTTTTGCATCCTCGACGAAATTTTCGCTTTCTATGAACGAATGGTATTCCAGATGAAGTTCCCTTTCATTGTCATAAAGAGAATTGGCAACACCACTTAGAACATCGTTTAATTCACATACATATTTCTTTCTGCGCCTTATTATCGGTTCAGAGATAGCTATAAGTCTGTTAGTAACGACATCCAAGTAAGTCCTATTGATGTCATTTCCTTTAAGAATCGCGTTCCTTTCTTGAAGGATTTTCGAATATTCGCCTATAAGCGATAGATATTCGACGTTTTCTTTAGAAATTGAGACATCAAGGAATCGTCGCCTTGATGATGGTGGGTCCTTGAAGATATTGACATCTTCAGGCGAGAAGACAATCACGTTCACTAATTTAGACAATTCGCTCAAGCGTTTGATCGATTTATCGTTAATCGTGATTTTCTTGTCTTTTTGAGAAATGATAATTTCGATTTTCCTTCGTAGCGCGCCTTCTTGTATGTATGCGCGTATAAAAGCAGACTCCTCCCCATAGCGAATCAAAGTCCTGATGTCATTGTTTCTCCAGCTTTTGCACAAAGACAAAAGATAGATGGCTTCGGCGATGTTCGTTTTTCCACTTCCGTTTTCTCCGAGAATGATATTGTTCTTCGATGAAAATTCAAGTGACAAGGAGGGGTAAGAGCGGAAATTTATCAACTCTAAACGGGTTATTATCATTGTTGCGTAACTTTGATAATCGATGAAGGAAGTTCAACAGTATCACCCGGACGAATTTTTCTCCCTCGACGTTCATCCTCTTCGTCGTTGACGTAAACCTTATTTGAAGCAAGATAGGCTTTAGCTTCTCCCCCTTCAAAAATCACATCAGCCAATTTAAGAAGTTGTCCAAGAGTGATGTACTCAGTGTAGATAGATACGGTTTTGATTTCTTTCGACATAGTTTTTACCCTAACAATAGTTTACTACATAGTAGTAATAAAAACAAAGGAAAAACAACGAAAAAGGTAGCAAATTTTAACGAAAACGTTTTTTTAGTAAATTATATGGCTAAGTCCAAGATTTTCGTCTAAAGGGCGTTTAAAGCCTTTTAAATGGCAAAAAGAAAATGTGGAACCGATTGCGGAACCACATTTAAGGAGCGTTTTGTTTTTTATCTCGTTCTCATAGGGGTGATGAGTTCAATCATTTGATCATCGTTTGGATTAATTACGACAAATGGTTTCATTTCACCGCAGAATTTAAATTCAACATCATCGGAGCAAAGGGCTTTGACAGCTTGAGTAACGAATAGGGCATTGAAGGAAATCTCGAGTCTTTCGCCAAGATATTGAAAGTTTTGAATGCTTTCTGCGCCAGAACCGACTTGTTCGCTGGATGAGCTAACTTCAATTCCATTTTGCGACATGGAGAGCTTTACTATGGCCGCACGATCGGTTGCTAAGACCGAAACACGGTCGATGGCATTCAATAAATCATTCGCGCTAACGCTTAAGCGATAATTGAAATTGCTCGGGAACACGCCGTTCGATACTGGATAATCGCCAGGGATCAAACGACTCTTAACGATCGTATATCCAAAATTGAAGATCGCTCTAGATGAATTAACGCAAATTCCAACGGTTGGAGTGTTTTCAAATAAGCGGGTAACTTCAACTAACGTTTTAGCTGCAATATTGGCTGAGAAGTTAATGTCTTCACTGATTTCAACGGAATTTCTTGATAATCTAGCGGAATCTGTTGCTGTTGCAGTTAACTTTCCGTTCCTTCCGCTTAGATTGATAACCGTGAGAATGGGTCTATTATTTTGGTCTGAAGCAGCGAAAGCCGTAGAATCGACAAGTTTCGTTAAATCTCTACAAGAAATTTCAAACGTATCCTCCGTCTGCTCTAAGTCGATGTCTGGGTACTCATCGGCAAGTAAGCAATTAAGATGATATTTAGTGTTTCCATCATCTATGTTCGCTGTTCTGTCATCGATAATTTCGATGGAGATTTCTTCGCCTTGCATCTTTTTGACGATTTCGGTTAATGAGTGGGCATTAATTAATGTTGTGCCAAACGAGAAATTACGAACGATTTCTTTGTCGTCTTTAATCGTTGGAACTAAAGTCCAAATTGTAATGTCTTCGTTACTTGCCGTTATTTCTAAGCCACGTTCACCCATTTCTAATTTGAAGTTCAATAAGGTTGGTAGGGTACTTTTGGAGGCAATGGCTCTTGAGGCTATTAGCAACCCTTTAAGGAATTCTTTTTTGTTTATCGTTAAACGCATATGCATTACTCCTTTTTGTTCTTAAATATTATATTAATAATATATGTCTTGTGGAAACTGTGGATAACTTACGAAATTCATTTTAACATTGAATATTATCGTTATCATTAATTTCTTCGATGAACGTTAACAATTTAATCTCTTTTTCAATTCTTCAATGACTGATTTTAATGTTTCGTCGGTTTTCAACTGCTTTTCCACTTTGTTTACACCATTCATTACAGTCGCATGATCTTTACCACCGAATGCTTTGCCTATTTTCGTGAATGGCGTATCCAGCAAGACCCTTATTAAATACATTGATATATGTCTTGCCATAGCAATTTGACTCGTTCGAATATTGCCGGTCAATTGATATGGAGCGAGGTTGTAATAATCCGCGACTACATCGATGACTTTTTGTTCAGAGAGTTTCTCTTCAGCGTCCTTGACGTTGATTAGACCAGAAACTGAATTCATTACGGTTTTCAAATCGATGTGCTTAGTTGGCTGAATATTGATAGTGTAGAAGAGCAAACGATCGAACGCACCCTCTAACTCACGAACGTTTTTGCCGAATTTCGAGGCCAAAAAGGAAATCGCGTCGGGATCGAAGTCGTTCGGGTTCAATCCGTTCGCAACAATCCTCATTTTAAGAATGTTTTCACATGTCTCCATTTCAGGCTGATTGATGGAAAGAGGCAACCCCTGTGTGAATCTCGTTTGAAGTCGAGCGTCCAAACCGTTTAACTTTGATGGGTGCTGATCTGAAGTCAATACGATTTGTTTGTGAGATGAATATAAATTGTTGTAAATGCTAAAGAAAGTCTCTTCAGTGCTCTTTTTGTTGGATAAGAACTGAACATCATCAACTAGCAACATATCAACCGATGATTTAAACCAATCAACGATCGAAACGCCCTCTCTATCCCCTTTTATATATTTAATATATTCATCGAGAAATTCTTGAGCGTGAACGTATAAAACTCTTAATTTTGGGAATTTTTCTTTTGCTGCATTGCCGATAGCATGCAACAAGTGCGTTTTCCCTAAGCCAGAATCACCATATATAAGAATAGGATTATAAAGTCTTCCTGGATCTTGGGATGCCAAGAGAGCGGCTTGGTACGCTTCACGATTTGAATTTCCGACGATGAAATTCTTAAACGTGTAATTTGGATTCAAGACTGAATCAGCAAAATAGGTTGGAGTAGTTGGTTCAACTGAAGTATTCTTCTCTTTCGCCTGATCGGCGGTTATGAATTTTGCTGAAAAGTTTGATTCTGTCGCGTCGGAGATTACTTTGTTGATTAGCTCTTTGTAATTATCGCTTAAAACGTTAGCGGCCGTTAATGTGCTAACTACGACGAGAATTTCGTTACCTTGGATTGAATCGATGTAAGAATCGGTGAAGAATGCATCGAAAACCATATTATTGTTCAATTCTTCTTTGATTCTCGGAAGGATTCTATCCCATAGTTGTGTTATTTCTGAAATGCTATTGTTCATAAAATTTTACCGAGGGATATTTTATTCTTTTTGTGAATAAAAAGATATGCTTTTAACTTTGAAAATATTTTTTCCACAATTTGACTTTTGAAAAGTAGTGAATTTGACTGAATTTAATAAGTTTTCCACAATTTGAAGATGTGGATAAAATGTGGAAAAATTCGTTCGATGTTATCTTTGTGGGGAAAAATAGAAAATTTCTTTTAATCAACATGTCAATGGTGTTATAAAGTATCGATAAAAACAAAATAATTTTGAGTTTTCTACATTTTTCACAATCAATAATCAACATACCTGTGTAGAAAATTTTTTCAATGTATTTTCATTGTTGAAAAACTAAAATTTTGCAAAAATTCACAATGTTTAGTTACTTTCGAGAAAATAAAGGAAAACCAACTGTCAGGAAGGCAAAAACTTAATTGACTTGTTAAAAACAACCTACAGTGACGAAAATTTCGCTTTGAAAGTGATACTTTTTGTTGTTTCGAACCCCATAAATAATTATAATCACATAGCACGCAAGTGAACCTCGGAGGAAATAAACATGGAAGTCAAAACATATCAACCATCAAAAATCAAGCATGCTCACAAAGCCGGTTTCCGCGCTAGAATGAAAACCGCCAATGGACGTAACGTCCTTGCCCGTCGTAGAGCAAAAGGCAGAGCAAAAATTGCTGACTAATCCCTGAAATAAGGGATTTTTTGTGTTTTATAACGAGTGATGAAAAGAATAAATCGTGTATTGAAACGTCCGGAATTTTCCGAAATTATTACTGAAACACCAGTCGTAAAATCAAAACACTACGTCATCCATTTTAGAGAGAATACTTATGGCTATTCTCGAATTGGTATTAGCGTTTCAAAAAAGAATGGTCACGCAGTCGTAAGAAACAAAATTCGCCGTCAAATCAGAGCGATGATTGCTTCGGAATATGATTTGAATAGACCTTTGGATCTAATTATCATCGTTCGAGTGAATTATGATACGGAAGAATTTTCTCTAGAAAAATCTGAGCTGCTCGAAAGCTTAGCTAAAATTGGAGAACAACCTTGAAAAAATCTACAAAAGCAAAAATCTTTGGGGGCATAGTTGCTGTTTTTGGCGCGGCCCTTCTTTCTGGATGTACTGCTAATTTCTGTTCTGAAGTAGATCAAGCGCATATCGCTTACACATACGAACAAGGCGTTACGGTTTATTGCACGAAAGATGAAATCCCTGAAGAATATACCGTCGATAACGAAAACACGGATTATCCACTTAGCTGGCAGGTCTATGAAGGTAACGACGCTCTTTGGGCATACATTCCGACGAATTCCGAAGGATTGTTTACTGCCAAAAAAGCTGATTATCTTACTAATACAATTCTCAAATCCGCCACATCTAATTTAATAAAAAAGCCAACATATGCATATTGGAAGAAAGCTGACCAATATGTATTAGACAACTCAATCAAACTCTATGCTGAGGAAACGTTAAAAACATCGAATCCTGATCAATTACCTTCTGAAGCGGAGATTACAGCTAAAGCAGCTGAAATTAAAAAGACCGTTACCTCTTCTCAAATCAACCCATTCAGCAAACCTGATTGTGTCGGAAATGAGGAAGGCGTTACATCAAATTCTGATTCCATCTTAAGAAATTATGGTTATTGGAAGTTTGATGGCATTAAAGAAGACGGAACACATGAGCTTTATAAAAACTGGACCGAAATGAATGATAGCATCAAGAGTGATTTTGATGCTGAAGGTTATGACGGCTCAGCATTAGTTCCTAATTCTGATTTCATTACCTTATATAAGAGTGCGATCACATCTAAATACTCTTCAGTTCGTACATGTCTTGCTACACGTAGCCGTGCTGAAGGCTATGGATCTTATGGTCCATCAAGCAACTGGTCAGTTCAAATTCATACAACTGATTGGGGTGCCGCATGGGGCAAAGGCTTGTTTGAAGGCTTAATTGTCTACCCAGTATCTTGTTTAGTTGATGCAATCTCATTTGCTGTTGATCCGGCCTTATCTGGTATGGGACAAATCCTTGCCCTTGTCATTACAACCGTCGTTGTCAGACTTGTCGTTATGGCCTTAACCTTCAAAGGCACGCTTGATCAGCAAAAGATGCAAGCCTTGCAACCACAAATTGCTAAAATTCAAGCCAAATATCCAAACTCTAAAGAGAACCAATCACAAGCACAAAGAATGCAACAAGAAACAATGGCTTTATACAAACGCAATAAAGTCTCGATGTTCTCAACATTCATCGTTCTTATTGTTCAGTTCCCTGTCTTCGTTTGTGTTTGGGGCGCTTTGCAAGGAAATGCCGCTCTCTCTACTGGCCAAATCTTGAATTTAAGATTGTCCGATACTATCTCCTCGGTATTAACCAATTTCTCTGGAACGTGGTATGCCAATTCAACCGGATGGTGGACAGCCCTTATCTTATTCTTATTAATGTCTGCATTGCAGTTCCTTGCGATGAAACTTCCTCAATGGATAACAAAATCTCAATTGAAGAAACAACAAAAACTTACCGCTAACCCTGCACAGGATGAAAATAACCGTAGAATGAGAATGATGAGCTACATTATGTTAGCCTTCACAATCATCATGGGCTTCGCTCTTCCTGCCGCCATGGGCGTATATTGGGCGATTGGTGCTATCATGAGTATGTTACAAACATTAATTACTCAATTGATCATCAAGAAACACATGCTCAAGAAAGCGAATAATAAGAGGTAAAGATATATGAAACAATACACTGCTAAAACCGTTGAAGAGGCACTTGCTGCCGCTTCTGCCGACTTAGGCGTTGAAACTGATAAAATCATTTACAACGTTACCGACGAAAAGAAAGGCTTGTTCCACAAATCTGCAACAATTGAGGTTTCCACTATCGATGATGCAGCAATTTATGCCCAAGATTATCTTAAACAAGCAATTGGTGGAATGGGGATTGAAGTGACAACCACCGCTAAAGTTCAAGATGATATTATTCATATCACAATCGATTCCGAAAGAAATCCCGTCTTGATTGGCAAGGGCGGAAGAACTCTTCAAGCCTTGAATGAATTAGACCGTCTTGCTGTCTCCAATAAATTCAGAAGAAGATATAGAATTCTTCTTGATGTTGGTGGATACAAAGAAGATAAATATTCACATATCGCTTATATCGCAAAAAAGAACGCCAAAGAAGTTCTTAAATCAAAGATTGATGTTCAATTATCTCCAATGACTCCAGATGAGAGAAGAGTTGTTCACAATACGTTAAACAATTGGGAACACATCAAAACTGAATCAACTGGTGAAGGAAAAGATAGAGCCGTTGTCATCAAATACGTTGATTAATTAAAAATATTAAGTAGGTCATTGACCTACTTTTTATTTCTTTTGCATAGATTGTTTGTATAATCTTTTAATAAGGAGGATTTCAAATGAAAAATGCTATTCTTATTTTGGCTGGACTGGCTTTGTTCTTTATAACTGGGACATTGGTTGGCGGTATGATTCAGTTACCTGGATATTGCGATCCTTCCTATCTCGTTTTGTGTGAAATCCTTATTGGCGCATATGTGGTTATTAGTCTCATCGTTGGCTTCGCTCTTATTATTTCTACTGTGCGTGATATTAAATTTACCTCAATTGGTGTACTCGCTCTTTTCTTTACGGGACTCATCCCAGGTATCCTTTATTTGATTTGGAAAGCTAATGACGCGAACACGTATGATGGCTCTTTTTACAAAACTAAGTTACATAAACAATTAAGCGAAGATGAAATAAACAAGAAAATCGATGATCTTGATGAAATGAAACTTAGAGGGGTCATTGGCGTTGAAGAATACAACGAAAGAAAAGAAAAACTTCTTCGAAAATAACAAATTCACCTAATACGTTAGGTGTTTTTCTTTCTATTTAAGATATAATCATATCGATGAATAATAATGTAATTATTGCTTTAGCAACACCACCATTGAAATCTGCACTTGCCATAATAAGACTATCCGGCGAAGGCGTGTTTGAATTAACCGATCAGATATTTTCTAAGAGAGTCTCTAATGTCTCCAAAAGAGAAATATTTTTTGGCGAAATAAAAGACGATGGGGAAGATATCGACCAAGTATGCGTTTATGCCTATAAAGGCCCACATACAATGACCGGTGAGGATGTTGTTGAAATCACCTGCCACGGTTCTATGGTCATCGTTAATCAAATAATTGAAGCATATTTAAAACGTGGTGCACGTTATGCTGAAAGAGGTGAATTTACCTCAAGAGCTTTCTTTAATGGCAAAATGGATCTTATAGAAGCCGAATCGGTCAATGATATGATTAACGCACGTTCCAAGGAAGCGAAGAATGTCTCTCTTATGTCTTTAGAGGGTAAAACATCCAAACTCGTGGAACCTCTTAAAAAGAAGATTGCCGATTTGCTTGCGCTCATTGAAGTTAATATCGATTATCCTGAATATACGGATATTGAAGAAGCTAACAAAGAAACTATTTCAAACTCAATTGATGGGATACGTGTATTCTTAAAAGACCTAATTAAGTCTGGAGAAGACGGGAAAATAATAAAAGATGGTGTTAATGTTGCAATAGTTGGCGAACCTAATGTAGGCAAGTCTTCCTTGCTTAACGCTTTGCTCGATGAAGACAAAGCAATCGTTTCACCAATCCCAGGAACAACAAGAGATGTCGTTGAAGGGGAAATTAATCTTAAGGGCGTCACTTTTCATCTTTTGGATACGGCCGGTATTCGCGAATCTGATGATTTGATTGAATCACAAGGTATCATCAAGAGCGAGAAAACAATCTCTAAAGCCGATATGGTCGTTCTCTTAGTTGATGCTCAAAAAGGTTTTTCCGAAAATGATAAGAAAATATCTTCTTATGTTACCAATCAAATTTTCATTACCGCCTGCAACAAAATGGATTTGATTTCTAAAAAGAATGAGGACGTGTTGTATATTTCGGCTCAAAATAAGCAAATTCAACCTCTTCTAGACAGGATGTATGAATCGCTTGGAATTAGTGGCGAAGAATCATTCAAAAAACCTTCGCTTAACAGCGCACGTCAACTTGGCTTGTTAAAACGAATTGATGAATTATTAGCACTTGCTAAAAACGATTCTTTAAGCGATGCTCCGATTGATTTCGTTTCCGCTTCACTACAAGGTGCTTATAACCTTGCAAGAGAGTTACTTGGCGAAGGTGTGACGACGGATTTAACCGATGAGATATTCTCTCGTTTCTGCGTAGGTAAATAAAATGCTAGACTCCCATTGTCATTTAAATGATGAACACATATATCCCGATAGAAAGGAAGTCGTCCAAAGGGCTTTATCCAATGGAGTAAAAACTCTTTTAGTTGTTGGCTGGGATCTTCCTTCTTCTAAATTAGCTGTAAATATTGCTCATGAATTTGATAATGTCTATGCTGCGGTTGGAATTCATCCAGAGAATCTTGAGGGGATTTCTGATGACGTTCTTAAAGAAATCGAAGAACTAACGAATGACGAAAAAGTGATTGCTATAGGCGAAATTGGGCTGGATTACCATTGGTTCAAGGAAAAAGAAGAACACGACAATCAAAAGGTTTGGTTCATTAAACAAATTGAATTGGCTAACAAGCTTCATCTTCCTCTTTCTATACATGCTAGAGATGCTTCGGAAGATACGTATAACATTTTAAAGGAGCATAGACCACTTTATGGTGCCGTTCTTCATTGCTATTCAGGCTCAAAAGAGATGATGGATCGTTTCCTTGGATTAGGGTTTTATTTCGGCTTTGATGGCCCAATAACGTACAAAAACGCTCAAACGCCCAAAGAATGCGTTATTAATTGTCCACTTGATAGAATCTTAACGGAAACTGACTCGCCATACCTTCCTCCCGTTCCTTTCAGGGGGAAAATGAATGAACCGTCACATATTGCTGAGATATTCTCTCAAATGGCTGAACTAAAAAATATAGAGAAAGAAAGATTGGAAAAACAGATAGAAGATAACTTCAACACTCTGTTTCACGTGGAACATGAATAAGATAAAATACAATGCGGTTCTTGTCGTTGAGGGCAAGATGGATAAAGATTTAATCGAATCTTTTATGGATGTAGACATAATTACTACCAATGGTTCAGAAGTTTCACGTGAAACTATTGAATATATTAGAGAAATTTCTAAGAAAAGGGATGTGATCATTCTTACCGATCCAGATACGCCAGGAAAAAGAATTAGAGACATAATCAATAATGCGGTACCTGGATTAATGAATGCGTTCGTTCCTAAAAACAAATGCATCAAAGGACATAAGGTTGGTGTTGCCGAATCTTCAAAGGGTGTAATCCTTGAAGCGTTGAACCACTTAATCCCATCAACACCTTCTCCAACAAGTGATTTGGAAATGAGCGATATTTATGATCTTGGACTTATTGGCCAAAGTGATTCGGTAGAGAAAAGAAAGAAACTCGAAGAGAAACTCCATTTAGGCCACACAAATGGCAAAACTTTGCTTGCTAGATTAAAAGCGTTAGGGATAAACAAAAAAGATTTAAAGGAGCTAGGCATATGATTGATGAAAAGGAATATTTTGAAAATGTTGCATCATATAAATTATTGGCCAAACACGAAGTTGGGCAAAATTTCTTGATTGATCGCAACGTTTGCAAGAATATTGTCGCCTCTTTAGAAATAAAAGACGGGGACCATGTATTAGAAATAGGCTCTGGAGCGGGCTCTCTTTCATATTATTTAGCTCAATACAAAGAAGATATTGATTTGATTGATATCGATGAGGGTTTGGTGACGAAACTGCAAAATGATTTTTCTGAAATAAACAACGTTCATCCTCAAATTGGGAACGCTATGCGTTATGACATGAATGGCTATACGAAAATCATCGGAAATCTTCCTTATTACATTACATCCGGCATACTCGAAAAAGTATTGCTTGGCGCCAAAGATGCTAAAAGAGCTGTTTTTATGGTTCAAAAAGAAGCGTATCTTCGTCTCAATTCCTCAATCGGAAACAAAGATTATGGCCCTTTGCCCCTTCTTATAAAATATCGTTCTAAGGTTAGCAAACTTTATTCTGTGCCAAGAACTTCTTTTTCTCCTGCCCCGCACGTAGATTCATTGGTTTTTTCATTAGATTTTTTTGAAGACAAAAATGATTTAGAAAAGACAAAGAATTTATATTCCTTGATGAACGCCCTTTTCTTACATAGAAGAAAAACCATTTTAAACAATTTGAGCGGATACGTAGGTGATTCTTCTAAGGCAAAAGATATTCTTTCGAAATCGAATATTCTCTCAACAAAGAGACCGGAAGAACTTTCTTTAGATAATTATTTAACACTTTTGGACAATATTTACTGATTTTCACATTGTTTTAGAAATTGTTAATGATACAATCATAGTTACACTAATTATGTTATTTAGAAGACACTCAATCGCAAAAAAATCCTACGCTAAGATAAACCTCTCATTGAAACTCGTAGGTAATAGAGATGATGGTTATCATCTTTTAGAGATGGTCAATCTACCATTAAGCTTGCATGATGTAATCGAAGTTAGAATGCTTGAAGATGCAAACGATACTTATATAACTGCCGATGATCCGGCGCTCAATGGAATGAAGAGCAATCTTTGCCATCAAGCGGTTGAAGAGATGAGAAAAGTTTTTCATTTCAAAGAAAATTTCTTAATTCAAATCCACAAAGAAATTCCTTTCGCTGCTGGGTTAGGCGGAGGATCATCCAATGCCGCTGTTGTAATTGAGGCAGTTAACGAACTTCTTAAGCTTCACGCCACAAAAGAACAATTAGCCGAGATTGGTTTAAAAATAGGCGCAGACGTACCGTTCTTTTTCTTAAACAAACCTGCCAAATTAACTGGCATTGGCGAGAAGATGGAAGAGATAAGTGTCAAAGACCATTATTATTGCTTGTTGGTCAAACCAAAAGAAGGAATATCTACAGCCGCATCATATAAAGTCTGTGATTCTTTCCCTAAAGGCAATATCAACACAGACAGAGTAATTGAAGGTTTAAAGAATGGCGACGAGAAATTGATTGAAGAGAATTTCGGAAACGATTTAACCGCCCCATCCGCTTCTTTGCTTCCGACCATTAATGAAATTATCGAAAAATTGAAATCATTAGGCTTCAATTTATCTGGCATGTCTGGTTCTGGATCTTGTTGTTTCGCTTTGACAAAAGATGGCAAAAAAGCAAAAGACGCTTATCATCAATTGGAGAAAACAGGCTATTTAATTCGCGTTTGCGAAGTTATTCGTTAAAAGCTATTTTGTATAATTAAACACGGGTGATTGAACTCGTGTTTTTATTTGTGTTCTTTTTGATTGTTTTATAACGAAAAATGCTCATTTTGAACAAAATTAGTAAAAATGAATATTGTTTTTCAACAAAATGAGCAAATCAATTATAAAATTCTCGCTTGTGTTAAACTAATTTCATCTTATGAAAACTATTGCGATAGATTTAGGCGCTACAAGCGGCCGAGTAATGACTATTACACATACAAATGGCCATTTCTCTCTAGAAGAGAATGCGAGGTTTTTGAATAAGACTTACACCAATGACGAAGGTTATCTTTGCTGGGATTTTTCCTATTTGTTAGATAATGTCATCAATGGAATCAAAAAGGCATTAAAAGAGAATCCTGATGTTCAATCGGAATTGATACTTGGGGTGTTGATTATGGTTTCCTTGATAAGAATGGCCAATTGATACACGATCCGTATTGCTATAGGGATAATCACTCTTTTGAAACGCAAGAGAATGTTCTTAAGAAAGTACCTTTTGAAAACATTTACTCAATAACTGGTATTCAAAATCTTCATTTCAATACAATCTATCAACTTGCTGGAGATCCAACAGGATATGAAAATGTTGAAACGTTCTTGATGATACCAGATTTAATCGCATATTACCTAACCGGTGAGAAACGTCTTGAAGAAACAAACGCTTCGACAACCTCTTTATATTCGCGCAAGGATGAAGAGATGTCTAGTGAGCTTCTTTCAATTATTAATGTTCCTGGAAGAATATTCCCAAAAATAATAAAACCAGGGGATACGTATGGTAATTTAAAGAAAGAATTCCTCCCTGAAGGAATGAATAGAGATATTAAAGTTATCGCTTCGCCAACGCATGATACCGCATCTGCCGTTTTAGGTGCTAATGGCATTGGAGATTTTGCCTATATTTCTTCTGGAACGTGGTCACTAATTGGGACTGAACTCAAAGAGCCTTTGATGAATAAACAATCTCTTGCCTATAATTTCACTAATGAAATTGGCTACGATAACACAATAAGATTCTTGAAAAACACCATGGGTATGTTCCTAATCAACGAAATTAGGAATGATTATGAACTTAAAGGAATCCATATTTCGGTTAAAGATATCGTTCCATTGGTTGATGAAGCAAAAGATATTAATTCCGTTGTCGATGTTAATGATCCAATATTTGAAAAACCTGGAGATATGTTAAATAAGCTTGATACGTATCTAACGAACACTAAACAAGATAAGCCAACCACACCAGGTGAAACAATGAAACTCATATATAAATCCATGGCGGTTTCATACAAAAACATAATTTCTCATTTAGAAGAACTGACTTCTAGAAAGATAAATTCCATCCTAATTGTTGGCGGAGGAAATCAAGCTGAAATCCTAAACCAGTATTTGGCAAATGAATGTCGAATTGAAGTTATTACAGGTGCTTCTGAAGCAACGATACTTGGCAATGCTCTTTGCCAATTCATTGCTCTTGGTGAAATCAAAAACGTCGAAGAAGGAAGAAAAGACATAGGTGCTTCTATTACTTCTAAGACATATCATCCGATAAATTAACAAATCTAATAGAAATTAGGAGGAAAACAAATGTCCATTGAAGAAAATTTCTTAAAAGCCAAGAAAGAATATGAAGAACTTGGCGTAGATGTTGAAAAGGCTATAGAAAGAGTTGGAAACATCCCTCTTTCCGTTCATTGTTGGCAAGGCGATGATGTTTTAGGCCTTGAAGGCTGCAAAACTCTTGAGGGTGGCATTCAAACAACTGGCAATTATCCAGGTAAGGCACGTAACAAAGAAGAATTGATGGCGGACATCAAGAAAGCGTTCTCTTTGATGCCAGGTAAGAAAAGACTCAACTTACATGCTAGTTACGCTATCTTAGGCGATGATGCAGGCAAGATTGACAGAGATCAATACACTTATAAGCATTTCGAGGAGTGGACTAAGTTTGGCAAAGAGATTGGTCTAGTTGGCATTGATTTCAATCCTACGTATTTCTCTTCTCCAAAGGTAAAAGACAATCTAACCCTTTCTTCACCTGATGATGAAACGAGAAAGTTCTGGATTGAACATGGCAAGAGATGCTTGGAAATTTCTAATGAATTTGGCAAAGCCTTCAATTCGCCATGTATGATGAATATTTGGATTCCGGATGGATATAAAGATGTTCCAGCTGATAGATATTCGCCAAGAAAACGTTTGCAAGAATCGCTTGATGAAATTCTTTCATCCAAAGGATGGGACAAGAAGAATGTTGTTCCTACTGTCGAATCTAAAGTCTTTGGTATCGGAATGGAATCCTACACGGTTGGTTCAAGCGAATTTTATCAAAACTACGCGGCAACTAGAGGCATTACTTGTTTGATGGATATGGGTCATTATCACCCAACAGAAACCGTTTCCGACAAGATTCCTGCAATGCTTTGTTTCTATGACAAGATTGCCTTACATGTTTCTCGTCCAGTAAGATGGGATTCAGATCATGTTGTTATTTTCGATGATGAATTAAAGGAAGTCGCAAAAGAAATTATCCGTAATCACGCTGAAAATAAAGTTATGATTGGCTTAGATTATTTTGATGCATCGATCAATAGAATCTGTGCTTGGGTTACAGGTGAAAGAAGCATGCAAAAAGCGTTATTGTACGCAGCTCTTCTTCCAAACGATGAAATGGCTTCTTTAGAAAAAGAGGGTAACTTCACCAAGCTTATGTATATGCAAGAGAAGGTTAAGATGTTACCGTTTGGTGATATTTGGAACGAATACCTCCGTCGTCAAGGATTGGATGATAATTACTACGATGAAGTTATGAAATACGAAAAAGAAGTTTTATCTAAGAGGAAATAACAATGAAAGATATATTAACTGCCCCATTCTTAAGGGAATTTTGTAAAACTGCCTCAAACATGTATCGTTTGGGCTGGGATGAAAGAAATGGTGGAAACATCTCCTACATCCTCAAAGAGGAAGAGGTTAAAGAGTACCTCGATACAAATAAAGTTATTCGAACAATTCCGTTTGCTGGCGTTCATAAATCATCTTTGGACGCTAAACCTCTAGCTGGTAAATATTTCTTAGTTACTGGTACAGGCAAATATTTCAAAAACGTTGAAGATGATCCTGAAACTAACACAGGTATCTTCCGTATTGCCTCGGATGGCTCTTGTGCAGAACTTCTTTGGGGATATAAAGATGGCGGAAGATTTACAAGCGAACTTCCTGCTCACCTCATGTCTCATATGGCTAGATTGGCAATCGATCCAGAAAATAGAGTTGTCATGCATTGCCATCCAACAAATATTCTTGCTATGACATATGTTCATTCATTAGATGAGAAAGAGTTCTCCCATACATTATGGACAATGTCCACCGAATGCATCGTCGTATTCCCTGAAGGTGTCGCCGTTCTTCCTTGGATGCTTTGCGGAACTGATGAAATTGGTGTTGCCACAGCCGAAAAGATGAAGAAAGCGCGTATCGTTTTATGGACAAACCATGGCATATATGGCACTGGCAAAACCCTTGATGAAACGTTTGGCTTAATTGAAACGGTTGAAAAAGCCGCAACAATCTATAACATCATTGGAAATAGACCGATCTTAAATAACATTTCCGATGAGGATATGGCTCAATTGATTCATATCTTCAAAATTGAAGATTCCGTTAACTGGGATTACTTAAGCGTTAAGAAATAACGTTATAGCCTATTCTAGAACCAGCATTAATTTGCTGGTTTTTTGTTAAATTAAAATATGCACATAACGTAATGATAATGCATTGACAATAGCATTATTTTCTTTATTTTATTTTTGTATAACTAGAGGTAGTAAAAATGCAAACAACAAATTTAAATATAAGAACAGACAAAGCAGTTAAGGAACAAGCTGAACTTATTTTTGCTGAATTAGGGTTAAACATGTTTTTAAGAAGCACAATTCGTGAACATGGAATTCCTTTTGATTTGAAATTGGATGTTCCAAACGAAACGACAAAAGCTGCATTTGCAGAAGGTGAAAAAATGTTGGCTGATCCAAATTCACCAAAATACACAAACATAGAAGACTTAAAGGCCGCTCTTGACTTATGAAATATCATTCTCCGACCAAATGAACTTTGGAGAATTTTTTCCTATTGATTGAAGGCAAGAATTTATTAATTAAGTCATTTGTTGAAATGATAACTGTTTTGCAATTGTTACATGGATGGAAACCTAGATATTCTTTTTCTAATAGATCTTCATCTATCGCTAAGAGTATTTTGTTTGTCGTATCAAATAACAGAGAGAACACGTTAGTGCAGCCTTTAAAACAATGTAGGTCTCCATCCAAATCTTCTTCTGAAGCAAATGAAAGCCTTGCTGAATTAATTTGCTTGGCTAACTGATTAGTCTTGAATTTCTTATCTCCAGGCATTGCTAAAAGGCAAAACAAAGTCTTTTGGTGGTTGCATAAAAACAAGTTCTTAGGAATGGTAACGTTATATTCTTTTTGTATTGATTCATATTGATCCATCGAGAACATGGGTTCGTGTTCAATGATTTTATACGAGATTCCTAATTTGGTGAGCTTGTCTAATATTTGTTGTTCGTAAGTGTTCATGTAAAAACATTTTAATGTCTATAAAAATACGTGTCTATTTTTTATAAATGCCGTCTTTATATAAATGAGCAAAATACAATTTGCTAAATCACGATAAAGTGATAATAATTAGGAGGCAAATAATGCCAGTTATTTCAAGTTTTTACGGAATCGTAATTCGAATGTATTTCTTGCAAAGCGAACACAATCCACCACACGTCCACGCTATTTATGGAAATGAGAGCGTTTCGATTCAAATTTCTTCTGGGAGAGTACTTGATGGAAAGATTCCACCAAGGGCGCTTAAATCAGTTAGAAAATAGATAAAATTGCACGAGAAAGAATTAAACGAGATATGGGAGACTCAGGAATTTAAGGAAATTACGCCATTGGAATAAGGAGGATATTTATATGTTCCATAAAGTAAAATATGTTACACCATTGCCTAAATTTAAATTGTCTGTTCAATTTTCTGAAGGAGTTACTAAAGAATATGATTTGAACCCTTTATTTGAAAAGATTCCTGCGTTCAAAGAACTCAAAGACGATTCAGATTTATATACTAAAGTTCATGCCGATGTAGGAGGATATGGCATAGTATGGAACGATGAATTAGATCTTTCTTGTGATGAATTATGGGATAATGGCAAAATAACTCCTTCTCCTTTTGATGACCTTATAGCAATGAAAGATGCTACAGACTTATGGGGCCTTAATGAGAGCACTCTTAGAAAAGCCATCTCTTATGGAAAACTTGTTAACGGGGTCGATGTTTGCAAGTTTGGCAAACAATGGGTTGTATCAGTTAAAGCCATGATAAGAGAATATGGTGATAAAAGAATATAAAGGAAATAAAAAATCTCAGAACATCGAATTCTGAGATTGGTTTTCGAGCGATATAAGACAACACTGCTCTCAAATATAATATTGCATGGGATTGTAATGATTTATTTGCAAGCGTATTCGTAAAATATGGAATTTCACCCTTTCTATTTATCTTTAATATTTTTTTACTTTTCAAGACTTAAAAGTCTTAATTTTTAAAAGAAAATTCATGCTTGCAAAGCTGTTTTTCTTTTTGAAATAATATTGCCGTCCATTAAGAGAACGGGTAGAGACAAGCTCTGTGACCCGTCAGCAACCTGATACTAGTTAAGGTGCTAAAGCTTGATCGATGGGTACATATATAATATATATAAATGTATATACGTGTGTTACCCCATTTATGGGGCTTTTATTTTTCTCGAAAATGGACATTTCCAGAAATCAAAGGAGAAAAAAATTATGGAAGACAACAAAGATAAAAAAGATAAGTTGTGGATTACTTTGGGTAGTCCTGCATTCCATTTGGATGCGGTTAAACGTTTCTTTACGTCTCAACTTGAAGCGTACAAGGCGTATCTCCAGATGAATTTAGAGGTCTATGGCGATACTAAAGCGATTGAATTAATAGAAAGATGTGATAAATCAATTGCTGCAGTCAATAAGGTAACCAACGGTGAAACATTCTCAAAAGAAATATTGAGAAACCTTCGCTGGACCACAACCATGGATGATTTGCTCAAATGTGGCGAAAGTATCTTATCCTCATGTAAGCCTAGAATACTTGAATCTTGGGATGAGTACTATACAGAACTCAAGAAAGATATTGAAAGGAGACGTCTCGAAAATAATAAAAAAGAGAAAGTCTGAATAACAAAAAGAAAGAGACATGCCGAGAGAAGGCTTTCTATAACAATCGATGGAGCATGGATAGAAATTCCAAAATACATCGACGAATCTTGGGATGACTTTGATAAACGAGTTCAAACACTAAAGGACGCAATCAATCAACTCATTGTTGATAGGAAAGAAAACAAAGATCTCGAGAAATATATACGAGATAAATAGTTTTAGACATCATATTCTCATGAATGGCGAGAAATTCACTCATCCGTATATTTATGCAAGAGAACGTGCCACAGCGGATAAAATCGCTAACCTCGCAAATAAGGCACGGGAAGGCAAATTCTCATTGAAACCAACAATATTTGGCCTTAAGAAACGAATGGTCACGAATATCCAACCATACGAATGCGAGCAGTCTCAAATAAAATATTTCGAAAGACTAATTGAAGAACATAAAAATAATCATTAGTTCAAGGAAAAGAATCCGTATTTTAACAATGCGGATTTTTTACTATGAATAGAGAAATTCTTAATTAGATTATAAAACGAATCATTTTTTTCTAAGAGAATATCGGAATGCCATAAAAAGCAAAACAAGAGCAACGTGTGTTAATTAATCAATATACGCAAGTTTGTTTTCAATGAATTCCTTGAAACGTGGCAAAGCAAAAGAAATCTTTCCTCTTTCTAATGATGTTAAGATGCCTTTTTTGATTAATCTATCTCTATAACGAGAGAAATATTCCTTTGTCATTTCTCCTCTTTCCAATAATGTAGAGACATTAATTGAATTATCCGAATCAAATAGTTTAACGATTTTTCTTTCGACATCAGACAAGGTGGACCATATCTTAGAATATGCATACTCATCTAAATATTGATCAAACGTAGAAAGAATCTTTTTATCAATTTGTTTCTTGTTTTGATCAAACATCAAATACCCAAGCAATTGGAATGCAAGGGCGTATCCTTTTGTGAGCTTTGCACATTTGATAGCTTCATCATGATCTAAATCCAACGTGGATTCGTATGAACCGGTGATTGCGGTTAAGTTTAACGGTGCTAAATATGTTTTTGGTGCACGAATTAAGAAGGTCATATTATTTTCATTTTCCAACGCTGAAATGTTTTCAAACAAACCTGTTGCCAATATGAACATCGGATAATCTTCTCTTATAAGCATTTGAAATGATAGAGCAAACTGTTTCATATATTTGTTATTTGCTGCCTCATCTATGGTGACTAGAACTCTTTTGCCGCTTCTAGATATTGCTTTCATCATTTTGTCTAATAAGTCATCGATGTTTAAGATTGGGTTCTTCCCTGTGATAGAAAAAGTAAGTCCATTGAAAGAAAAACTAAAATCCTTTTCTAAGAAGAGATGCTTAATTTTCGCTGAAGTATAAAGTTTGGCCGCTAAAGCTTCACGCATGTCATCTTCTGGATTTAAACCAACAACGATCCAATCCTCATCTTCTACGAAATATTTGGATACGGCCGTTAACATAACGGTTTTTCCTGAGCCCCTAACACCAGTTACGATGAAACAATGAGATACAGGCGTCTCGCTTCTAATTTTTTCTATGAGCCCTATTTTGTCGTTCTCTCTACTGACATATTCATACGGTTTATTCCCAAAAGATAATGTGAATGGATTGTTTTTGACTTTTGCTTCATACTCTTTCATACTCTTAATTTCCTTTCATACTTCAAAAATATTTTCATACTCTTTCATACTTTTGTCAATGCATGCATGTATCGCTTATTTTTTGATTTTAAGATTGAAAAATGCAAGTTTAAGTAGGATTAAAGATTTTTTGAAAGCGCTACCATAAGATTTTTACAATCTTCAAAAAAGAGAGTTACTAGGTCTATTTCTATATGTAGATTTAAGGAAAAACCTTCTAACTCAAAAATCATTTCATTGGGAGGAATTCAAAAATATGAAACGATTCAAAAAAGTTGCCTTAACTTTGCTTAGCTCAGCGTTAATGGCAGCCCCACTTCTTACATCTTGTGGTGAAACAACGCCAACAGATGACTCTACATCTCAAGCAACTGTGAAATGCAAGAGTATTGCTATCACAAAGCAACCAACAAAGGTTGATTATGAAACTGGCGATGTTTTTGATCCAACAGGCATGGAAGTCACGGCCACGATGACAGATGGCTCTACAAGTGTTGTTACCGACTATTCTTATTCGAAAGCCGAACTCACAACAAGTGACACTAGAGTGAAAATTACATACAAAGGAAAAACCGCGTATGTAAATATCACTGTTAAATTTGTTAAGAAAGCGACAAGCATCACAATCGAAGATATGCCAACAAAAACAACATATGTCGTTGGTGAAAAATTCGATCCAACTGGCATGAAAGTCGTTGGCATAATGAATGATGGCACAAAAGAAGTCATTACTGATTACGATTATGATAAGAAGGACGCTTTAACCTTAAATGATACTGTCGTCACAGTCACATATCAAAATTTAAAAGCCACAGTTCTTATTAATGTCGAAGAAGAGAAGATGTCCGCCATCGAAATCACCAAGAAACCAGCAAAACTCGCATACGTCACCGGTGAAACATTCGATTCCACTGGCATGGAAGTTTCTGGCGTTACCCAATCTGGTAACAAGACAGCTATCGATCTTAAGGATGTCACAATCGATAAGACTGAAGCGTTAACAAAAGATGACACTATTGTCACACTTACGTACCAAGAATTCACTGCAACATTAAAAATCTCTGTTTCCGATTCTAAATTAACCGGATTCGATATTGATGCAACAAATGCCAAAACAACATACTGGGAAGGCGATAATTACGATCCGACAGGATTGGTTGCAACTGCTTCATATGAAGATGGTTCAACAAGAACACTTAGCGTTGAAGAACTTGAATTTGATAAAACCGTTGCCGCTAAAGGAGACACGGAAGTTTCAGTTTTCTTTGCTGGATATACAAAAACAATTGCTGTCACAGTTAAAGAAAAGGTTACGTCTGTCAATGTGGATGGTATTAAAACCGTTCGTATTGAAGCTGAACATCTTGATACATCTAAAGCGGCTCTCAGAGAAGACTTCATTGCTGCGGGAAGAACCTTCATTGAAAATGGTGAAGGCGCTTCAAATGGACAAAACATTTGTGGCTATAACCCAGGTTCAATCTTTGAAATCCCAGTTAATTCCGATAAGGATTGCGATATCTTAATCACATCAATCATGTCTGACACAGATCTTGACTACAAGATCAATGATGGCCTTGAATTCAAGATGGACGATACTGTTATGACTGCTGAAGATGTCACATTTGAATTCCATAATTCAGGAGACTATTGGAACTGGAAAGATGTTGTCATTGGTAAGATCTCTCTCAAAGCTGGTTCCCATACATTCTCTATCAAATCTAAATCTAAACGCCCTAACTTAGACTGCTTCGACTTCGCTGTTCTTAAATATGGCGATGAAGTTGCTCAAAAGACAGTTAAAGAGCTCAAAGTTACAACTCTTCCAACAAAGACTGTATATACTGCTGGCGAAACATTCGATCCAACAGGTATGGTCGTTGAAGCAAAATACACAGACTTTACGAGCGAAGTTGTCACAAACTACACAATCGATAAGACGGGTCCTCTCACTGATGATGATGACAAGGTCACAATTTCTTATGGCGGACTTACAGTCGATGTTGCCATTCAAGTCGGCAAGAAATATGCCGCAAAGATTAGAGACACAGGAACAATCATCACTGAAGCTGAAGACCTTGATTTCTCGGATTTGATCTTAAGAAGCGATATGCAAGCTGTTGGTAAGACAGACTTCGTTATCGATAACAACTTAGCCCATGGTGGAAAATCAATTGAACGTTACGATACTGGTTCAAAACTCAATCTTGAAATCTCGGTTGGTGAGACTGCTACAACAAAGTTCTCCATCTTTGCCTCAGACACAGAAGGTAAGAATTTTGAATCAATGGTTACAGTTAAACTTGATGACAATGTCATTAATTCGACCAATAACCCAACATTAAGTTCAATTGATGGCAACCAATATTACAACTGGACTGAAGTTGAATACACACTTGAAGATTTAGCTGCTGGTGAACACGTTATTACAATCGAATTCACCGCTGGTAAACCAAACTTAGACTACTTCACCTTCAATACAACAAAGTATGGAAGCAAGACTGTTGCAAAAGAAGCAACCGGTATTAGCATCAAATCTGCTCCAGCAAAGACCGAATATTCAATCGGCGAAACATTCGATCCAACAGGCTTAGTTATTGAACTTGTCTATAACAATGGTGATAAAGAAGAAATTACTGATGGATACACACTCGACAAGAGTGGTGCCTTAAGTAGAAGTGATACCGTTGTCACGGTCACATATCAAGGATTCTCAGCAACATTCTCGATCACCGTCAAAGGAACTTACGAATTTAGTGTTCCTGGAGAAGGCACAATCATTCAAGAGGCAGAAGACGCAGACTGGTCCAACCTTGTTGGAGATTCCGCAGGTGTTGGTTCTGAATCTAATAGCTATTCATCCAACGGACAATCAATCGGTCACGTTAATGGCGGATATATCGAATACACATTCACAACAAGTGAAGAATTGAAGTTATCAGTCACAACAGTTATCGCTAAATACGAATCTGTTCCTGCTTCACAATTAGTTAACTTCGCACTTGATGGCGATGCAAAGACATTCACGGATGTCACTCTTGGTAGAACTGATGGAAACGATTGGTTCAACTTCAAGGATGTCGTTGTTGATTGTGGAACGCTCACAGCAGGATCGCATACATTCCGTATTAATCTCACTGGTGGAAACATCGACTGCTTCAAATTCACATTCACAAAATAATTGATAACTACAACATTTAGGGGAGAGGCGGATAACCTCTCCCTTTAGAAAGGATTTAAAAATGAAAAGAACTACTGCTATCGTATCTCTTTCAGCGATGTGCTTAGTCGCTTCAATTCTATCCGTTGCTAACTCTGTTGCCTTCAAATTCCAAGGACAAATCGACCTCTATTTATCAAAATCAGATGGTACGTATGATAATCAAAAGGTCACAGAGACATTAACGCAAGGAAAAGAACTCGCAGAAGAAATTTGCCAAAATGGTAACGTTCTTCTTAAAAATGAAAACACTTTGCCATTAGAAGTTGCTGATGATGAAAACAACTACACTGCCAACATCTTTGGCTGGGGTGCTTCAGATAATGGCTTTATGTATCAAGGTGGAGGTTCTTCTGAAGGTGGATATTCAGCCGACAAGATCTCCTTGTATAATGCTTTTAGGAACTATGGTTTTGAAATCAATGAGACATTAGCTGATAAATACAACGCTCTTTCATATAGAAGAGAAGGTTCACCTGATGCTAACCAACATTCAACATATTATCGTACATATGATCCAGATGAGAGTTTCTACACTGATGAACTCATGTCTGAAGCAAAAGATTTCTCTGATGTCGCAATCGTTGTTCTATCAAGACGTGCCACAGAAGGTGATGATCTTCCTAAATGTAACTACGATGAAAATGGCAATGCCGATAATACAAGAAACTATCTCTCTTTATCTGCAAGAGAAGAAATAATGATGAAGAAGGTAACTGAATATTTCGACAAAGTTATTGTACTTATCAATTCAAGTGCACCAATGGAGATGGGCTTCTTGAACAATCCAAAAATTGGTGCAGCCCTCTATGTTGGTTATCCAGGATATTACGGAACTTTAGCAATTCCAGAAATCCTCGCTGGTGAAATAAATCCAAGCGGACATTTAACTGATACAGCTGCCTATGATTTAAAAACAAGCCCTACGTATGTTAATTCTGGCCCAGATGCCACTATAGTTTATGGCGGAAAGGGTGGCAGATATAAAGATTATTGCGAAGGCATTTATTCAGGCTATAAGTGGTATGAAACCGCTGATGCTGAAGGATATTGGAAAAATGAGACAAGAGACTCATATGGTACAACTCTTACTGGATATGATGCTGTTGTTCAATACCCATTCGGCTATGGCCAATCTTATACGACATTCGATTGGACCCTTCAATCCGTTACAGATTCTGAAGGCAAAGCTGTCACTGAGAATTCTACATTAAAGGTCGATGATACCCTCACATTCAAGGTTTGGGTTGAAAATACTGGTGAATGGGATGGAAAAGATGTTGTTCAACTCTACTTCTCCGCTCCATACACATCAGGTGGAATTGAAAAATCAGCCGTTCAGTTAGCGGGATTTGCTAAAACATCTCTTCTTGAACCAGGCCTAGGACAAGAACTTGAAATCTCTGTCAAAGTTTCTGATATGGCTTCATATGATACGTATGATTCAAATAACAATGGCTTCATGGGATATGAACTTGACGGAGGAAAATATTCTCTCTCATTAAGGACTGATGCTCATACAGTTAAAGAATCATCTGGTAACCCAATGAGCTATGAATATCAAGTACCTGAAGAAGGCTACAAGATTGAAAACGATACAACAACAGGTCATAAGGTTGAGAATCGTTTTACGAACTACAAGAATGAGAAATCTGGTGCAGAATCAACATGTTACGAACCTCAATCCTTGTATAACATGTCCGTTGATGGCAACGATTCGGATCCTGATTACAATCAAGGCATCAAATACTTAACGCGTGCTGATTTCAAAGGAACATTCCCAGAAAGAACTGCTCAACGTAGTCTCTCTTCTAAGATGTATGACAACCTCTTCAAAGTTCATGATCCGATAAATAACTCAGAAGATGAAATGCCATCAGTCAACTCGAAAGCGACATCTTGGACACTTGATGATGTCAAAGGACTTGATTATGACGATCCAAAATGGAATGAACTCATCTCCCAATTAAGTGTCGACGAAATGATTAAACTAGTTTCCAATGGTGGTTTCGGAACAATTTCAATCAAAGAAATCAACAAAGGAAAATGTACTGACTCTGATGGTGGTACTGGTTTCACAAGTGGTATTTCCACGGGTAGTGAAGGACATGCTACAAAATATCCTGCTGCTAATGTTATTGCTTCAACCTGGGATTGGAAAGAAGCGTATAAATGGGGTCACGCTATCGGCGAAGAAGGCAAAGCCTTAAATATTCAAGGATGGTATGCTCCAGGATGTAACGTCCATCGTTCTCCTTTGGGCGGCAGAAACTTCGAATACTTCTCTGAAGACCCACTTGTCTGCGGTGAATTCGTTGCTTACACGGTTAAAGGCTGCACTGAAAATGGTGTTTATGCCTACATGAAACACTTCGCTGGTAATGATACCGATGAAGGTCGTAATGGACAATTCATTTGGATGAATGAACAATCCTTACGTGAAAACTGGGCCAAACCAGCTGAGATTGCCACAAAGGTTGGTAAAGCTAACGCCATGATGGTCTCCGTTGATCGTATTGGTGGTGTTAGAGCAACTGGTTCATATGCCCTTCTTACTTCTCTTCTCCGTGATGAATGGGGATTTAGAGGATCTTGTATCACTGACTACTATCAATCTGGCAACGTTAATGACCTTGATGAAGGCATTCGTGCTGGTAACGATCTTGCCTTGTTACCTGGAACAGATAACGTCTTAATCCAAGATGCAAAGAATCCAAGTGCCACAACAGTCATTGCCTTACAAAAGTCTTCGCACAACATTCTCTATACCTACATTGATACAATCTATCGTACCGAAAAATACACAGGTATCGATATGAATGAAACAATCGGTCAAAGAACAGAAGACACATCAGGAAGATGGTGGAGACCAGTTCTCTATACCATTGATGGTGTTGTTGGTGCTGGACTTGTTTGCTGGGCTGGCTTATGTGTCTACTTAACATGGTTTAAGAAAAAGAAAAAGGAGGTTAAGTAATTATGAAGAAATTAGCTGAAAATATTCGTTTAGGCATTCTAAGTGCTGTTGCAACGGTGTTTGGAGTCCTCTCTATCGCATTTACTTCCCTCCCTGCTTATTTCGAAAATGGCCGTGATGATATGTCCATTATCAAAATGATGATGGGCGATGGCAGAACTGAATTCTCGCCACTCATCATGTTTGGATTCATCATGCTTATTGTTGGTGTTGTTGCTATCGCAGTTCTAACTGTTCTCCACTTCATCAACAAATCAACTCCAACTATTACAACAATTCTTGGGGTTGTCGGAATCGTTCTTATGCTTGCTGGAATCATCATTCTTGCATGTTCAATGTTCATCATTGGTCTTGATAAGATCAATTCCGAATTAGGATTCACTCAAGGTGTTTGGGGAATCAAAGCAGGCGAAATACTTGTTCCTGTGATGGGATTACTTGCAATTGGATTCACCTATCCATCTGCAATGATCATCCTTCACCACAAGGACGTTGCCGATAAAGAAGCAGCAAAAGAATAGACCTCTCCATATTCTTTTCTAAGAGAGGACCTCTAGAGATAGAGGCCCTCTTTAAACTTTTAAAGAAAAAATGAAACGTTAAATTCGCAAAATTAAACGGGGGGGGGGTAATATATTTCTAGTTATGATAAAAATCGCAATAGTTGAAGACGAAAAGAAAGAACAAGAAAAACTTGCCTCGTATTTCTCTCAATTAGAGAAAGAAACGGGGTACGTGTATTCGTTATCTTTCTTTTCTAATGGTGATACATTCCTTTTTGATTTCATATATGGCTTATATGATTTAGTCTTGATGGATATCGAATTATCCACCAATGAGAATGGCATTAGAGTCTCTGAGAAACTTAGAAAAGTAGATACAGACGTATTGCTCGTATTTATGACTAATCTTGCTCAATATGCCATTGAAGGATACAAGGTTAACGCGATTGACTACATCGTTAAACCAATATCATATTTTGATTTTAAGAGCAGGCTTACGTCCATAAGCTTAGATATCAACAATCGTCGTAAAGAAAAGACACTCCTACAAACGGATGGCAGGAAGATAGTTGTTCTCCTATCTGATATTTATTACGTTGAGACTGTTAGCCATGCGCTTATCTATCACACGAAGAATGGAAACTTCAAAACATATGGAACATTGAAAAATGCTCAAACTGATTTAGAGAAAGCTCATTTCTCGATGTGCAATTCATGTTTCTTAGTAAATCTTGAATATGTTCAATCCGTGGATGGGTTCACGGTTAAAGTTAATGGAGAAGATCTTGCTATATCTCACCCAAGAAAGAAACAATTCTTGCAAGAGCTTAGTTTGTATTTAGGAAAATGATTGAAACGTTATATCCAATAAATAGTTTGTTCTTCTATAGGCTGATATTTATGGCTCAGCTTATTATATGCGAGTCTATTTTCGTTTTACGTTTGCCAAGAAAGAACAAGTTTGTCATTAAAGCACCACTACTTATTCTCTCTTGCTTTGTTTTCGCCTTTATATTTCCTATTCCAACAAATAACGCCTTCTATTCAATGATGATGTTTTTCCTCTTTTTCGCATACACGTATGGCGTATGTCTTCTCCTTTTCAAAACGAATTGGAAGATGATTCTGTTTTGTTTGATATGCGGATATACGACCGAACATATTGCATATGAGGTGTACTCCTCTTTATCTAATTTCATTGTCGCAGGAGATATGGCAACAGGTGGTTTATATAACTATGACACTTTAGCAATATTCAATGGACCAATAGACGTTACTTTGTACTTTGTTTCATTCGTTAATATCATTTGGATCTTCTATTTTGCTTTTGCTGCCCGTATTCAGAAAGGCTCTGAGTTTGATAACAAGGATGGATTTAGAGTCTTGTTAATGGGCTTCTTCTTCATCATTTTGGATATTGTTATTAACTCTGCTGTCTCATATTATTCAGGAATCCATTTTGAAAGAATTTATCTTGGCGTTATTGCTTTAGTTAATGCGCTTGCATGTTTACTTGGTATGTTATTCATCTTTGAGATGTATTATCGCTCGTCTCTACGTAGAGAATATGAAGTCATGCAAGAATTACGCAAAGAAGAAAAGAAACAATACATGGTCTCAAAAGAAACCATAGATATGATTAATATCAAATGTCATGACTTCCGCCATCAAATTAGGCAATTGGGTAGAGAACAAAACATTAATGAAGACCGTATCAAAGACATTAATAAACTTATCAAGATTTATGATTCATCGATAAAGACGTCCAATGAAACATTGAATGTTATCCTTTCTGAGAAGTCTCTTACATGTTCTAAATACGGGATCAATTTCTCTTGCATCGCAAATGGGGATTTAATCAAATTCATGTCAGAGGAAGATATCTATTCTCTGTTTGGCAATATTGTTGATAACGCTATAGATGCAGTCAAGGGTCTTCCAGAAGATAAACGCATCATTAATTTAAAGATTAAATCCGTTGGGAATATGGTATCGATCTCTGAATCTAATTACCTTAATGGAGAGATTAAATTGCTAGATGGGCTGCCTAAATCAACCAAAAACGATCCAATTCACCATGGATACGGCATGAAATCAATTAAAGGCATTTCAGAGAAATATAACGGCACGATGGAAATATCTACTGCAGATAATAAATATACGATTACCCTATTATTTCTTATGAAGAAATAAGAAGGCTATGTGCATATTTCAATAATGGGTTATTTTATCTTGCTCAATTCAGCGTACATCTGTGGTACCCATCTTTTGACCGTATCATAAACTATTGTCATATTTATAACACCACAGTCATGAACTATTTTGTTTCGCATGCCTTTAATTGCTATCCAAGAGATTTCTTTGTGATTGTTCTTAAATTATTCAGATAAATGGTTGTTATTTTCCGCAATTTGAATAATACGAAACATTATTGAATCGATAAGCAACGGATTTTTCTCAATGTCACTTTTGGATTTCCCCTTGGTTTGTTCGACGATAAAATTCAAATCATTAATTATCTTTTCGAGATAGTATTTGTCATCTTTTAGATTATCCATAAATTTTTACCCCATCTTTCAGTATCTCTTGAACCAAACCTTGATTATTTTCCAATTGCCCTACATCCAATAAATCAATCTTCTTTTTTAATTTTTCTCTTAATAATTCTATTAATTCAAAATATTTCATTCCATCTACTGGCATGGATACTAATAGATCAATATCGCTCCTTGCTGTTGCTTTTCCTTTTGCGTATGAACCGAATAAATAACAATATTCAATAGGGAAATCCTTAAATACTGATGCACATATTTTTTTGATGTCTTCAATTTTCAAAATACCGTGTTCCTCATCGATGAAATTAACTTTACTTAACGTATCGATAACAAATTTGTATTTAGCTGAATTTTCATCGATTTTTCCTGATTCATAATTGATATATGTTCTTCTTGTAACACCTAACAATTTAGCCGCTTCTTCTTGAGTTATTTCTTTTTGAATTCTCAAATCTCTTAAATTCATACTTATTTCCTTGCATCAATTATACTATTTTCACATTTATAACAAATAAAAAAGTGAAAATATTTCACATTTCAAAAAATAAAAATGTGAAAATTATGCCAAAATGTCGATTTTCAAATAGCCAAATTGGTGATTTATATCTTGATCGGTATTTTGGCTTGTTTTAAAAATTGGCATTAGATGAGGAACAATTTAAATTAACGTAAATACAATCGCTAGTTATTTGCGTATAATAATCATGCCATAAAGAGAACGGTTAGGGACAAGCCCTGTGATCCGTCAGCAACCTGCAAACAAGCAAGGTGCTAAAGCTTGAATGATGGGATTGATCAAATAAGTAAATTAAACACTTCCATCATTACGATGGGAGTTTTTCTTTCCTTCCTTTATGGCAAAAGGAGGATAGAAATGAAAATACTTATTTTGTTCAATGATGAAAAATACGAATTTGGCATTCGTAAAGAAAAACAATGTGCAGGGTGGTGCAAATTATGAAAACAATCATACACGTACCACACGCTTCACTGGATGTGCCTGAAGATTTCTATGATGGTCTTTTGATATCTAAAGAGGAATTTCATAGATATAACACTAAAATGAGTGATATAGGCGTTGATGAATTGTTTAAGGAATTAGACGGAACCGTCTACAAAGCCAAATACTCAAGACTATATTGTGATGTAGAACGTTTTAGAGATGATGAAGACGAAGTTATGTCCAAATTTGGTGAAGGCGTTGTTTATACGAATACGTATGATGGAGTATTATTCCATCAGCACAATCAATCTTATAAAGATAAGGTGCTTGAATATTATGATGCATATCACAAAGGATTAGATGAACTTGTTAAGGAATGCTTATCTATAGATGATGAACTACTTATACTTGATTGTCATTCATATAGCAGGGAGATGGCACGCCACTTCTTCAAGGAAGATATTCCTTTTCCTGATGTCTGCATAGGAATAGAGCCAAGATTCTTTTCACAAGAAATATTAGGCAAGATTATCAAGTTCATCAAATCATGTGGATTAACTTATGCGATAAATTATCCTTATAAAGGCAGTCTTGTTCCTAATTGCGTTTATAACGGTGTTGTTAAAGGAGAGGTTTATTCTTTCATGCTAGAAGTTAATAAAAGAGTGTATTTATGAATCGTTCTCAAATAGGTGTTCGCTTTGCCTTTTGCTTTAAAATCTTGTTTGTCTTAACATATTTATGAATTTGAGGATGAACGAAATGAAAACTATAGGCATAAGAATCAGATGGGTTAAGTATTTACTCCTTTTTGTCTTTTTGTGTATGACTGGAGTAGATATATGGCTTTTCTATAGCATTTCAATTGCTCTATCTAAGGAAAAAGGGCCTGATACTATGCTATGGGTAATGTCTTTTCTTGTATTAGCCATAGTCCTTCTTCTACTTGTTCTAACAATTCTTAATTTCATCAAGAAACATGATGCAATACTCATTCAAGATGACAAGATCATTCTAAGAAATTACAAAGAGAAAACGATTAACTTCAAAGATATCAAGAACATCCAGTATAGATTGAGCGTTGGCGGATCTGGTGGACCTCATGGCATTGGATTTGGAACATATAAGTCAGGAAAGATAATATTCACCTTGAATGATGGAAAAACAATCTCTGCAAGCGATATTAAGGAAGCGATTTCTACCTGTGCTGAACTAAGGAATATCATCCTAAAAGAAGAAAAATAGGAGAGACGTTAGTTGATTCTACAAAATAAAACGAATTACTAATGGCAATCCAATCAATCTTTGCTCATAAACATTTAACTCGGTCGTGACCGAGTCGGTTGAAACCGAGTTAATAAAAATTTTTGAATAATATCTATTTTTAATAAAATTAATTTTTTGGAAAAGTGTATTTTTTAGACGTAAAAATATATGGAAAAGTGTATCTTGCCATTAAATAGCTAAAACTTAGAGTACGTTAAATGTTTATTGAACGTAGCCAATACGTACATTCTTTTTATTTTTTGCTTTATTCATAACCAGAAATTTTGAAAATTCTTTAAAAGGTCTGAAACGGAGATTTTTAATCGCGTGAAAGTTGAAATATGGCGTGATTTTAAAAAAATCATTGTTTTTGAATCTTGCTAGGCATGAAATTTCATTTAAACCTGTGTATATAATTCATAAACAAGTTGAATGCAAAACGAAATGCTTTTGATATGTATTATTTTGATTCTCAATACTATCCCTTATCAAATCTTTGGGGATGGCATAATCCAATCTAAATATATTCTAGAAATGTGATATGAATATATAGAAAACAAGCCGGTTACGGCTTGTTTTTCATATCTTGATATCTCATTAGATATATGATTAGTGTTGGCATATTCTCCCTTTAAAGCGTTACCTCTTTTTCGGTAGCGTTGTTTTTATTATATCGCCTCCCGGACCCATATGATCCGGCTTTTGCCGCATCAGGGGGCGGGGTGGGACAGGGAAAATTCACATTAAGGAGTGAGAAAAACACTATGAACACAAAGACAAAGATGATGCTCGGCCTCTCCATCCTCACGGCAGGAACGTTGGCGGCAGGGGCAACGGGGACCTTCGCATGGTTCACCACGAACAAGACAGCCAAAGCTACTTACTCTAAAGTTATCGCTCAAGCAGATACGCAAAAGATCAAAGTTGAAATCGGTGGTGTTACAGATACAGGCATCGAAAAAGGCTCTAACTATAACTCAACCGATGGTACATGGCTTTCCGAAGCAAAATCCGGTGTTTCAGCAAAATCATTTACCGGTGATATTTCATCTGCTGATGGTATGACTCTCGTCAAACCACAATGGGTTTCAAGCGCAACAAACAATTCCCCTGTTGAAGGTGTAAGAGCTGCTAAAGAAACTGAATTTACACAATTCTATGTCGCTTTGACAAATACAGGTACCAGTTCAGTTAAAATTTTCTTAAATGAAAAGACAACTATCACTGCTACTGATTCTACCAAAAAGGCAGATACAGCTCTTGCTAATTGGACACGTGTTGCCATCATTGAAACAACATTAACAGAGGCTCCAACAAAGGTTCAAACTGAAGGAACTTTAAAAGCCTTATACGAAAACTATGACTCAGGTTCAACAAAGACAAATTATGTTAAAGGCGTCAAGACAGACGATACGGACGCCCTTGATATTCAAGCAGTTGATGACACAACGCATCAAGTTGGTTCTTATTCAGCTGTTACATCAAGTACATTAACCTCAACAAAAGGATATCTTGGTGAATTTGAAAAAAATACAACAAAATATTATGTCGTTACTGTTTGGATGGAAGGGACAGAAGCTGAAAATCAAGACACCGCTGAGGGTGGCGCAGTTGATGTCACTTTAGGTTTTACAGGAATCGAATAAACTTAAATACATTTACTAAACTCATCGATTAATTTCGATGAGTTTTTTATATAAAAAACCGCTAGTCTAACTAGCGGTTCAGTTTTTGATTAATTGATTATTAATGCTGAAATTAAGCAACAACTGCTGTAGCAGTAAACTCTAATTTAACTTCGACAGTTTTGCCTTTTGCATCATCTTGGCTGCCATCGGCGTTGGCTGTTCCTTCGAGCCAAACAGAGACGCCAATAGTTTCGCTTGCGCCTGCAGCAAGGGAGTCCTTAATAACTATCTTATTTGTTGCTAAATCGGTAACGGATTTAACACTGGAAGTTCCAAGGGTTAACTTTTTGGTTGTGGAATCTAATCCGCTGACATATTTATCGTTTGTGCCAGATGTAACTTCGCTTGTATAAACGCCTGCTGCTGAAGTCGCCTCAGTGGTTCCAATAGCAGAGAAATTTTTGCTGATGATGGCGACACGAACCCATGAAGTCTTAAATGAAGCATCGGATGTAGTAATAGTCATACCGCTTAATTCAACTTTTACATTGGCATCACCTGTGGTAGTAGAATCCTTTTTTGTGGTGTTGTGGATAGCAACGTTATATTGTGTGAAATAGCCGCTTTTCTTAGAGACATCGATAAGACTGTTAGCTGTTTTATCATTTCCGGATTCTCCAACCCAGTCTGGTTGGACGAAGTTAATGCCATCATTTGAAGAAACATCAGAAATATATGAAGCTGTTCCGGAAACTGTTGCTTCTGTGCTTGGATCACCACTTGTTTTTGCTCCTGTATCAGTAATGCCTGTGATGGAAGCGGCAATGTTACCTTGTGTACCTGCTGCAATGATATTGCTATATGTTGCTGTTGCGCTCTTGTTCGTGGTGAACCATGCGAAGGTCCCCGTTGCCCCTGCCGCCAACGTTCCTGCCGTGAGGATGGAGAGGCCGAGCATCATCTTTGTCTTTGTGTTCATAGTGTTTTTCTCACTCCTTAATGTGAATTTTCCCTGTCCCACCCCGCCCCCTGATGCGGCAAAAGCCGGATCATATGGGTCCGGGAGGCGAATATTTGGGCAATGCTTCAAGAAGGTTTAATCATTAATGACGCTTTGGGCAAGCTACTTCCTGAAAACGCTAATAGTATCCCCCCAAAAAAGAATCAATGCAAGTAAAAATATCAAAAACACGATAAAGGCTAATAAATTAGGGTCTTTCTTTTATTGTTCAACGTGTTAAAATATGTATCGCTAGAAACAAGCACTCACATTTATGGATAAGAAAAAGAAAATAGGATTAATAATCGCTGGTGTAGTAGAACTTGCTATCGTGATATTCGTTATTGTCACTTCGATACTTGTTACCGTCACCTTCCATGATCCTGATACAGACCCTAACTACATCGCTCACAACCTTGCTGATAATGGCCCATTCATCGGATGGTTGCAAAACAATCCAACGGCATTCTTATTTATCGTTCTCATTCCAATCTTCTTGATTCTTGGCTTAGATATCATTTATCTCGTTATTGTTGCCACAAAGAAACATGTCGATATCTCTGATGCTGAACAAGCCGCTATAAGCGAACAAGCAAAGAAAGAAGCTAGAGAAGAGCTTCTCAAAGAGCTTCAAGCTGAAATGGCTCAAGAAAAGAAAGAATCAGAAGACAAAAAGGAATAACACCTACTTAATCTCCTGTATGCGTCCCACTAATCTGGGACGTATTTTTATTCTTGTTTTCTTTTTCACATAAATATGAATATTTAATTACAATATCGGTAAAAAGATAGATGTATTCTACTTTTTGAAATTAGGCAAAGATATTCACTTGGAATTTTCGAAATATTTATGTATTTCATAAATAGCAAAAAAAGTTGACAAAAATACCTATTTAAATGATAATCTTCTTCGAGAAACGCAAAGTCAGAGAAATCTGGCGGCGCAAAGCTAGAGGGCCTTCGACGAGAAGATGGCAGCCAGCTACCGCGGGACAAATCGGACGATTCGACTTTGTGGGCAAACTGGTTGATACGTTTCTTGTACCATTGGGCTTACATCTATAACTGTATTAAGTTTAGAAAATTATTTGGTCCCTAGGCGGGACTTATTACAGGAAAGGATGCATTATTGAGCGATCTTCTTGTTCGCTCTCCATTTTTTCGTATTGGAGGCACACACCTTGGCAGATTTAGAAAATAAACAACCAGATTTGCAAACTGATAACAAGAGTGGCATGCCAGATTCTTCTTTATATCCTACAAGCGCTAAGTACGCTCGTAGACAAAAACAAAAGAAAATCGCATGCATTGTTACCGGAGTTGCAGCCACCGGAGTTTTGATTTTAGGAATCATCTCCTTTTTAGGCAAAGTCTCAGGACAGTTTACAATCAAGATGGATCCACGTGTTGCACCTTCAACATTGAAACTTTTTGACAAAGCAACTGATGGTTCAGCTAGCGAACTTTTAACCGCTACAGGACTTTCAAATGCCCATGTCACTACTGCTGATACTGTTTTAGAGTATGTTGATACACTTAAATCAGATAACAACCTTTATGGTTCTCACAACATGACTAAGACAACATCTAGCTCTGGAGAGGAAACAAGCATTGACACTGCTCTTGTTTTTACCTTCTATGCGGAAAACATCTCTGCTAACGAAGACGCAATCTTCGACTACAAGATGACAATAGATGATTATGTTTCACCAACTAACAGCGCCGTCCAACCATATACGTACTTACGTGTTGCTCTTTATGAGAACATTTGGAAAGAAGACGCAAGTGGTACCCATGATTTCACTGTCTATGCTTTAGAAAGTGTTAACACGAATGCCGCAGGCGACAAGCGTGAATGCCTTTCTACATATAGAACTAATTCAAGTGGACAACGTTCACCTGTATACAGTTATGATAACAATCATGGTTATTGTGAGCCTTTTGAAGACGCTTATACCGTTTTCAATCGTCAAGCAATTACTTTGAAACCATCTGAAAAGATGAGATTTACCGCTGTATGCTGGTTAGAGGGAAACGATCCTGATTGCTATGGTAACGCACCAGAAGGTTCATCTTTTACTTTCTCGATGGCCTTCAGCGCTCACTAGTACAATCATGACGAAGAAATATAAGACACATTATAGAGGAACGAGGGTGATGTCCAACCGTACGCTTTTGTTGGTTGGTCTTTTGTCATTTTCATTAACTCTTTCCGCTTCTATTGCTTCAACATATGCGTGGTTTGCCGTTTCTGATTCTGGCAAAGTCAAATTCATGGACTTCAACATTACGGAAACGCACGCTCTCAAGATTGGCCTTAAAGACTCATCTGGAGAGATCAAGTACTACGATTCATTGAACGATACTATTCTTTCTGAGTATTACCCTTCATATCATGCTGGCTCAGCATTAGCTGATACTTCAAGCATGTATCAAGACTTATGGCTCAATGAGAATACGGATTATGAAACGGCTCTCCCTGTACTAAGACAAGCATATTCAAAAGGTGGTGATTATCACTCTTCAGATGTCGCTACTTCAGGATTCTTCCAATTTGAATTCTATTTCAAGGCGGATTCCGATATGTATTTATTCCTTGATTATGAGGATACATACGCAAAGGCTTTACATGAAGAGAATCTTAAAACCGCGAATGCGTCAAAAGATGTCACAGTTGAAGAACTTGATAACATCGTAAACGCTACACGCGTCTCCTTCTTCTCTAAGGATGGGTTCTATATTTATGAACCAAATCAATTACATTCTAGCGAAACCGTATTTGGTGGAGCCTTGGATGCAACTGATAAAGATGGTTACTATGATTACAATAGTGACACATCTAAAGAAATCGTCTATGGAGAATATGACGATGAGTCTACCTTGGTGTATGACGAAGCATCTTCAACCGATTCGGATTTAGATGTTCCTGGAGCGAGGGCAACCTGCTTCAATTCCAAACATAAGGCAGGCGTGGAACGCTTTAACTACTCTAAAAGCGTCCAAAATGGTCTCTCATTCAAAAAAGAGAAGACTTACACCCTTGAACAGCTTTCTCTAAAAGATGATCAAGGTACTTATGACCCTGAAAATGTGTTCCCAATAGCTAGATTGAAAGAAAATCAAGCCACGAGGGTCGTAGTTACGATATATTTAGAGGGATGGGATTTAGATGTCACCGAAGCAATTGGGAATGGTGCGTTTACCCTCGGACTAGGCTTTACTGGCTTAGGAACCCAATTCAGTGATTAAAAAAGGAGAGTAACAAATGGCTGCTTACTTTGAATATTTGAAGGAGATGATCGTCGCCTTCTTCCAAAATCTAGGAACATGGTTCAACATGCGTTTTGCATGTCCTTGGGGCCCAGTTCCAGGTGAATTTGAATATTATAACTCTCTTTTTGCCACATATTCCCCTAATTTCGGATTTGGCGGATGGTTATTCTTTGTTATATTTGCCATTCTCCTCATTGCCCTTATTGGTGGAGTTTGTTTCTTAATCTTCTGGCTTGTCAGAAAATATGTTCGTTTTAGAAAATCAACTGCTTCTGAAGAAAAACTTCAAGCTGAAGTTGAACGCCTTAACCTTGAACTTTATCAAACTATCAAAGAAAAGGATAGAGTCCTTGGCTTACAAGTTCGTTCTTTAAGTGTTGCCGGTGTCGGTGTTGGCGAAGGCAATGCTATTCTTGCTGAAGAAAATGAAGAGAACGCTGAAGAAAAGAAGGAAGAAGTTTCCGAAAACGATATCCGTTTCCCACGTTTGACCTTAGTTGATCAAAAATACGAAGGAAAAGAAACAAAGACAACTCTTCCTGAAGATGCCCAAAACATCACACTTGCAGAAATCTGTGAAAGATTTAGAAACTTTGCATGCTCACAAATGGGCCTCTACTATACCATTGATACAATCCGTGTATTCTTTGCAGCCATGGGTACAGGTAAAATCATCATCCTCGAAGGTATCTCCGGTACAGGTAAAACATCTTTACCTTATGCTTTAGGAAGATTCTTCAAGCACAATGCTGCTATCTGTTCAGTCCAACCATCTTGGAGAGACCGTTCAGAATTATTAGGTTACTACAACGACTTCACACATAAATTCACCGAAACTGAATTCTTACGTGCAATTTATGAAGCCACATATCGTGATGATATCAATCTCGTTGTCCTCGATGAAATGAACTTAGCTCGTATCGAATATTACTTTGCTGAATTCTTATCCATCATGGAAATGCCTAACGTTGCTGAATGGAACATTTCCCTTGTTGCAGCTCCTCGTTCTGATGACCCTAAACACGTCACGGACGGCAGAATGCTTATTCCACAAAATATTTGGTTTGTCGGAACAGCTAACAACGATGATTCCACATTTACAATTTCCGATAAGGTCTATGACCGTGCTATGTCCTTATTCTTCGATAACAAAGGTATCGAATTTAAAGCACCATTCACTGAAGCATTGCCTCTCCCTTATGAATATTTGAAGAGCTTATATGACAATGCTATGCAAGACTATGCCTTATCAAGCAAGACGTTAGAGAAATTCCAAGAACTCGACACATATGTCATTGAACATTTCCGTCTTGCCTTCGGTAACCGTATCATGAAGCAACTTGGCTTATTCGTTCCTTGCTACGTTGCTTGCGGCGGCACTGAACTTGGCGCTGTCGACTATGTCTTCCAATCCAAGATCTTAAAGAAATTCGAAGTTCTTAACGTCGCCTTCTTACGCGATGAGTTAATCAAACTCGATGCAGAATTAACAAAACTCTTTGGCAAGAATGAGTTCAAACTCTCCAAAGCCAAGATCAAACTCTTAATTAAACAAAACTCCTAATCTGAATTATGGCAAAAGAATCCTCAAACAAACAAAAACTGACAAGTGCTCAAAAAGCATATCTTGCTCGAATGAAGAACTTAATCTCTTCTTCATCCGCTTTTCAGTCTTTGCTTTTAGAGGTTAGACAACAAGGAAAGAACTATATTCGTCAAACTGAACGTCTTGAATCTAAACAATTCGATTCAAAATTCGTTGGTGAATTAGAAAAAGGCTTTGATGCCATCGATACCATCATTGCTAACCCACGTACCTTTATTAAAGATGAGCCTGAACTCGTTGAGGCTGGTCTTGCTAAGAAAATCAACGCTCAATCTATCACGCACTTAGCGTCTCACACTCAATTCGTTCACTCCGTTGATAAAAAAGGTAACGTCACCCCTGAAAAGATTTTAACAATCCACGCTGAAATCGATACGCAAATCTATGAAAACAGATTTGTCATGACCTTAATCAAGAAATGTTCCCTTTTCATTGAGAAACGTTTCAACTTCATCAAAGATCATGGTGAAACGCTTGATTCAGATCTTATCCTTATTAAATCCCAATCAAACATCGATGGAGCAAAATACGAAATTGATTCCCGTATCAAAGTATCTTCTCCTTCTAAAGATAATGGCAACAAAGAAAAGAACGAAGACACATTAAGAAGATTATCAGTTCTTCGTGAACGTTGCTCTTACCTTATGCGTTCACCATTCATGGTTAATGATATGGCTGGCGCAAAAGATGTTGCTAACCCAATCCATATGACAAACATGATCGTTAAGAACCCTTATTATCATGCTGCATATGAATTATGGAAATTTATCGATTCATATACTGATTTAGGCGTCTCTTATTCCGTTCAAGAAACAGAACAAGATTTCACCCAAGAATATTTCGAAGAAATCTTTGGCTTAGTCTTAGCCGATATGCTCACATTGCATTCGAATCGTGTTAAAGACAGAGAAATCGAAAATAAAAAAGTCAAAGACAAGACAATCAATCCTAAAGTCTTATTCACCATGGAAGATGAAACATTCCATGATGGTAAGTTCTTATATGATCAATTCCCTGAACATAAGAAAGAACGCACCTCACCAATGGCCTTAACTCCTGAAGAGGCTAGAGCAGAGCGTCTTGCTATGGAAGAGAACTATCGTGACGAAGTCTATAAGAAGACTCTCGTTGATGAAGAAATCGAGAAACAAAAGACAATCGATATTGCTAAAGAAGCCGTTGAACGTCAGAAATTGCTCGAAGCTCTTCAAAAACAACGTCTTAAAGAGCAAAGAGCTCGCGAAAGAGAACTCGAGAAGCAAAGAAAGGCCGAAGAGGAACGTCTTAGAAAAGAAGCTGAGGCGGCCCGCAAAGCTGAACTTGATGAGCTCGAGAAAACCCGTGAAGAAATCCGTCGTCAAGCTGAACTCGACAAAGGATATGTTCCACCAGAGCCAGTTGAAGAAGAAATTGAAGATATCTATATCCCTCAACAAGAAGAGGAAATCACCTTCGAACCAGATACTAAAGAAGATGAACCTCTTATTGATGAAACTCCAACAGGAAATGGTAGAAGAATCAAAGCGGAATTCATTAACTCCAAAGGCAAGAGAGTTGTTATCTATGAAAAAGATGAACCAACTCCAAGTGAAGAACCTATTGAGGATGAACCTCTCATTGAAGAAGAGCAACCTGCACCAGAGCCAGTTGTTGAAGAAACAATACCTGAGCCTGTTATTGAAGAGCCAACTCCAGAACCTGTAGTCGAAGAGACTCCAGTTCAAGAGGAAGAACCAACACCAGTTGAAGAAATGCCATCCGAAGAACAATCTAAAGAAGGCAACGGACGTAAGATCTTAGCTGAATTCATTAATGCTAAAGGAAGACGTGTCGTTATATACGAAAAAGAAAATAAGGAAGAATCTCAAGAAACTCCTGAAGAGGAAAAAGAGGAGACCCCTGTTGAAGTTAAGGAAGAGGAGACCCCAACTACAGAACCTGTAGTCGAAGAGACTCCAGTTCAAGAGGTGCCAGCCCCAACTGAAGAACCTCAGATAGTAGAGGAACCTCAACCTGAACCAACTCTAGTAGAAAAATCCCCAGAACCTCAAATAGAAGAGGCCCCTGTTGAGGAAACTCCTGCTGAAGAAAACGAACCTCGTGAACTACAAGAAGAAACTCCTGTGGTTGAAGATACACCTGCTCCAGAACCAGTTGAACCTGTTCTTGAGCCAGAGCCAGTTGTTGAAGAACAACCAGTCCCTGAGCCAATTCCAGAACCTGTAGAGGAAACTCCAATCGAAGAACCTCAAGAAGAGGGAACCCCTGCTTCAACTGAATCTGAAAATGAAGATACACCCGCTGATGCTCCAAAAGAGAAATTCAAGCGTGATGTTCCAACCTTCAGAGCAGAAAAGAACTACGTCTTCATCAAAACGAGGAAGAGCGATAAGGCTAAAAAGGTCGTCTTGAAAGGAAAACTTAAATAATGAAGAAGATCATTTCAAGAATCGTTGATATTGTCCTTGGCATAATTCTTGTATTCATGATTTATGTCCAAGCCTCAATGCTCATAACGCAAAATAAAGCAGAGAACTATGGTGTTCCATCAGTATTCGGAACTTCATTCCTCTATGTTGCGACCGATTCTATGGAAGGCACTAATCCAGATTCCTTAAATACCGGAACTGGCATAATCATTAAAAAAGACGATCCGAAAAATGTTAAAGTTGGTGATGTCATCACCTTCTACTATCCAACACTTGGAGCCCCTGATACTCATAGAGTCTTAGAAATAACGAGCGATGACAAAGGGCTAGTGTTCCACACCCGCGGTGATAACCTCAATGCATGGTCTTGTAGAGATCTTACAGATGGTTGTCCTGAAACTGCTTGGGAGACAATTCCCGAGAAATATTACATCGGTACTGTTGTCGCTCATTCTGATGCCTTCGGTACATTTCTAACCTATGTCTCGCCACAAGCCGCGGCAGCCACAGGTAAAACTCCATGGCTTGTTCCAGTCTTGATTGTCGTGCCTATTGCAGCCATTGCAACAATTACGATCGTTCAGACGATTCTCAATTACAGAAAAGAGAAGAAAGCATATGAAGTTGAGCTCTTTGAAGCGGCAGATAAGGCTGGTGTCGATAGAAACGACGAAAAAGCCATGATGCTATTCGAAGAGAAATTCAATCTCAAACGTGAGTTGCGTGAGCAAATCGCCAAAGAGAAAGAAAAAGAAAAGAAGAAATTGCGAAAGCAACTTAAAAAAGAAGAAAAAGGAGGAAAATAACAATGAATAAGAAAATTAACATCTTACGTAACGTGATCATTGGCTGTTTTGTTCTTTTAGCTATCTTTGTCGCTGGTATCATTCTTCCAGCAATCGCTTTAATCGCTAAATATGATTTCCTTAATGAAATAGCCGCTACAATAATCATTCTTGTTAGCTATGTGTTAACGATTGCCGATTTAGTTGTTATTTCCCGTTTATTCTCACGTCGTGAATCACTTTTCCGCCGTCAAGTCTGGATTAAAACAATCTTTGATAATGATGTTCTTATCTGGGATGATGAAACATTTGAAAGAGAAGCATCTCGTCGCATGGGCAAGCTTGATAAAGGCAAAGTCCAAATGACCGGCGTTATTTACGTCCACGGTTTCAACAACCAACCTATTTCCACATTCAGACAAGTCGATATCTATTCTTTGAATGAAATCTTCTTAGCTTCCGTTGAAAAAGAACTCAATGGAAAAGAAAACTGGGTGTATGGCATCAATAGAGAAAACAAATATTATTTCTTTGCCAACGTCGAATCAAAAGAAGAATTCTTTGATACTCTTACTAACCTAGTTAATGAAATCAATACTGAACTTGGCCGCTTACCATCCTTACCAATGGCTTTCATTATGATTGGTGCCAACCTCATTAAAGATGGGCAATCGATTTACGAAGCGATTGATAACGCCAATACAGCCGCTAGATTTGATGCAGGCATGCGTCTTTCTGGCGATATCAAGTTATTCGATCCTCAAATGATTGATACAAGAGATTTTGAAAAAGAAAGATCCCTTGAACTTGATCAAGCCCTTGAAAAGAAACAATTCCTCATCTATTACCAGGCTAAGTGGAACATTGCTGAAGGAAGATATTATGGAGCTGAAGCTCTTATCCGTTGGAGACATCCACGTCGTGGCTATCTTCCACCATCTTCATTCATTCCTTATGCTGAAGCATCAGGCAAAATCGTTGATATTGACCATTACGTTTTTGAGACCGTTTGCCAAGATTTAGCAAGGTGGAAAAAGGAAAGAAAGAGAAAACTCGTTATCTCCGTTAACCTTTCTCGTAGAACAATCTACGACCCAGGTTTGATTAACTTCTTCTCGGACACCATTAAGAAATATGGTGTTGATCCAAAATCAATTGAAATCGAGTTAACTGAATCCTTAGCTGCTCAAGATACATCCTTCATTAGTTTTATCATTCGTAAAATCAAAGAGATTGGTTTCTCTACTTCAATCGATGACTTTGGTGTTGGCTATTCATCCTTATCCGCTATCAAAAACATTGATTTCGATGTTCTCAAACTTGATAAATCATTTATTGATGACGTCGAACTTGATAAGACAAGTGAATCTCTTGTCGCATCCATTATTTCTCTTGTTCACGGCTTAGGGATGTTCGTTATCGCTGAAGGTGTTGAAAACCCATCACAGGTTTCAATTCTTACGAAGCATAATCTTGATGCCGTTCAGGGTTACTATTTTGCTAAGCCATTAGAAGTTAGTGAATTTGAAGCCCTTCTTGAACATAGCAAACTTGAGGAAGACGCTCAAAAAGAGAAAGAGAAACTCAAGAAACAACAAGATGAGGAAGGAGGAGATGAAGAATGATTGCCATTTTAGGACAAACAGAAGACGATATCCTCTATTACACGTCTCGTTTTACATCCGGACAGAAAATCGACGAATTGCCATTTGGCGTTAAAGCACACCGTGGCAATTTTGGCATTGATGAAATTGTTATTGCTGCAACAGGCTATGGCAATACTATGTCCGCTTTAGTTACCAATATGATCATAGATAAATATGATCCATATTTGGTTGTTAACACCGGTTCTTGTATCTCCTTAGATAAGCACCTCCATCAAGGCGACTTATTTATTGCAGACCGTTATTATCTCGATGGTGTTAGATACAATCCACTTATCCATACCCCATATGGTCAAATTCCAGGCCAACCTGAGTTCTATATCTTCCAAAATTCAATGAATGGTCAAGCTGAAGCTGCTTCATTTGAAGTTGGCAAAGGAAGCTTTGCTGAAAGAGGATACCTTTTAAGCGGAGAACAAATTTATACATCTTCAAAAGAGATTGATGAAATAAAAGACAACCATTATGCATATGTTAAAAATATGCTTAGAGCGTATGATACTTCATCTGGCGGAATCGCTATGGTTTGTTTCCAAAGACAAGTTTCATTACTAACGATACGCGTTGTCGCATTAGAACTTGATGCCCCTGATCAATTATTGAACTATACACGTAAGAGCTTAGAAGCCACACCTGTTATTGGACGTGTCTTAACTAAGATTATCTTAAACAACCGTTCAGACTTTAGCACGTCGGAGGAGGTTTTAAATGGAAAATAAGAAATTTAATTTCAAAGAAACTTTCCAAAAGATCTTCTCTTGGAGAAAAAGTTTACCATTCTTGATTGCTTTTCCCACAACAACATTGGTGTGTCTCACCATATTTGCTATTCTTGGAATAGTCTTTGCTTACAATGGCAATGATGCCTATATTCCATTCTTGGTTCTTTCTATTGTCTGCATTGTCTTGTTATTTACTTTTGTTGGCTCATTGATTTGGAGTTACAAGAAAGGCAACAGCGAACTCGAAGAAGCAACAAACAGCTTCCTTGATCAAATCGATTCATTAGATGCGGGTCGTATTAAATTACTCAACAAAGAATACAAGAGCGAACATCTTCTTTCCTTGCAACACAAGATCAATAACTTAGCCGCAAGAATTAATGAAAAGAACAACAATGAAGACGAAACAATCATCATTGAAAAAATCTATACTGAAGAAGAGTTCCCTAACGCTTTACGTAACACGATTAGAAATTCTTCATCATTCACTAGCGCATTAGTTGCTATTGATACAGTTGGTTCAGAAGAAATTCCTGATACTGTCGATGCCACATTGGTTCGCAGCATCAAATTAATCTTTGCACCAACCATTATGTGCAAGAAAAAGAACGGATCGTATATTATTTTTGTTGAAAAGATTAGCACCGTGGCATTATTTAAGACACGTTGCGAACAATTTATCCGTTCATTCACCGTTACAAATATCAAACGTGAATCAGGCTCGGTTATCTTCTATTCTTCCAAAGTTGGCGCCGCTATTTTCCCTGCCATCTCTGAAAGTAAATTAATATCTGCAGCTGAAATCGCTCTTAGAAAGGCTAATCCATTCTTCATCTTTGAAGGCGACAAGGAATTAGTCTTACCATATGCTGGAATTGGTGAAAAACCACGTAGGGCTATTCTCCTTTCTGCAAATGAATCTTTCTATAAGCAATTCCTATTGGCGAAGAATGAGCAGGAAATGATTGAGGCAGTCTCTAACGCTCTTGCCTATTATTGCTCTGCTATGCAATTTACGAATGCTGGTGTCCTTCTATACAACGAATCTAACGATACGTATTCAGTTATTCTTGAACATTCGAATACTGGCAATGCTGAAGAACAGGGATTTAACTTATTCGGCGCAGGAAAGAATGTCCCTGGACGTTTCCTCAATCCTATATTCGATCATGTTGGAACGGATGGATTCTTCTTCGTGGATGATGTTAACCTTCTTCCATTTGAAGTATCTGAGAAGATGCAATCAATTGATGCTAAATCAGGCTTTTTCTTCCCTATGTCTTGCCCTGATGGAAAGAAAGGTCTTGCCTATTTCCTCTCGAACACAAAGAAGTCTTCCCAAGACTTGCTTGAAAGAGAATGTGCTGACTCCTTCTTCTCAATGGTTGCTGTCATGATTGTTGGGCTGGATTCTCAACGTCAAATCAAGCGTCATCAAATCGTTCTTAACTCTCTCGCTGAAAGAGATAATAAACTCTTCTACACGATTGATAATTCTACTTTTCGTTTAATTGAATTCTCTGAAAACATGGAGAAGAAATTCGATAAGATCAAACGTGGCGAGTTCTGTTACAAAGCGATTATGGGCTTAGATGAACCATGTGAGGATTGTCCATTAAGAAAAGGTACTTTAAAGAAGTCTATTGCTGAATTGGGACCTACTGAACAATCAATGGCAGTTCTTACATCAAATAGGGGCAAAGGTGCTAATATCTCCACAATCGTTATCGAAGGTGAAGCACGTCTTGTTTCTTCTTCTGCTAACCTCTTTGATAAGACACTTGGCATTTATAACTCCAAGACATTATCTAATGAAATTAATAGAGAAATTAGAACAAGAGGCAATGGCCTTGTTCTTGCTATGCGCGTTACGAATTGTGATGATCTTGTAGCACGTTATAGACTAGAGAACAGAGAAGTTCTTCTTCAAGCAATGGTATCTCTCATTCAAGATGAAGGATACGGAAATGTCTTATATAGATATGACGACAATACGTTTGCATTCTTGCTCAAATCAATGAATAAGAACGCTATGTATGCCTTTGCTGAGGAAATTGCCCAACTCTTCCAAATGCCACTTCAAGCAGGCGGAAACTCCTTAACACTTAAGTTGGCTTACTCTTCAGTGACCTATCCAAACGAAGCTCAAACAAGTTTTGAAATGATGTCATTGATTGGTTCTGAACTTACACGTTCAAAAGAACTTGGCGAAGGTCTCTTACTTGAAGTTGGCCGTAATAAGCCTCGTAAAGCTGATCGTAAACAATACATCCTTCAACTCTTACAAGATTCACTTGCTCGTAGTCAAGTCGAAACCCGTCTATCTGCAATGATTGATACTCCAAGCAGAAAACCAGTTGGTATTGAATTCTCCTTAGGACTTAAAGGATACTCATCTGAAAATATCTCCAAACGTGAGTTCTTACCTATTGCGCAAAACAACTACATCTTAGATAAGTTGGATTTCCAAGCTTTGAAGAATGTTGGTGAGTTCTATAAGAACTTTGCTGATACGACTTTGAAAGCTAAAGGTATCAAACATCTTTGCTTAACGATGTCTCTATCTTCCGTTCTTTCAAAATCATTCTTAGAAAACATTGAAAAGTTTGCTGAAGAATCTGATATGCCTAAGAACATGATGATTATAGCCTTACAGACGCATTCCATCTCCGGATTGGAAGATGACTTAGCCAAGGTCATAAAAGCTGCTAGCGCCTTCGGAATCCTCTTCTCGGCCAATTCTTACGATCCATCTAATGAGTCGGCAGAAAAATTGCATGAGTTAGGATTCACATATGTTAGAATCTCTCACCAAACATTCCAGAATGCTATGGCATCTCAATCATCAAATACATCCTTCATTCGTATGGCTGCTGAGCTTGATGAAAAGAAACTCACGCCTATCGTTAATCGTGTATCCGATGCTGACCAAGCACAATTCTGCCTTGATCTTGCTATGCCTTACTACATTGATGGTGATAAGGGTAATAACCTTACCGAGACGGACTTCATTACTTACTTGAATTTCAAGCAATAACAAACATGCCTGTATCGAAAGATATGGGCTTTTTGTTTTGCCTAAATTAAAAAAAGCGTTCACGTGGTGTGGTGAATGCTTTGCCAAGGAATATTGATACACGTATCAGTTATTTTTGATAAATAAATTTAGAAATTCATCAACTGTTACTATCTTTGTATCTTCTATTTGTTTTAAAACTAATAAATCATTATCACATCATATTTCATAGATTCTTTGCCCTAGTAAAAAATCTTATTTCTTAATATTCTCTCCTTTGAACTATATAAAGATGTACTTTTCATGTTTGAGAGAGAAATTATTATGAAACCCAGTTCTCTACTTTCAACTTCTCAACTCGTATAAATTCTCTTTCATTGTTAGTTACTATGGTAAGATTCCTAGACAATGCGTGTGCAGCTATTAGTTGATCCATATTGCCAATTGGCTTTCCATTTTTCTCTAATTTTGCGCGAATATTAGCATACGCATCGGCTGCTTTTGAGTTGAAATCAAGAATCTTGATGTTTGCAAGAAACGTCATTAACGCAATATATGATTCATTTTTCTTTTGCGACTTCTCTACTCCATACATAAGCTCAGAATAGGTTATCACTGAAATGCAAAAATCTTCAGGATCTTTCTCCAAGAATTTCTGCAATAAATTAGGAGAAGAATGCTTAATTAGATAAATACATATATTTGTATCAAGCATGTATTTCATATGTTTTCTCGCTCTTGTGGCATTTCTTCTACTCTACCATCACTCATGTAGTCTGATGGAAACATGGATAAACTAGAAACAAATGAAGCCCATTTGCTATTTTTTGGTAAAAGAATAACAGCATCACCAATTTTATTGATGATCACACTATCTTCATCAAAACGATATTCTTTTGGTAAGCGTACAGCTTGCGAACGACCATTTTCAAATAATTTTGCTTCCATATCATTACCTCTAAGGTAAGTATATATCAAAGTATATATCATTCCAAGAACCCTCCCAATTATATAAAGACGTTCTTTTAATGTTTGGGATACAAATTACAAAAAAAGATGCGCTAGGCATCTTAATTAGAAGAAGGAACGACCGTTATAACAAAGTCTATTGTCCAATTGATTGTATTGTTACTCGAACTGCTAGAATCACTAGAATCGCCCGCAGAAACTTCTTGATCGAATATTGAGTTACCAATGTTATATGAATATATTGCGGCAATTGCCTCTTCGTTATAATCGAGCATCAAATAAATTGATTCGATACTTGTGGATGATTCTCCATTTGCTAAAGGTGTAAGCGTGCTTGTGAATGATGGACTTGAAGCATTACTGACATCAACGAATTTGTTCTCATTAACTGGATTTGATTTTTTGACTGTTATTGTCGAACCGGTCACTTCAGAAACTAATTCACAACTATTAAATTTAACAATTGTACTTAACGGGAAGTTATATGTTGTTTTAGCGTCATCTGTGTAATCCCAATCAATATCGCTCCAATCAAATGTTCCATCTTCAGTTGGAGTGTTATCACCTGATGCAACGGCTTTAACTGTAAATGCTTCATGATTAGCTTTAAGATTGATTTTAATTAATAGTTTATTCTTTTCATCAACGTATGCGCGGTCATATGTTGGCATTATATAGGTTTGGGAGGATGCATCAAATGTGTATGTTGGAGTTGAATCTGCATCAGATACTGTGCCAATTTCTTTTATTGCGTAATATTGAACTGAAGAAACCATATGAGTATCTTGAGCTACGATATCCAAATATGAGGCTGTGGCTCTTTTATTTGTTGTGAACCAGGCGAATGTTGCACTGCCTGCAGCAAAGAGCGTGCTTAAAGAAAGGAAACAAACTAAGAATGACTTTAGTTTGATGGATTTCAATCTTTTGGAACGGAAATCTGCCATGCCTTTCTCCTTTTTCTTCAAGCGGCAACTGGCTATCCATATCTGGATCCTTTAGTTTTGCGTCGCCGGATTGCTCCGGGTTTGCCTTTCACTTGCGTTATTTTACTAATCTTTTGCTATATTATCAATTCTTATTGATAACAAAAGTAAGTTTACCACGTTAGAAGGAATTTCGTTAGTATTCGTATTCAAGATAATATTGAAAGAAATCAATGTTGGCCCACTAAAGATGATTTACAGCGACATTCATCTTAATAACTTCCAATATTCGGTTTTACCTGAGAGTAGCTTAAATCAAATCACTTTCATAGACTGACCTTATTAACGACATGATTATTTTCAAAATTAGATGATTGTGCTACAAAACATTAAAAATGTGGTACAAAGTTGTCATTTACGAATAAAAGAAAACGGAACTATATGGTTGTTCCGTTAACTGTTAATACATATGTATTAGTTGAACTGCCTTTTGTGGCAAGGTAGTCATTGAATGAATTGTCGCCATCTTTTAATGCGAAGTCATATCCTGTAACAGTTGTTTGATAGCTTGTTGTATCAGTTGATATTGTGGGTTTATAAGCAATGGATAGATTATCAGGCTTATCTTTCGATAGCTTGATATCAACAACTGTAGCAGTTGATTGAGTTTGACCATCAGGCGTGCTTATGGATGGCATCTCTGTAGTCTTATTTCCATCATCACCAATATATTCAGTGATCGTTGTTGAATCTCCAAATGTTGAACCGCTTTTGTCCGTTTGAGCAGAGCTTGCACTTACATCGCCATATTCAGCACCATCAATCTTTGTTTGAGAGAATTGATACATTATGGTGTATTGCTTATCTTCTTCCTGATAATAATCAAAATATGTGAGACGTTTAGTTGTTTCAGTAGATAAATCTCCTCTAACCAACGAAGATTCATCGATGGTTGAACTATCTCTTGTTACAGCTAATGTAGGATCAAAATAGGCAAGGCCCGTATCTGTTGCGGTATCTGTAACTGTTATATCAGCAGTATCGCTTCCTGTTCTCTTTATTGATGCAGAACCACCATACGTCTCCCCTAAAGTGATTGTTAGAGTCTTGTTGTCATCATAGAGAATGCTATCGGTTGAGAAACCAACAACGGCTACTCCTGTCGGATAGGTGAACGCTTCAGTGATTTGCTCTAGGACTTCATAGACTTTAGTGCGAGTAACGCTTTGATCAGATGATCCGCTATCTCCTGCGTTCGAGCCAATATCAAGATATAAAACGAACGAGGACATGTTTTTCTGATCATCTGCTCCAAACCAATAGTCTCCGGAATTCAATGGTATTTCAATATAATAAGCACATTTTTGCTTAAAACACCCAGAATACATTTTTTCAAGGTTACAAACTTCAGTTGCGTCTGATGGAATCGAGTCTGTTGTTCCATCAGAATATTGATAATAATATGTACCAGAAGACTCATAAACATGAGAGATCTTTTTGTAAGACTCTATTGTCTTATTGTCATTTGAACGATTCACCTTATAAATTGCTGGCAAAACAGAGTCAGTAGATGATGAAGATTTTGAAGTAGCGTAGGCACCTAAAACGATTTTAACTGAGCCCTTTTGAGACAATTCAAAATCAATGCCACCATCAACCATTTCAAAACTATTGCATGTCGTTCCATTGATTTTCACGCTCGAATAGGTACTTTTACTCATAGAGTTTGATGTAGGTCCAAAGAACTGAAGAGCGTTAAGGTTAATAGTATTTGCACTAATAATCGTATTCGTTTGCTCGTCAGATAGCATCTTTGCAAATTTATTTTTTACGTCATAATAACCTGTCGTGACATTACCGAAACCGCAGTCTGCCACATCAATACTGGTGGAAGCTACGGTTGTTGACCAGGTTGTACTAGAATTATCTGTATCCTTGATTCTATATGAAGATCCAGAAGTATCCACATAGAAAAAAGAAATGTTCTTTGGCTGGAATATGTCATAGATTGAGTACGTCGTGCTTCCAATCGTTAAATCTGATTTTGTTGTCGAGTAAGTGGTGTTTTTCGAGTCTGCCTGATAAATAGAGTATTCAATGCCGTTTGTGTTGTCTGTGGAATCGAAGTATTTACTGTGAAGACGTGGTGTGGCTGAAGCTTTTTGAAGCTTTCCAGTGATGTAGCCCGTGTTTGTATTCAAAATCGGTTCCACTGAGTTTGATCCGCCGGTGTAATAGCTGCCCATATCGCCATCATAAGTGCCAGAGATTGTTGCTTTTGCTAAATCAATGTTTAATGGCAAATATGTAGTTGCTTGTATAGCAACATATTGTCCATATTGATAAGTCGTGTCCCAATCAAAGCCTTTATTGTAATAATACAATGATGCATTGAATGCGCTATATTCAGAATATGCCGATGGTGTCTTTCCACTATTCTTGCTTTTAGCAATATAGTTAATACGCTTAGACAAAGACGAAAGGTCGATGCTGCCACCCCAGTCATTCCCATCACCACTTCCACCGCTTGTGGGATCGAAATTAGTAGTTCCAACATAATTGGGTTCATACAAGGTCGTTTTATATTTTGTATAACTGGTT
>CAVHQU010000006.1:52600-89089 GCA_963638555.1 bacterium | reverse complement strand
TCGCTGAGGAATTTATATTTTCGCCAATCAATTCAAAATCAAAGGAATCATCTAAATTTTCATCGTTGAAAGAGAAAGTAAACGTTTGACCGCCTTCAAGATAATCAACATCGCCTATGGCAAGAAAGTCACCCGTTTGCGTGTAAGTAAAAGAATCATTTGGCAAAGTCTTATCACTAGAAGAAACAGTGACATCATAAGTAAAAGGTCCATAAGTGACTATTGTCTTTCCTATTCCCCTTCCACAAATCATTCCTTCTTCATCTATGGTTGCAATTTCTTCATCTTCCGAGGAATAAGCAAGTTTGCTAGAGTCGTAATAACGAGGGGAAAGAAGTCTATCGATTTCACCATTTTTGATAAATCCAATATCAAGAGCGAACGATTCGTTCTTTCCGATTGAAACGGAAGTCATTGATAAGGATTTAAGAACATTTTCAGAAGGAACATAACGGGGACATATATCAAAATTCAGTTCATATTTAAGATTTTCTGAGAATTCAATCGATATAGAAAGGTCTTTGGATTCCTTAAATGTTTTTATATTCATTTGATAATTGTCAGAACCCAAATTGATAAGATTTTCATCCACTGTAAAAGAGTCATTCGGATCAATTTTCGCTATTTTGAATGAATCTTTTTTGTATTGATTGTCCTTTAGTTCAGGATATTCGAGCTTAAAGTTGTAAGTGGTCGTAGTCCCAATTACCATTTGACTTATGCCATTTTCACTAAAAACTATATCATCGGTATTTGTTTCATAAGAGATTGGAGCAGTTTCTTGGGAAAATTTGTCATCAGGAAAAAATCTCTGAAAAATATTGCCAACAAAATCCGACTGAGAAGAAGACATCGTATCAGGCATCGCACTTTCAACGAGGATAAGAACTGAAAGCAAAACCCATATGGAGAAGAATGCATATGTATATATTTTTTGATTCTTTAAAGATGGTTTTCTCATTTTGCTACCTTCGTTCATTATAAAAGAAAATATGGTAATATATAAAGTATGAAGAAAAGTTTTTATTTGCTTGCGTTATTGCCAATTCTACTAGTTTCCTGCAATAAGGATGAATCATTCGATACTAGCAAGGATTTTCAGCTTTGCAGGAATGGCGATCTTTTCTCACTAGATTTTGATAACGCCACATATGATTCGATTTCCAATAACTTGGATGCTAGTTCTTCTATTGAATCGATGGAAAATAACGAAGGCGTTACGTTTATAAGAACTTCTCCTACATGTCATTCGTGTATCGATTTTGAAGAGACTTTTATTTCATTTATTAAGAGCAATATGCTTGATATCTCAGTGTATTCAGACTCAAATAAAGCCTCGCAATATGCAACTCAATATAGCAATTACTTAGGTGAAGATAACATTGAGCATGACGAAGAGCACACTTTTTTGAATCGAACACCAACCTGGTATTACGCCTCAAAAGAAAAAGGGTGCAAAATTGCTTGTTGGGGCGGGGGAAATGATTATTTTCTAAAAACATCTTTTTTCAAAAATGCCTCGATAACGAATATTTATAAGTTCTCTTCCGTTGAATATTTGCAAAAAGGTCTAGAGAAAAATCCAAACGCTTTAATATATCTTTTGGATGGAAATGATACAGGGTCGGCCTCTTTTTATAAAAACAGCTTATATCCTTTGGCATTAAAATCCTCAAAACCAACCTTCATTTTAGATACACAAAGAGTTAATCTTTCCGAAATAGAGAACATAAGTTCTTATTTCTCATCATATTCATTGATACTAGGAAACGAAAAAGCCAGCCTCAATAATGAAACTGGCTTAAAATCTTTATTGAATAACTACTACAACTAGTTCTTTTTGGCCCTTACAAACCTATCAAATTCCTCGCCATCTTCTATTGTTTTGAATTTTGCAAAGAAATATTCATCGCCCATTGCATCGGCCATATGTTTTGGATATTGGCCATGAGCACACATATTTGTGCCATATTTCTTATAGATTTCTTCTTCGGTGTATAAATAGTTGAGTTCATCGCGACGCGAAACAGAAAAGGCGTAAAACTTTTCTTTGCTCATATCTTGATTATTCTTGTCGAAAGCAATGATATCTGCATAAATTTCATAGCAAGAAACAGAGTTCGCATAGTTAAGTAAGTCTGGAGTATAGCCACCAGCCGGACGCATATTGCATTCAAGGGCTACGAATTCTCCTTTTTTAGCGAAACCTTCTTTATCATTTTTCAAAACAAAGAATTCAATATGAAAGAACCTCTTTTTGATGCCAAATGATTTGACGGTTGCCATACCCGCTTTAAGAAATTCATCGCGATTAACGTCATTAAATTTCAAATCGAAGGGGGACGTGTAGTAATATTCATCCTTGCATTCATTAACAACTTCAGCCACTGGAGTTGGGAAATGATCACATGTACAAAATACAACATCGGAATTAGAATCACAAATTCCATCAAAAGAAATAATCGTTCCATCAATATACTCTTCAACGATAAAGGTTTCTTCTAACGTTTCCTTTAGAAATGATCTAACTTCTTCTTCATTCTTTAATGAATGCGATTGAGCTGCGCCAACACCAATATTTGGCTTAGCAAAAAGAGGGAATCCAACTGTTTTAGCGAAATCTAAAACTTTGTCGATATCTTTTGGACCATCAACCAAAACATAACGCATAGTTTTCACGCCGGCTTTTTGAAAATATTCTTTCATTGCCGACTTTGCTTTAATTTTTTCCATCTCTTCAGGGAAGAAACCAGTTGTAATGTTTAATTCTTTTCTTAGACGAGCGTCTTGATATAGCCACCATTCATTGTTGGATTCAAGATAATCTATTTTTCCGTATTTTCTTTCAAAATAACGACATGCCTTAAGCATTTCATCAAAGGAGCCAAGATTTGGGAGATAATAATATTCAGTTATAGCATTTCTCAATCTCGGAGAAGTTTCATTATAAGGAGTATCACCAATTCCGAGAACGTTTATTCCTCTAAACTTCAATGACTCAACCCATTTGAAGTATCTTTCAGGGTAATTAGGTGATACAAAAATGAAATTCATAATCTTCTCCTTAATTGAATCTTCCTGATTCGTTTAATATTTTCTTCGCATTTTCCTCAGACTCAGCTTTAATTGCTATTTCCGTGAGGATTACTGTTTTTTCTTTTTTAATCTCAAGCGCGCCAAAGGATATAGCAAAAAAGATTTCTTCCTTGTTAACTTTGACGATCTTCAAAACGCCTTTTTTGGCCAAAGGAGCTATTAAAGTCGTATGACCTGGCATTACGCCTATCGGGCCATTGTTTGAAGGAGCTAAAAGGAAACTTGCTTCTCCCTCAAAAACTGACCCAGACGGTGTTAGGACGCTTAAATTGATGAAGGGCATTATTTATCATTCTCCATTTCTTTTGCTTTCTTAACTACATCTTCAATAGAACCGCAATATAAGAAGGCACTTTCTGGGTAAGAATCATACTTGCCTGATAATATTTCCTTGAAAGAGCGAATTGTTTCAGATACAGGAACATAAATGCCAGGGAAACCATTGAATGCCTCAGCTACATGCAAAGGCTGAGATAAGAAATTACGAATTCTTCTTGCTCTAGCAACTGTCGCCTTATCTTCATCAGATAATTCATCAATGCCTAAAATGGCAATGATATCTTGTAATTCTTTATATCTTTGAAGAATCTTTTGAACTGAACGTGCGACTTCATAGTGTTCTTCTCCAAGGATGTCAGGATCAAGAATATTTGATGTAGATTCAAGTGGATCAACAGCAGGGAAAATGCCCAATGCTGCCGTATTTCTATCAAGAATTGTCTTTGCATCGAGGTGAGAGAATGTTGTGGCAGGAGCAGGATCAGTTAAATCATCAGCAGGAACATAAACAGCTTGAACTGAAGTGATAGATCCCGACTTCGTTGATGTAATTCTTTCTTGAAGTTGTCCCATTTCGTTTGCGAGGGTAGGCTGATAGCCAACAGCTGAAGGCATACGTCCTAAAAGGGCTGAAACCTCAGAACCAGCTTGGGTGAAACGGAAAATATTATCGATGAAGAGAAGAACATCTTGATGTTTTTCATCACGGAAATATTCAGCCATCGTTAAACCAGTTAAAGCAACTCTCATACGGGCACCCGGTGGTTCGTTCATTTGTCCGAAGCATAGGGCAGTATTTTTTAAAACGCCGCTTTCCTTCATTTCAAAATATAAGTCATTGCCTTCGCGGGAACGTTCACCGACGCCTGCAAAAACAGAAATGCCGTTATGTTCTGAAGCAATGTTAAAGATTAATTCTTGGATAAGGACGGTTTTGCCAACGCCAGCACCGCCGAAAAGACCAATTTTACCGCCACGAACATATGGGCAAAGAAGGTCGATAACCTTAATACCAGTTTCTAACATTTGTGTTGAAACGTTTTGTTCAGCGAATGTTGGTGCATCACGATGAATTGGCTTATGCTCGACATCAGAAAAATCTCCGCCAAGATTATCAATTGGTTCACCAAGAACATTGAACATTCTTCCTAAGGTTTTATCTCCAACTGGGACAGAGATAGGGGCACCGGTATCAATTACTTTCATTCCGCGGGCTACGCCTTCGGTGGCACCCATAGCGACGCATCTAACTTTATCGTCGCCAATATGTTGCATGACTTCGACCGTTAAAGAGTTGTCGTCGGAAACTTTAACCTTTAAGGCGGTTAGCAAATTAGGTAGATGTTTATCATTGAATCTGACATCGATAACTGGTCCTACAGCTTCAACTACTTCACCTTCAAACAGTTCTGTTTCTTTTTTCTCTTTCATGTTTGTTTTCTCCTTTTTATTTGCTAGCGTTTGCGCCAGAAGCGACCTCAGTTATTTGCTGGGTGATGCTTGTCTGACGTGCTTTGTTGTATTCAATCGTTAATTTTCCTAAAAGTTCATCGGCATTGTCATTTGCATTATCCATTGCCGTCCTTCTAGAGGCTTGTTCCGACAAATTTGAATTTAAGATTATTTCATGGATCGTACACGTTAGGTAAGAAGGCATGAGAGTATGAATCATCTTGCGCGGTTCCTCATCGAATAAAGGTGGAGCAAACTCTTCATCAGTCCATTTTGTTCTTGGAATTTGAACTGGCAATATTTGAAATACCGTCGGTTCAAATGTGATCGTATTTATATAACGAGTATAAATTATGCGAATCGCTTTGTATTTCTTATTGTTGAAATCTTCCTTTACTTTGTTGGCCAAAGCATGAATATCTTCCATGTTACTGTCGGTGCTAATATTCACGAAATCATCGAGGACACGGCCTTCAAACTTTGCGTCACGAGAATAGCGATTGAAAGCTTTGCTACCTATTGGAGCAACTATATCATTTGAATTCACATTCATTTCCGCAAACTTGAAAACGTTGTTGTTATACGCGCCACATAAGCCCATGTTTGAAGAGATTACGAGATATAAAACTGGCAAATCGCCTTCATTCAGTTTAGCATAATGAGAGATTTCTTTAGATTTGTCAAAAGCAAAAACTTGGCTGAACAATGAAAGGAATTCTTGCGAATATTCAAAGCCTTTTTCATGCATCACCGAAAAACGTTTAGTTTTTACCGTGGCAACTAGCTCCATTGCCTTAGTAATCTTTTCGGTTCCTTTGATGGAATTTATTCTTCTTTTTGTTTTTGCTAAAGATGACATAAATTATTAGTTCTTTCTTGTCTTTTTGAAAACTTCAATAGCTTTTCCAAGAGCCTCTTCGGTCTCTTTAGAGAAAGCTTTTTCTTTATTCAAAGTTTCAACGATTTCAGGGTTGTTGGTATGAACATAGTGCAATAAATCCGTTAGGAATGGATTTACTTCTTCAAGTTCTAGATCATCAAGGTAACGACGATTGACGGCAAATAATTCGATGATCTCGTCAATCATATCCATTGGGGCCCAGTTCTTCTGCTTCAAGGCCTCCATAACGATTCCGCCATGAGTGAGAATGCGTTTTGTTTCAGCGTCTAAGTCGGAGCCAAATTGGGCAAAGGAAAGGTTTTCTCTGTAGTTTGCAAGTTCAATTTTCAAAGATTTAGAAACTTGTTTCATCGCTTTGATTTGAGCGGATGAGCCAACACGCGAAACGGATAAGCCAGAATCAACGGCAGGCCTTTGACCAGCGTTGAAATAATCACTTATAAGGAATATTTGACCATCGGTAATGGAAATGACATTTGTCGGAATGTATGCGGAAATATCCCCAGCTTGAGTTTCAATTATTGGGAGGGCAGTAATTGAACCGCCACCATATTCAGGGGCGAGTTTACAAGCTCTTTCGAGCAAACGTGAATGCAAATAGAAAATGTCACCTGGATAGGCTTCACGTCCTGGAGCTCTTCTTAAAAGCAAGGAAAGTGTACGGTATGCAACAGCGTGTTTTGAAAGATCATCAAAAACAATCAATACATCCTTTCCCTCTTCCATCCATTCTTCGGCCATTGCGATGCCAGAGAATGGTGCGATATATTGTTGAGGAGCAGCTTGAGACGCTGAGGCATTAACGACAGTAACATAATCAAGGCAGCCTTTTTCTTTAAGACGGTTAACGATATTAGCAACAGTGGAATTCTTTTGACCGATTGCAACGTAGACACAATTAACATTCTTGCCTTTTTGATTAACGATCGTATCGATGGCAATTGATGTTTTTCCTGTTTGTCTATCGCCAATGATAAGTTCTCTTTGCCCACGGCCAATCGGAATCATCGAATCGATAGCTTTAATGCCAGTTGCTAAAGGCGTGTCAACCGATTTACGAGTCATAACGCCAGGAGCAATTCTTTCAATTGGGCGTGTTTTTGTGTATTCTATTGGGCCAGCTTCGTCGATTGGCAAGCCTAAAGGAGAGACAACTCTGCCTAAAAGGCCATCGCCTACTGGAACTTCGACGACACGATTTGTTCTTTTTACGACGTCACCTTCTTTAATCGAACGGTCTGAGCCTAACAAAACGGCGCCAACATCATCATTATTGAGGTTCATGACCATGCCATAAACATCATTAGGGAAAAGTAAAAGTTCCCCTAACATCGCGCCTTTAAGTCCATAAACTGAAGCAATTCCGTCACCGACTGATATAACAGTTCCAACATCGTTGCTTTCAATTTGACCAGCAAAGGATTTGATTTGTTCTTTAATTAAAGTGCTAATTTGATTGGTGTCCAATTTCATAAGGAGCCTCCTTTCAGTAACTTATGACGGAGCGCATCGACCTTATTTTGGATAGATCCGTCGTATATTTTTCCATCTAATACTATTTTTATTCCACCAATAAGTTTTTTATCTATTTTATTGATGAGATGTACTTTGGAATTTAATTTGGTTTCTAGAGATTCTTCCACTTTGCCAATTTCTTCTGCATTTAAAGGAGTCGTCGAATAAAGCAATCCTTCTTTGATCCCTAAATATTCATTGGCTAAAGTGCGATATTCCCTAAAAATCTGATGTATCGAAGAAATTAAATGTTTCGATACGAGAAGTTTCATAAACGGCAAAAGGGAAGGACTTTCAAGTTTTCCGAATGCTTTGTCGAGGATCTTATAGATTTCCTCATGAGAAACCTTATATGAAGAAAAGTATTCTAAAAACTCTGGGTTCTTAGAAAAAATTTCTTCAACCTCTTTTGTTTCTACTAAATATGTTTCGACCTTATTTTCATCCTTAGAAAGAGAGAATAAGGCATTTGCGTAATTTACGAAAACTTCTTCATTCATAATTTCTAGCCTTTCTTCTCTAAATCAGATGTAATTTCATCGAGAATTTTTTTGTTATCTTTTTCGCTGATTTCTCTGCCAAGAATCTCTTTTGACGCATCAAGAGCGACATTGACGATTTCTTGATGAATTTCTGCACGCGCCTTTTGCTTTTCTTGCTCGATGTTTTGCATGGCTTTCTCTTGTTCAAGAGCGGCCGCATTCTTAGCATCAGCAATAATTACGTTGGCTTGTTTCTTAGCGTTATCTTCCGCTTTTTTAATTATTTCTTGCGCTTCTTCTTGAGCGTTGGAAATTATTGTGGAGGATTGAGAAACTATTCCTTCGTAATGGGCTTTTGCATTCTCGGCATCTTTGATATTACTTTCGATATATTCCTTTCTTTTTTCTGAATATTTTTTCAACGGTTTGTAGCCAATGAAGAAAAGCATTACGAAAAGAACTATCAACGCGAGTAAATTAATCAAGAGAGCCCAGAAATTTCCGAAAATCTTACTTAAAAAATCCTCAGGTTGAAATGGGGTGGACGAAGCATCTTCTAATATGTATAGTAAAATGTTATTCATCCTAAATGCTCCAATTACATGACGAAGATGATTAAGATAGCGACGATTAAGCAGTAAATAGCTGTAGATTCATCAAGAGCGACTGCGACAATCATGTTGCTTCTCAATTTGTCTGCCATTTCTGGATTTCTGCTCATTCCATCGATTGTGTGGCAAGCAATTAAGCTTTCACCGATAGCGGCAAGCATGCCGAATGCGACGCAAATAGCGGCTGCAATAGCTTTTAAACCTGTGTCTGTCATATTTTATTCCTCCTATAACATTTGGGTTTTTATCTCACTTTGTTCGTGCTCGAGAAGTTCTTTAGGAACAGGACGGAAGGCAAGATAGATATTGTCTTCGTCCATCGGCTTCTCTTGAGCAATCCACAAGGATGAGAGAGAAGCAAATACCATGGTTTGAACAAACCCGGAGAACAAACTGAAATAAGAATTTAATATTCCGACTGGGATCGGAGAGAGAATACTTCCACTCCAATAAGGGAAGGAGTTCCACCAGCTCGCCCAGCTAGATGTGGCCGAGACAACCTCTAAAGAGGCTCCCATTCCGGAGAAAATAGTTGCTGATAGGCTAGAAAGCGCCCATTGAACTAGACTGATGATAACGGTACCCGCTAAAGCGTTGCCGAACATACGCATCGTGGTCGAAATAATTGGTGACCACATCGTGATCAAGTTAACCGGCAAGAAAATCGGAATTGGATCGATATATCTCTTCAAATAGGACCAATGCTGATATTTGATAGCAATGGCGTGAATCCAAAAGAACATGATTAAAGAGAGACAAAGTGGTCCTGGTAACCAATCTATGACGGAAGGAACGCCCAGTAAAGAAACATTAAAGGCAATAAACAAATAAGCCCATAGAGTAAAGAAATATCCAGTCCAGAGTTTGGATGAATTGCCCATATTATTGATAGTGAACTTGGCGACATAATCATAATATGCATCGGCCCAGAAAAGGATTCCTCTAGGAGCTTTCTTATAATCACCGTTTTTAACGGCCTTGTTTGCTTTAATCCCGACAATGGTTCCAAGAATCAATAAAACAACAATAATTAAAAGGGAAGAAAACAAAGGACCAGTTATGTGTTCCCAATCAAAGACAAGCATGTCTTTTATGCGTTCCGCTAAATCAACACCCAAAAACATTATCTTTCCTCGTTATCGTTCTTCTTTTGTTTGTTGGCATTAATCAAATGACCAACAAGTATAACGGCAGGCATAGGAAGCAAAGCGGCAAAGCTTGTCCAAAAAGAGAACATGTCAAAACCGCCAAACCATTCGGATTTAAACGTACAAACGCCAGAGATTCCTAACACCAGCACATAAAGCAATGGTCTAAGGAAACTAGATAAAACAACTAACGGGGTACTTCTTTTAGAATTAACCGTCGTTAAAGCATTGCTCATTTTAATTAAAGTGAAATATGCAAATAGAGAAACGATTGAGCCAAGCAACCATCCGTTAGGATATTGATAACCTTTATCTAATCCAAAAAAGTACAACGGCATCAAAGCAAGATAGACAACCAATGCTAAGATTGCAAGCCAGAAGAATATCTTTGTGTCACGTTGCAATTTTGTGTAGAAATTCATCATATTTTTCACCATATCAAATTGTAACATTTTCATAAAATTTTTGGTAATCATTTTTTTGTAAAAATTTGTTGCAATGTTATAAAGATAAGTAAGTAAACTTACTTGAATCGAAACTTTTTAGCTTATATTTATTTAATGAAAGCGCTTGCAATTAATTTTCTTTTTTTATATTATATCGGGCAAAGCATTTTTGCCTTTCGTTAAATAAAGTATAATTTTCAAGTAAATAGGAGGAACAATATGCAAAAATTCAAAGTAAAAATTGGAAACGAAGAAAAAGAATTTGATAAAAAGGTATCCATATTATCTCTTCTTTCCGACAAGCAAAGAGCTGAAAAGAACATAATTTGCGCAAAAGTTAACAATCGCGTTAGAGAACTTACATATGAAATTTATTACGATGCGGAGGTCGAATTATTGGATTTGACCTCTTCTCAAGCAATGAAAATGTATGAAGCGTCCCTCAGATACCTTCTCTCAATGGCTTTTTCAAGGGCCTACCCTAGCCTTCACATTCGCTTGGCATACAATATTTCCCGTTGCATCTCCATTCATCTTTTGGATCCTGAAATGCATGCAAATAACACCATGCTTGCGAAGATTTCCGAAGAATTGAACAGCATCATTGCTGCCGATTATCCTTTTAATCGTACGGTTGTTCCAAATTCCGAAGCGGAAAAAATCTACGATGAAAGAGGATTCGGCGACAAAAAAGACATTCTTAAATACCGTCCAGAGAAAACGGTTCATTTGTATGAATGCGATGGCTATTTAGACTATATGTATTCTCATCTAGTCCCATCAACAGGCTATATTCGTGATTATAAGCTTCATCTCTATGGCAAAGGATTCTTAGTCCAATATCCCCGTAGCGAGTGCAATGGAAAAATTCCAGAATTCGAAGATGCCCCAACTTTCAGAAGAATTCTTAAAGAGTCTCATGACTGGGCAAAAGTAGTCGGCATCTCTACTGTCGCAGGAATCAATAACGAAATCAAAACTGCCGGTGCAGCCGAATTAGTTAACGTTTGCGAACATAGACATAACCGTCAATTAGTTGAACTTGGCCAAATGATCGAAGATGACATCAAAGATATCCGTATCATCTGTATCGCCGGCCCTTCTTCATCAGGTAAAACTACCTTCGCCAATCGTTTGAGAATTGAATTGCTTTCGAGGGGGATTAAACCGATACGTCTATCAACTGACGATTATTATAAACCAAGAGAAAACACGCCACTTGGCGAAGACGGCCTTCCGGATTACGAATGCATCGATGCAATCGACATAAATTACTTCAACGAAAACCTCATCAGTTTAATTAATGGCGAAGAAACCGAACTTCCTAGATTCGATTTCACTGTTGGTCATCGTGTTCCAGGTAGAAAGTTAAAGCTCGAAAAGGATCAGCCAATCATCATTGAAGGCATACACGCATTAAACGATCGTTTGACATATCAAATTCCTAAGAGCCAAAAATTCAAGATATTCATCTCACCACAAGCACAAATCAACCTTGATGACCATAACCCATTATCATTAACGGATCTTCGCTTATTAAGAAGATTGGTTAGAGATAAGAAGTTTAGAAATTCAAGTGCGGAAGATACTTTCTCTTTATGGGCAAAGGTCAGAGCAGGTGAATTCAAATGGATCTATCCATATCAAGAAGGATGTGATTATGTTTTCAATTCATTCTTGCCATACGAATTGGCAATTATGAAAAAATATGCAATGCCTCTTCTTCAATCATTATCAAACGATTCGCCATATCATTCTGATGCGCACCGTTTAATGGGCATGCTCAAATTCTTCATAGACATGCCAGATGATTGGGTTCCATCAAACTCATTAATGAGAGAGTTCATTGGCGGATCTTGTTACGCCGATGTATAAAAAATTAGCCTTGTATAACAAGGCTTTTTTTAATAAATATTTGTGGTTTTATGGGTAACGTATACCTTTTATTGCTTATTTTCGTTAAGTTTTTGCCAACGTTTCTGCATAACAGTGTATGCTGCATTTAACTCAGAACGATATAAGGATTGCATTCTCACATAGGATTGTTGTTCTTCTTTACTTGTTGTCGATAGATAAAGGGAAGAGAAAACCTTTTCAATCCTAAAGAAAGATTCATAAAGGTTAATGAGAGTTATCAAATAGAAATATGTTTTTCTTGAATAGATTAGTAAAGGCGATGAGTGAGCGATTTCCGAAGACATCTCATAGACTTTGGCATAATCACGAAGCTTTGCTGCTCTTTCGACCCCATCACGGAAATTGAGCTTGAAGCCTTCTTCTTTTTCAATATCAGGAATAGCATATAACCAACCGTATTCGATGAAACGTTTCATATCCTTGCTCTTAAGGTCACGTTCTTTCATTTCGGTTTTTATTTGTTCGAAGACTTTGTCGGTTTCTTCTTTTGTTGGCATTCCACTTCTAAAACACAGCGCATATTGCATATGTTTTAGATATCTTTCGATTATCGGCTGTCCATATTTGACCAAAGAAAGGAGGATGCATTCATTTTCATGAAGAGTTCTCCAAGTTGAAAATGCTTCAGTTTCAAATCCGCCAATTAGCAAAGAAACGATGCATTGGGCCATGGAAAAGCCTTTTTGCATGATATCGACAATCAAGGTTTGCTTAGGATCGCCTTGCTTGTATCTTGCTAGCATTCCAAGAATGAAGTTTATATATAAGGATATAGTGGATATTTCAGGTTGGAAGCGATTCGAGGAAGCGGAATTTTTAAAAGATAGATGTTCGTTTGTGTAGTATTTGTCTAAAGCAATTGATAATAAAAATTGCTCATAGTTATCATCTTCGATAAGTTTTTCTTCCTTATCGTCTTGATGCGTCAGCAAATAAAAATAATGCTCATTGGCTAGATACAACGTTAAAGTGATGTCATTAACGTCCAAATTAGCTATCGCATCATTGCTTTCGGCAAAACTTTTTGAAGATTCTTTCGCGTCAACATAAAGAGTGTAAAGAAAATCTTTATTAAGCGTAGAAGGAACTTTCAAGGCCTCAAGTAAGGAATAATATTTCTCTTTCTCCAAAATGCTCGACATGGCTTTATTCTACATTCTTTTCATGAAATTGAAACAAATATTATGAAAAACTTATTTCTTGTTTTGCGTTCAAAGAAAATCAGATAAGTGTTATTTGTCTTCTATTTCATAGCCAATGGCCATATTTGACGATAATGAATTAAGATAGTGAGCAATAATGTCCCCTTCTTTTTCGTATCCAGAAATGATTATTTCTTTATTAATAAAATGATTTTCGGGATGGGCTTCTTTTTTAAATATGTCAATCATTTCCTCAAGCGTCATGATTTCTAGAGATAAAGAAAAAGATTCCTTAAGATTTTCATAATAAGGCAATCTTTCCTTGATTGATATAATTACGTATTCTTTTTCTGGCAAAAACTTTATCATGCCTAACTATTATAACTACTTTTTAGGTTTGTAAGCACGAGTTGCTTTAACCGCTTCTTGCCAACCAGCGTATAATTCATCCGCTTCGTCTTTGCTCATTTGTGGGAAGAAGCGTTTTGAACATGTATGATTGGATTCGATTTCTTTAAGGTCTTTCCAAAAACCGCAGCCTAAACCAGCTAAATATCCAGCTCCTAAAGCGGTCGTTTCTACGCAAGATGGGAGTCGGACCTCAGCTTGCAAAATATCAGCCTGGAATTGCATGAGGAGATTATTTGCGGAAGCGCCTCCATCAACTTTGAGAACTTTTAGGTCAAGCCCAGCATCTTCTTGCATCGTTTTGATGACATCCGTTGATTGATAAGCGATGGAGTAAAGGGCGGCTCTAGCGATATTATGACGATCGGCCCCTCTTGTGAGGCCAAAAATCGCTCCTCTTGCATCATCATCCCAATATGGTGTTCCCAATCCAACAAAGGCTGGAACGACATAAACGCCATTGGTATCTGGTTTTCTAGTCGCATATTCCTCAGATTGAGAGGAATGTTTGAACCAAGCCATCTCATCTCTAAGCCATTGAACGACGGCTCCACCAATGAAGACTGAACCTTCTAATGCATAAGTGACCTTTCCGTTAATTCTCCAGCCAATCGTCGTTAAAAGGCCTTTATTTGAGATAATTGGGCTGTCACCGCAATTCATTAACATGAAACAGCCTGTTCCATATGTGTTTTTGGATTGTCCTTTTTCAAAACAGCATTGTCCGAAAAGTGCAGCTTGTTGATCCCCAGCAACACCAAATATATGAACTCCTCCAGGGAAGAAAGAGGCTTCACCATAGTCGGCATTGTTATCTTTAACTTCAGGAAGCATGTTTTTATTTATCTTCCACATTTCAAGAAGTTCGTCATCCCAGCAAAGATCTTTAATATTAAAAAGGAGCGTTCTAGATGCATTTGAATAGTCAGTAGCATGAACCTTGCCTTTTGTCATCTTATAAATAAGCCAAGTGTCAATCGTTCCAAAAAGGAGTTGACCATCATTCATCTTTTCTTCGGCATTAGGAACATTTTCTAAGATGAAACGAATTTTCGAAGCAGAGAAATACGGATTAATTCTTAGACCAGTTTTGTTACGGATGAATTCCATTTTGTCATTAAAACGTTCGCAAATATCTTGCGTTTGTTTCGATTGCCAAACGATTGCGTTATGAATCGCTTTGCCTGTCTTTTTATCCCAAACGACTGTTGTCTCTCTTTGATTTGTTATACCAATAGCGGCTATTTCCTCCATTGAGGAGCCAGATACGATCAATAATTCATTGATAACATCAACAACAGAAATCCAAATTGAATTTGCGTCTTGTTCAACCCATCCTGGTTTAGGGTAGAGACACTCAACAGGACGTTGAGCTTGGTAGAGCTTCTCTCCATTTTGAGAGATAAGAATGGCACGTGTGGAGGTTGTGCCTTGGTCGATGGCCAAAACGTATTTCTTCATCTTATTTATGTTCCTTTCGGATATTGTGAAAATATTATCTAACAAACAAAGGAAAATAAAAAGGCTTTGAAATCTTCAAAGCCGATTTTTATTTATCGATATATTAGAAGTTCTTGCTAGCCAGAGCACTTTCGATCTCATTGACTTCTTTGATAATCTTTTTCGTGAGGACTTCACATCCTTCGTTTGTAATCAGCAAATCATCTTCAATACGAATTCCAATGCCTTTCTCAGCCATATAAAGGCCTGGTTCATCGGAAATTATCATACCTGCTTCGAGAGGAATATCTTTATATTCTCTAGAATTAACGTTTAAGTAAGGATCATGAGTATCTAAACCAATTAAGTGAGATACACCATGGAAGAAATAATTGCTTATGTCTTCTTTATTATCAATAAATCCTGCAGCTAAGCATTCTTTAGCGAGATAATCCTCTGCTGTTTTTTGAAGTTCAGCAATTGTTACTCCTGGTTTTGCTTTGTTGGCGATCATCTTGTTGCAACCAAGAACGATTTCATAAACTTGTTTTTGAAGTGGGGTGAATTTACCGCTAATTGGAACAGTGCGGGTTACATCAGCGCAATAATAGTTCTTTCTAGAACCCAAATCCGTTAAGAGCAAGTCTCCATCTTTTAAAGTATCCATCGGTGTTGGGTAATGGAGAACTGTGCCATGAATTCCAGAAGCCACGATTGTTGGGAAGGCTAAGCCTTCATACCCATTCAAATCATTAACAGTTTTAAGAAATAAGTCAGCTAATTCGTATTCTTTCATGCCTGCTCTCATATAAGACCAGATTGAATAAATGCCAATTTGAGTTGTATCGATCGCCGAACGCAATTCAGCAACTTCCGTGACTGATTTTCTTAAACGAAGAGTCGTTACTAATGGATATGCATCAGAAATTACAACATCGTTGTAGGTTGTCTCAAAAGTTCTTTTTTGATCTCTTGTCGTCATTTCATCAGCAATCTTTATTTCGTGGTCCAAGTCTAAATAGAATTTATTTATTTCACCATAGACTTGAAATTTTGGATTCAAAACTTCATCAATCTTTGCTGGTAAAGAATCAATCATTTGAACATTCTTCAAACCAGAGATTTTGCTGGCCTCTTGTGGGGTGAGGCGCTTTCCATACCACTTTTCTTTTCTTTCGTCGAATGGTGAGATGAATAAAAACTCTTTCATTTCGCCATAGGAATTAACGAGCAAAAGGGCGGAATCTTCTTGAGTTATGCCAGTCAAATAATAGAAATTCTTATTGACTTCGAATGGATAGGTTTCATCGGCACTACTGACTTTGCTGACGCCGGAATATAAAACAAGGGCAGAATTATTGTCCATCATGGCGAGAAGGCGGGAACGTCTCTCTTCGAATTCGCTTGCGTTAATCATTAACTAATTCTCCTTTTCGTAACTATCGTTTTCTCTTCTAGAATCTTCGCGTTTGGAAAGTTTTCCAAAGCTGTTGATATGATTTTATCATTACCTTCTAAAGAAATCTTTACCGAAATTTCATATTTTATATCTTTTATGTCAATTTCTAGGTCTTTTACCTTTCTTTTTAGGTACTCAAAGTCAGAATATGAGAGTTCAATTCTTTTACTAGAAATTTCAATTTCTCTTGCAAAAACCCCTTCTTCTATCAACAAGGAGGCCGCTTCCCTATAAGTTCTAGTCAACCTTGATAGGCCTAGTTTCGTTCCTCCGAAATATCTAACAACGCATAATATAGCATGATCGATTTCTTTTTGAGTCAGTAAGGTCAAAAGAGGGATGCCAGTTGATCTTGATGGCTCCCCATCATCTGAGGCTTTCTCATATGGCGTAACTCTTGCGGCATAAGGGTAATGGGTTGCTTTTGGGTATTTTTCTTCAATTTTCTTAAGAATATCATCAATCTTAGAAAAGTCATCCATTGGAACTAGGATTGCAATGAATCTAGAGCCAAGAACATCAATTTCTTTTTCCTGATATGAGAAAGGAACAATCATACTAAAAGATTATACCAATTATTTCGTTAAATTAAGAGTGAAATATCAAAGATATTAGTTTACAATACAAGCCATGAAATTTTTCTCTAATCCATTCAAAAAAATAAGATGCGAAGAATGCGGCAATAACTACGATTATGTTCTTGATAAATGCCCAACTTGCAATAGATTAAATCCTGAAGATGATCCTAAAAGACGCTCCTTTGCTTCTTTATTGCCTCTAGGACCAATCAGAGAGATTATCCTTTTCTTAATTGGGTTTGTTGCCTTAACGATTGTCGCAAATATCATTGGAGTTGTTGCTTTATTTGTAAAAGCTCAGTCTTTAAGCGGAACAAGTATAACCGCAGAAGAGATGAAAACCTTGTTGAATCAATACGCCTCAAGTTCCGATTACTCATTATTGGTAAATGATTTGGCATATACAATAGTTTTTGCTGGAATGATTGTTTTTCTTTGGAAAGACAACGTAAAGTTATTGAAATCCTTCCTATCTTACAAGGTTCTAGTAGGTTTAGGCATCGGTTTAGGAATGATGTTGCTATCTGGTATTTGGGGGACGATTGCCGCAAAATTAGGCGCCGAAACAAACATCAATCAAAGCGCCGTTACATCTACCGTTACTCTCTCACCTGTTTTAGCCGTATTAGTTACTGGATTAATCGCCCCATTTGTCGAGGAATTAACATACAGAGTCGGCGCTTTTACATTCTTAAAGCGTATAAATACAGCCGTCGCCTACATAGTTATCGCTGTTCTTTTCGGTTTGATTCACATCAAAGACTTCTCTTCTTTAAATGAATGGCTATCATATCCATCTTATTTGATTGCGGGTTTTTGCTTGTGCTTCGCTTACGATAAATTTGGCTTCTCGGCCTCATTCTCAGCCCATGCCCTTAACAATCTTATATCTGTCGCATCAATTTTACTTACGCAAGGAAATCAACAATGAAAGAAAAAGCATTAGTTTTAAATGAATTTTGGCTTAAATTTATTGCCATTTTAACAATGACTTTGGACCATATTGGCTATTTTTTGCAAGAATATGGCATCAATAACGAAGCAATGACAACCATTGGTCTGGTTTTTAGAATCATCGGAAGAATCTCCTTCCCTCTTTTCGCCTTTATGCTAGCCGAAGGCCTTCATAAAACTCATGATAGATTGAACTATATATTACGTTTGGCAATACTTTGGGGAGTTATATTTGTCGCACAATTTGTAATAAACACGACTAAGCCTTTTGGGATAACTTCGCCAATAGGCCAAGCTTTTACTGATTTATTATGTTATGCGCTTTTTATTTATTTGATTGAAAAGAAAGGTGCTTGGAAGATTTTAGCCATCTTGCCTTTGGGTTTTATCATTCTTTCGTATTCGATGCAGGTATCCGAAGTCTATGCTGCATATAACAACATGACCTCAAATTGGACAACTTTCATCCCTGAATGGGCTAGATGTCCTTATTCCTTGATGGGTTTCTTGATTTTCTTGGGGTGCTATTATGCAAGACCACTTGCTTTGGGTACTCTCAACAAAATGGAAAGGAAAGCCGAAATAGATATGTCTCCGTATAAAGAAGGCAAAAAATTTCAAAGTTTGGTTAACACAATAGCTATTACGTTCATCTTGATTGCCACATTGATCTTTTGGGGAATAGGCTATCTTTTCCCTCAAGTTGATCCATATTTCCAACTTCTTCCTCAATCCTATGCGATATTAGCCCTCTTTTTTATCATTTTTTATAGTGGTGAGAGGGGATATAACAAAAAATGGTTCGTTTATTCAACCTATATATATTATCCGGTGCATATTGTTTTGCTCGCTTTGATATTTGGGTTAATATTTAGATAATAAAAAAGGAGATAATTATGATTAAGGAAATTGCAAGTACAGCAGAATTTGACGAAGCGATTAAAGGAGAAAAGGTTTTAGTTGATTTCTATGCCATTTGGTGTGGACCATGCAAAATGCTCGCTCCAATCGTCGAAAAAGTCATCGAAGAAAATCCATCAATTACATTATTAAGAGTTGATGTTGATCAAAACGAAGAGTTAGCAAGAAGATATGGCATCGTCTCGATTCCAACTTTAATTTATTTCAAAAATGGAACATTAACCAATCAATCAATTGGCTACATCGGCGAAGATGCAGTAAAGAAATTTGTTGAAATTGCTTAATTTTTGCAAAAATATTTTGCTTGTTACCTAAAGGTGTGATATATTTTCTCTCGCACTGATACGGACCATTGGTGTAGCGGCCTAACATGTCTCCCTGTCACGGAGAAGACCACGAGTTCGAATCTCGTATGGTCCGCCAGGTTGCAGGTGTAGTTCAGTGGTAGAACATTAGCCTTCCAAGCTAACCATGCGGGTTCGATTCCCGTCACCTGCTCCACTTGAAATTTAACCCAGCGTTGTTGCTGGGTTTTATTTTTTGTCTATAATACTATCGAATTGGAGAATTCTATGGAGAAAAAAATCGTTATAGCCACGCATAACAAAAATAAAGTTCGTGAATTTAAAGAAATACTTGAACCATTGGGTTATGAAGTATTTTCAGCTAAAGATTTTAATATAAGCGTTGAACCAGAAGAAAACGGTAAGACTTATGAAGAAAACGCTTATATTAAAGCAAAATTTTTGGCCGATGCATTAAATATGAGTGTCGTTTCCGATGATTCTGGCATAGAAATAGATGGTCTTGGCGAACATTTCCCAGGCATCAACTCATCTAGGTGGGCCTCTTCTATTTCTGATGATTATAGAAAGGTTGATGAACATGTTCTATCTTTGCTTGAAGGCAATCCAAATAGAAAGGCATCATATCATTGCTCGATTTGCTATTTAGAGTCAAAAGAGGCGACCCCTGTATTCTTTAACGGTGTTTGCGAAGGAGAAATAGTTAATCAAATAGGCGGCTTTAACGGCTTTGGATATGATCCAATTTTTAAGTCCAAAGATTTAGGAAAATGTTTCGGTGACGTTACCGATGAAGAAAAGAATAAAGTTTCTCACAGATTTAAAGCATCGAAAGCGTTTTTGGAATATCTAACATCTCATAAATAAAGGAAGGGGAATGAAATTTCCTCATTTCTTGAAAAAATTATCTTATTCTATGAATAAAACTCTTTAAGCACCATAAAAATAAATGTAAAATATTGAGCGTAGACTTTTATGTCTAGTTGTTTTTTATTGAAAAGGACGTAGAAAATTATGAAAAAGAAATCTAATACTAGAGTATTCTCGGTTCTAGTTGCCCTCTCAGCATTCGTTGCCATCATGTGCATGTTCGCTGATATCTTCTCCGAAAAAGTTAATTCCCCAGAAGGAAACATCTTTGTAGCAATGTTTGGCATGCACAACTCTGATTATTGTGTCATTTGGCCTCTTGTCGGTGCCTTTTGCTTGCTTTGCCTCTTAGTCTTAGTTGGATTTGCTGGATTCATGCTTGGTGATGCTGGTAAGAAATTCATTCCTCTTATCGAAGCCGTTCTTGGAATTGCCGTTGGAGTTATGTTCTTCTTTGTAATTCAATTCTTCTATAATGCAAATGCGTCTGCATGTGATCTTGGAACTTATGATTATTTCCTTAAATCTCATGCTGAAATCACCCTTGGTTCTGGCTCTATCTGCGTTATCGTCTTCAGCTTCTTCTCAGCTGTTCTTGCCCTTCTTAATTTTGCAACAGAATCTAAGAATAAATAATTCAAGCAAAATGAAAATCCCTCATTATTGAGGGATTTTTTTGTAGCCTTTTTTAGCAAGTTCTTCTTCTATTGTTTTAACACATCTATCAAGGTTTTTATTGATTTCATCACCCCAAAAACGAATTACCGTGTATCCTTCGTTTTTTAGATGTTCGTTTACTTCGTTATCTCTAGCAATGTTTCTTTCAATTTTTGGTATCCAATAATCAAGATTGGAATGGAGCTTCTTTTTGTTTTCTTCAAAATTTTTGCCATGCCAAAACTCTGAATCACAAAATATTACGACTTTATACCCTTTAAAAGAGATATCGGGATGTCCAAAAATATATTTAGAATTTGCTCGATACCTGTATCCTCTTCTATAGAGTTCTTTTCTTAGACGCAATTCGATTGATGTGTCTTTGCCACGAATTCTACTCATCGTATAGGAAATCGTCGCTTCGCTTCTGCTTTTCATTCGTATTTAATGGTATTTTCTATTTTGCCTTCGTAAGTGCCAGCATGATAATAATCAGTTGCTTCATTAACAACAAAGGCATATTTGGACGAAAACTTATTAATCAGACCATCATTCATCTTCATGTTTAGTTCTGTAGCAGTTTCTGCGTTGTAATTGGTTTGAAAAAACATATCTTTCGCATCAAATTCAGATCCAGTAAATTCTATATCTAAATTAAGCGATCCGCTTGAAGATGTTTGGAAACCAGCCAGTTTGTTTTCCTTGCTATCCGTTAAGTTTCCTACGGAATTAATCAAGGAATCAGCTTTGTTTATGAGCTTCTGGGAGACTGTTTTGATATATGTTGGAAAATCGCAAAAATTCCAATAGGCTTTGTACTGTTCCTGGTTTATATCTTCTGCTTCGGCGCCATTTAAAGAAACAATATATGTATTATTGGTTTTAGTGATCAAAAGATTTGCGTTTGTGAGTTCAGTATCTTTATGTTCTTTATTGGATACTGTAACACTAATATCTAACGAATAAGGATCGGACACGTATTCAAATTTAAAAGTTTCCTCAAGATAAAGAGAATAGAAAAATGAAGTTGTTTTCTCTTCGGTAAGTTTCGATTCAAAAGTGATTTTGGAAAACTCGTTATAGTCTTTTTCCTTAATCTTTGTGACAGTTGAAGAAATAATCTCTTTAGCGGCTGCTTGAGTTATTGGGTGCGAATACTCAATTTGGCAACCGCTTAAAATAAAGACGGAGCCTAAGGATAGAATAATTTTGCTTAAGTTTCTTTTCTTCATGTTTAATTAAATTGGGCATTGTATAGGTTGAAATAGAAACCTTTTTGAGCCATTAGTTCCTTATGATTTCCAGTTTCGATTATTTCTCCATCTTTTAAGACGACAATCAAATCCGATGAGACAATAGTCGATAAACGATGGGCGACAACAAGAGATGTCTTGTTTTTCATTAATTGGTCAAATGCTTCAGAGAGGAGTTTCTCCGTACGCACGTCAATGTTTGAAGTTGCTTCATCAAGAATGACAATTTCAGGTTCTAGTAACATAACACGGGCAACACATATAAGTTGTTTTTCACCAACCGATAATCCAGAAGAATCGCTAATCATTGTGTCATATCCTTGAGGGAGACGTTCAATAAAGCCACTAGCTTGAGCCTTTCTTGCGGCCTCTTTGACCTCTTCAAGCGTTGCTCCTTCTTTAGCGTAGGCAATATTTTCAAAAACTGTTCCAGTGAAAATCCACGTATCTTGCAAAACCATGCCAATATGGTGACGGAAAGCGGATTTCTCTAAATCAATAGTCGATGTTTTATTAGCAAAGAATGCGCCCTCTTGAGGATCATAGAATCTCATCAAAAGATTAATAAGCGTTGTTTTCCCACATCCAGTTGGTCCAACGAAGGCAATCTTATGCCCTTTATAGATATCAAGGGAGAAATTCTTAATGATTGTTCTCTTCGAATCATACGAGAATGTGATATCCTTCGCTTCAAGGGTATCAACACTTCCGTTAATAATTTCCTTTCCTTCATTGATATCTTTCTTACCATTGATCGTTTCATCAATTCTGCTAAAAGAAGCCAAAGCATAGTCAATTTCAGTGACAACATTAGATATTTCATTGAATGGTTGCATATATGATGAGGCATAAGTCAAGAAAGCCGATAAATCGCCAACCAAGAATGCGTCTAAGCCAATATTCGCAGGTTTGTTAATGATAAGCAAAGCGCCAATCAAAACAAGGGCGCCATTGATTAATGAATTAACTAATCTGGTAGATGGATTGATAATTGATGAGCCCAAATTGGCTTTAAAGGTTGAATTGCGGAATTCATCTGATAGCTTGTCGAATTCTTCAACGCGGTCCGTTCCTATATTCAATGTTGCGACCGCTTCAGAGTTCGTTAAACTTTCTGAGGCAAAGGCGTTAACCATGCCTTGGCTATTTCTTTGTTTGCGGAAATGTTTGCTATTGAATTTTGAAATGAAACGGGACACAAAGATGGATATTGGCGTTAAACCAACTACCACCAAGCCTAATATCCAGTTAAGCGTAAACATAAATACTAGCGTGATTATGATTGAAATAATTCCGTCATAGAAAGCGGCAAATCCACTAATTAAACCAGTTTGAACATTCTCGACATCGTTTACTAATCTAAGCAAAAGATCGCCTTTTCTTGATTGATCGATGGAAGAAATTGGTGATTCAAGAGTCGCTTTAAAAAGTTGGTTTCTAATGTTCTTGATTACCCTTTGACCGATAAGATAGGTAACAAAATCAAAGATATATCTAAAAATCGTACCAATCACCAAAAGAATGGCCATGACGATGAAATATATGGATAAATCAAGAGATTCCCAATTTCCGCTAGAAATCACTTCCTTCATTTGGTTAACGCATTTTCCGGCTAAGAATGGTATGAAAAGCTTAGAACCTGTAGCCAATGAAGCACAAAGAAGAGAAATTACAACTAAGGCATATGAACCTTTGACGTAAGGCAAGAACGATTTGAATTTCTTTATCATAATTAGGCCCCCTTCCTTTGCATTTCGTATATTTCCTGATATACAGGGCATGTTTTTAAGAGCTCATCATGTTTTCCTTGAGCGATGATCTTTCCTTTGTCGAAAACGAGTATCAAATCGCAATCTTTTAAGGAGCCAGCTCTTTGAGAAATAATAATTTTAGTTAAACCAGGTATAGCTGAAATATTATGTCTTACTTGTTGGTCAGAAAGATAATCTAGAGCTGAAGTTGAATCATCTAAAATAAGAAGATCTCCGCCTTTTAAAAGAGCTCTAGCAATAAGAAGCCTTTGCTTTTGACCACCCGAGAGATTAGCCCCCATCTCTTCAACTTCATGATCGAGGAAATCATCGTACTTTGAAACATATTCATAGGCCAAAGATTCCTTTAAAGCGTGTATCATTTCTTCTTCGGTTGCATCCTTTTTGGCCAAAAGGAGATTTGAACGAATCGTTCCTTTGAAGATTGATGGTTTTTGTGATACAAGAGAGATTTCGCTTCTTAAATCATCTAAATCATATTCATCAAGAGGCTTTCCTCTATAAAGAATCTCGCCTTCGGATGGCTCATATAAGCGTTCAAGAAGAGATATGGTCGTTGATTTTCCTGAACCAGTTCCACCGATTAAACCAACCCATGAGCCTTCTTTGATGTCGAATGAGAGGTTTTGAACGGCTTTTTTGTCGCCCTCTTTGCCATACGTCAATGAAACATCATGGAAAGAAACATAAGGCAAAGAGTTGTCTTGGTCTTGCTTATGATATTTCTTTAAATTAATTATCGCTGGCTCATAAACGAAGAATTGATCGATACGTTTCTTGGAAGCGGCAGCCTTATTTATGGATACAATTAATCTTTGGAAAGATATTAATGCCGTTAAAGATGTCGTCAAATAGGAAATCAAAGAAACAAGCTCGCCGATTGTAACGAATCCAATTTTATTCGTATCATCGATAACGCCGAATTTATATTCAAAATAAACAATAAGGACCATACCCATGTTAACAAACAAGAATGTCGCAGGATTCAAAAGAGAATTGAATTTAGCCATGGACATGTTTTTCTTTTCATATGAATCAACGGAAGAAGAGAATTTTTTTATTTCATAATCCTCTTTGTTGAAGGCCCTTATTGGGCGAGCGCCTTGCAAGGCATCATTAGATAAAAGAGATATTTCATCCAAATTTGATTGAATTGCCGCATATCTTTTTGGCGATGCAAGCATAATAATCGCAATAACAATTGAACTTAATATCATAACGCCTAAGAATATAAGTCCGCTTCTCCAATCAATGACAAAGGAAAGAATCGTCGCACCAATGACGATAAATGGTGGACGGAAAACGAATCTCATGAAGAGCATCACGCCATTTTGCATTGAGAAAACATCATTTGAAAGCAAGGTTAATAGTTTTTGTTTCCCGTATTTATTCAAATCAGATTCAGAAAGCTCGGCAACATGACCATAGATGTCTTTTCTTAAATCATAAGAATAATCCGCACTCACACGAGCTGCAAAATATTGGCCAATCATCGTAAAGCAGAAACCCAAAATCGCTAAAGCGAATACGACTAATGAAAGAGTTATGGTTAGCTTCGTATCTCCTTTTGCAATACCATCATCGATGATATAGCGAATAATAAACGGGGTTGTTAACTCCATGGCGCATTCTAGCAATTTAACGCTTGGGCAAAGGAAAACTTTCCAATATTTCCCCTTTAAAGCGCTGAGTGCATTTTTTCTTTCTTTTTCTTTATTCATGCTTTAAGCCTCCTTTATCTCATCCTTTTCAACTCCAAGGTCCTCTTCTTTTTCTAAGAAAACCTCTAGTACGACTCTTTCTTCGCCTTTGTCATTGGCATAAAAGATAATTGAATCTTCGTTTCTTACGATTTTATAGAATACAGTTTCTTCCGCTTCCTCTATATAGTTTACATCTACGACATTTTCGAATGTCCAAGATAGCTCTTCCTCACCAAACGCGCAGAATAGGTGTCTAGGATCAACAATAAGAGGTTCGCCAGGGTGATATTTAGTCGTGAAGCTAAACATCTTCGAATTTTCATCATAATCATCTGGCCTGATTGTTATTAACATTGGAAACGGAATTGAATAAGTGCAATTTACCATATCATTGTTACAGGTAAATGGTTCTAATGAATCGAAGAAAGTTTCTTCATCTAGAGAAACTTGATTGAATTCATAATTGTTTCTTTTTGCCACTCTCCTTAAGGCGGATTGCAAGCGTTTATGGCATGCCCCGCTTTCTAGATTAGCGACTCCAAGTTTCACGGCATTTTTATAGAAAATATCGCCAATCAAATATATAACGGCAGCCTTTCTGCCATCTTTTGCACAGCCAGCGCCTTTTTCATAAGCGTTTCCTAGGCGATAAGCCATGCAAACCATTGCTGGCAAACGGTTTCCAATATTTTTGTATCGAGTTTCTATGAAACAGGCAATAAACGCATTTTCAAGGATTGAAAAGGCAAAATCAGGATCTTTTTCATCGAGTTTCCCTGACATATAAATATCTGAAAGGTAGCAGATTCCATATAAAGAGCCAAGAGCTGTAGCTTTCGAAACCTTCGTATAGCATGAAGATTGGTCTGAATAATATTCATTGTCGCATATGCCTAAACGAGCAAGGGCATGAGAACTGTTTTTTAAACCCGGATGCAAATAGTAATTTATAGCCAAAGGATAATTTTTAGCCGTATAACGCGTTCCAAACTCATACATCTCAGCGATTTTATATGCCGAAACAGAGTCTTCTTCTTTCGTCACCTTCAAATACAAGAAATGCTTGTAAAGAGCTTCGCTATTTTCGTTTTCAATTATTTCCTTTTTTTCATAGCATTCAATATACTTATTGATTAATTCGGGATGGTTATCAAACATTTCCTCGGGATTATGAAAGATGAAATTAGAGGCGCTCAAAATAGTGTTCTTGTCGATTAGATGACCAGATTTATCGCCAACAAGAGTGTTCATTCCGCAATGTGGGCAAATTGCTGAAGCGTTTTTACCATCTCCAGACCACTCATTTACTTTTCTTGCGTCAAAAATCGAAGTGCAGAAAAGACATCCGCATTTCTTTGATTGAAATATCTCTATTTCGTTGTTTTTCGTGTGTTTATATATATCTTCAAATTCTTCCCAGGTAAATTCCATGGTTAATAGTCTATCTCTTTATCTTAGATAAAGCAAAGAGAATAAAGCTTTATTTAGAAATGAAAAATTTTTAGCTTTTTTTATTGAAGAAATAATTTCAAATTTTACGCTAAGAATGTTATAGTCTTTTGGCATGGATTTATTTGGGGTCAAATATTTAAAGTATCAGCGTTTAGGCAAAAGATTTAATAGCAAACGCATATTTGAGATTGATTTTTTGCGTGGATTTGACATCCTCTTGATGATCACTGTCCATTTCTGTTTCGCCGCATCTTCGACTGGTTTGATGGGTATCCTCTTCGATAAACATTCGGCCTCTAACGGAACGATTCAGGCGATGAATCTATTCTGTGGGAATGTTTTTACTGGCATTGTTAACCCTATAGGCATTGAAAATCCTTTTGGTGAAGGCCGTTTTTGTCTTTTCTTTTTGGAAATATTCTTCTCTGGCCTATTTGTATTCTTATCAGGCGTATCCTGTTCTTTTGCAAGAAATAACGCTTCAAGGGCATTTCAATTAGCTTACGTCGCCGAATTGATGACCGTTCTCTTGATTACCGCGTCTGTAATCATAAGATGGCTTGGTGGAAATACGTGTCCAGTTGGAGACAACTCAATCAATTGCAAATTTTGGAACCAGAATCCTCAGATTTGCATAATCCTCGGTATCCTTCAATCGATAGCAATCGCCTTGCTCATATATTCATTGTTTGATCGTTTCTTTAATAAATTCTATCAAACATTCATTGCTGCAATATTTTGGTCAATCATTGCAATTATTACTGCATATTTTGCCACTGATTTAGAGACAGGCTATTTGCATGTGGCCACCTTACCAAGAGATTGGTGGAAACTTCTTTTAGGCCTTGCCCGCTATGGCGATGATTACTTTTCACCAACTCAAGTAACTGCTACATTATTCTTGGGCGCTTCTTTCGGCAAACTATTTTATGCTGATAGAAAATCACTCCTTCCCGCCTCATTCAAGGGAAAATGGGCGACCCCTGTATTATTTCTCGGAAGACATTCATTGGCTATATATATCTTCCATATGCCAATAATGTATGGTCTTCTAATGCTAATTTATCTTCTCGCAGGTTACAAAATTAAAGGATTCTAACAGATGGAAAAAAGTATTTACGATCAATTCAACGACGTGGTTGAAAAATATCCACACAATTTGTGCATAAGATTCGAAAAGAAGACTTTAACTTATCGTCAATTTAATTCGAGAGTAAGGCTCACTGCACGTAAGTTATTGGCTCTAGGGGTCAAACCTAAAGACGTTATTTCCGTTTCTATTCCTAATTGTATCGAAGCGGCTGAATTGTTTTATGCCATCTCTTTAGTTGGAGCCATTTCTTATAACATCCACCCACTCACTCCACCAGAGGCATTAAAAAAATTCATGGATAGGGCAAATTCAAAAATTTTATTCTGCTTATGGAATACTGGATTCAAAAACAGGGACTACTTCTCTAGTGAATATACCATTGTTGGCATTAACCCATACATCAATATAAACTCATTGAAATCAAGTTATTTTAGAGCTGTTGGCCGTTCAAGAAATGGTTTGTTCAAATATCACGAATTAGAGAAAGTAAAAGAAAAAGAATTAGTCGTCTATCATCCTGACGAGAATGACGATGCCCTTTATTTGAACACGGGGGGAACTAATGGCGATCCTAAAATTGTTAGGATTTCATCTAGAGCAATTAATTATTTAGGCATCACTTCATATCAATTGATTGGTGGGCCATATGAAGATATAAAACTTTTTGCAGCCATTCCTCTATTTCATATATTTGGCTTGGGAATGGGATTGGTGACTCCTCTTTCATTTGGTGGTTCAACTGTATTGATGCTTAAATTCAACACAAAAGAGGCTATACATCATATCAAAAAAGGCCATGCGAACACTCTGCTTGGCGTTCCAGCAATCTATAACGCCTTGCTTTCAAAGAAACAATTTTATGGCGATCACCTCAAAAAGCAGCTGATTGCCTACGTTGGCGGAGATTCAATTTCTCAAACCTTCCTTGATAATTGGAACAATACGATGAAAATTTGGGGAAGCGATGCAAAACTTTACCAAGGATATGGCTCTACCGAGGCTGAGGTTTGCATAGTTAACACTCGTTTTAAACGTTCTAGAAAAGGCTCAATCGGAAGACCTCAGCCTGGTGAAAAAGTTAAGATCGTTGATGAAGACGGCAAAGAATTGTCCGTCGGAGAAAAAGGCGAGATTCTTATCTCTGGGCCTATGACAATGAATGGCTATTTAAACGATGAAGAAGCCACAAATAAGGTTTTAACAAAAGATGAAAAGGGGCGACTCTGGTTACATACTGGTGATTACGGCTATGTTGATGAAGATGGATACGTCTTCTTCTTGCAAAGACTTAAAAGAGTCGTGAAGGTCAATGGAGAAACTCTTTGTCCAGTAGATGTTGAAGCGGCAATCATGCAGATGCCTGAAATATATTCTTGTTACTGCTATGGCGTGCCTAATGAAAGAAAAGGGCAGGTTTTTAGAGTTGCAGCCGTTACCAGAAAAGGCAAGGATGAAGTCTCAGAAGATGAAGCAAAAAGGCTTATTCTCACCAAAATACAAACTTCTTTGCCGCCAGCTTATATGCCAGATAAGGTAATAATCATGAAAGAATTGCCAAGAACGCCTGTTGGAAAAGTTAACGCAAAATTCTTTGATGATAACCCAGATCCTGAAACTAAATAACTCCTTTGGATGTTATTTCAAAAATCTTATCAAAATCAGTCGAAAGAGGGTACTTAGAAAGGTCCTCTTTTTTCATGAAGAAAACTTCCCCTTCTGAAGATGATTTTAACTCACCATCAAATTCCTTTGATCTAAAAAGAAGGCATACGTGTCTTATTTTTTCTTTTGGAATATTCCACTCATAATAAGAAACGAACTCTAGATTTTTTACATCTAAGCCTGTTTCTTCTTTCATTTCTCTAATGACAGAGGATGGTATATCTTCATTAAATTCAACATGACCACCTGGAAAATTAATTCCTGGCCAGTCTTGTTTTAATCTGTTCATTACCAAGAAAGAACCGTCTTCCTTATAAAGCATACACATATTTGTAAGAATAATTTCGTTTTCCATAAAATAAGACTAACACAACTTTTTGAAATTAAGTAGACTAGTAAAGATGAAAATTAATTTAACCGAAAAAGAAATAAGCCAATATGGCTACTATCTAGATACCCTAGAAAATACAATTGATGAGGCGGATTATTTTAACGATATCCTTACAAACGGTTATCAGGTTAAAAAATCCATTGAACCTTTTAGGATTGATCTTCTTAATGAAAAAGAATACCTTTCTAATCCTTATTATAAAGTCGTTAAACCAGCTAAGAAAAAGATTGGAAACGTCACTCTAACCTATGATAAATATCTTCCAAAACAAGGCTTTGTCTATGACGAAATCATAATAAGCGACCCCTTTTTCCAGGAAAGAACGCCATTTGGTTTCTTCAAAAATGAATTTTCGTATCTAGCCCTTAAAGAAAATGATGTCACCTGGATGAGTGTTACCCCACATGAGATAAACACAATGAAAGATAGCATTTCTAAGGCCAAAGGCCACGTTATTACGCTTGGTTTAGGGCTTGGTTATTACTCCTTCATGGTTTCTACCAAGGATAATGTAAGTAAAGTAACCATCATTGAAACAAATCAAAAGGTCATTGATATTTTCAAACAAGAAATTCTTCCATTTTTCCCCCACAAAGAAAAAATTGAGATCATCAAAGACGACGCTTTCAAATATTTGGATAAAGAAATTGACGGGAACTACCTCTTTGCTGATTTATGGCATTTGCCTGAGGATGGCTTGCCAATGTATGCAAAAATAGCAAAACTCGAGGAAAAGAATCCTCAAATAGAATTTGAATATTGGATTGAGAATTCGATGTTGACTCTCATTCGTAGAGCAATCATCATCCTTATCGATGAAGAAATGAATGGTGCCGATGATGAAGATTACAAAGAGGAGTCAACTTTCTCCGATCATCTTATCAATCAAACACATTTCATCCTCAAAGATGAAGAGTTGAATTCCCTAAAGGATATTGATGACATGCTCTCCTTCCCTTCTTTGAAGGAAATAGCAAAAAAGATAAATTTCTAAAAGAAAAAGTTCCCTACCGAAGTAAGGAACTTATTTTTTTGCTTATGCTTATTGGGCAGGAGCTTCTTTGTAGAGTTTTCCGCCGAAACATGCAGCTGTTGCAGCAACGAAGGAAAGAGCATAGAAGACGAGAGTTGCAATGGCAAGGGTCCAAGTCGTATCTTCTGCTTCTGGATGATTGACAGGGATGAAATAGATATCACCAACAACTGCTTCAACGCTCCAGGCAATACCAGCAATGGAGATTGCGGCACATGCAGCAACAAGAACATATCCAATTCCAGCGAATCTTCCGAGCTTGTCTCCAAAGAGAGCGAGGGCGATTCCACCTAGAATTCCAACGATAGAAAGGATAACAACGAGGATTGAGAGATTGCTTCCATAAAGGTATCCAGTCGTGGAGTTGATCATGAAGATGATGAATCCAGGAATGAGAAGGATGGAGGCAGCAAGGAGTAAATAACTCCAAATTGTTTGTTTAGCTAAAATGTTTTTCATATTGATTAGTCCTCCTTTTTCTTCTTAAGGGTGCTAAAGAGAGATAAGGCACCAAAGACAGCAACGAGGCCAGCAGAGACGCCAATCATGGACTTATACATTATTCTCCAGGATGTCTCAAGTTGAACTGTCTTGATAGTAACATCAGTGTTGTTCAAGATATTTGAGTGGCAAACTGAATATAAGATGTATTTGATATCAGTCTTGATAGCTGCGCACATTTCTGGGTATTGGGTGATTTTTTCGCCATCCCAGTAATCGAAGGATGGGGAACCGAATCCGCAGAATGCCGTTGTGCCGTAGAGGATTGACTCTTTTGGCGAAGCCTTTAAGGAAACACCAGTGAAGTCTGTGACATTGTAGCCATGGAAGCCCCATTCATCACGCATAATATCGACCATTACTGATTTATTTGCTGATGGTGGAACAGCACCAATACGGTTATAGGAGGTCATGACACCAAGTGCACCTTGTGTATAAGTGTCAGCTTTGCTTTCATCGTTATACCATTTGGCTGGTTTGCCTTTGGCAGTGAAAGCTTTGTTGAGGTTACGTAATTCAAGTTCACGTGCACCTTGTTCGTTTAAGAAGGAAGCAACACCGGAACGGTTGATTTCTTGATCATTGAAAGCAGCATGCTTAACGTTAACAATACAGCCTTTTGATTGAGCACCTTGGACGATGGCAGAACCAATGTATCCAGAGAGAATTGGGTCTTCTGAGAGATATTCGCCACCACGGCCATTGTAACCATGACGTTTGATGTTCATAGCAGGGCCAATCATGATAGGAAGATTGAAGATAAGGGAAGTTTCGCCTAAGATGATTTCACCATTTTCGTAGGCTAATTCCTTATTCCATGTATAAGCGATGTTTGTTTGTGATGGAGTAACACGTGTGCCCATGTAGGAACCATTGGCTGTCTTAGCTTCATCAGTATCTGTCCAAGCAACACCTTGGTATTGGCCTTCGTTGAAATAGTGAGAGTCAGATCCGCCTGGGCCATCATCAGCATTGTATTTTTCAAGTCCGACTGAAGCGATGCCTTGGAGATTGTGGAAGGCATTGGATGCGAAGTCAAGGAATTCAGCGGCTGTAACTTGATCAACAAGTTCATCCCAGCGTGTATCATCCCAAGAAGCATCCTTGAAATCTTTGATTGTCAAGCCATTCTTGACGCCCCACTTATAAGAGGATGTATCACCCGTTTGCAAATCAATGAAATCACATGTGAGAAGTTTCTTCATTCTCTCAGTTGGTTCCATTCCTGTGTATGTCTTCGGGAAGGTGCCATTCCAATCATTACGAGAGAGATATGTGACTTTACCTTTTTCAAAAGCATTCCAATCGGTTGCATAATCGCCTTCACTAAGGTGGTTTGTGATATTGATTCCGGAATCGGAAACGGAGAATGTCTTATCATCGATTCCGCCAGTGTGGCCAGTCCAATCAAATGAATAGACTTTCTTTTCATCTCCGCCAAGAGTTGAATTTCCTTGTTTTGCGAAGACGTTATTTAAAGCGTCATGAGCTGATTCGCCAAGAGCAAAGTAGTATGTTCCATCATCGGCGATGAAGGTTTTTGCTCCTGTGTAATCGTAGGAAGCGATGTTTTCAAGCTCAACGTGCATTGTGATTGTTTCGGAAGCACCAGCTTCGAGTTCGCTTGTCTTTTCGAAATCAAGCAATTGGATTGCGCTCTTTTCGACATTGTTGTCGATATCATATTGAGTATATGGGACTTGAGCATAGAGTTCGATGGCATGTTTGCCAGCCTTTGAACCAGTATTCTTGACGGTAACTGTAACCTCAGCTGTCTTATGATCGCCAGAAATATCGACTTTATCGAGTGTTTCTTCGAATTGAGTATAGCTTAAGCCATAACCAAATGGGTATACAACTTCTTGATCATAATCCCAAGTGCCATCGCTTGTGCCTAAAACGCCATTACCAGTCGTATAGGAGCCTGCTTTAGCTGTTGATGCAGCTGCTTTCCCAGCAACAACATCCGCATATCTTGTTTCATAATAACGATAGCCGGTATAGATGCCTTCTGCTTCGATTAAATATGAGTTCATGTTTGTGCCTGCTGCTTTTGCAGAATCAGACCATGGTGTCATATCACCGAAGTTTTGCATTGCTGGTGCGGTCATGCCATTTGTGACATAGACTTCGCCTAAACGTCCAGATGGATTTATCTTGCCTTGGAGAACATTAGCGACTGCTCTAAAACCATAAGCACCAGGATAGCCAATCCACATAATCGCGGAAACATCCGGATCATCTTTGAGTTCTTTGACTTCCATGACGCAAGTCGTGTTTAATAAGACAATGACTTTCTTTGAGCAAGCTTTTGCTTCGGCAATCATTTCTTTTTCTTCTTTAGAAAGGGAAAGGATGTTGCCTGTGGTCGTTTCAGAGCCACAGTTTTCTGCTCCCGGACGGAATTCTTCTTGTTCACCGCCAGTACGACCAACGATAACAATGGCTGCATCAGAGTAATTCTTATCGTTTTCTTTGTAATTGGCGTTAACGGCCGCTAAATCAGCTGAGCCATATTCATAGACTTTGTCTGTGCCAGAAAGCTCAGTATAGGCTGGTGGGACGGCGCCATAGGATTGTTTGCCCCATTCCATGTCTTTTGTGATTGTCTTATAGACTTCTTGACGTGTTGGGTTGCAATCAAGGCCTTCATCTTTGAAGCATTCTGTGATCGTATTGCCATTGTCGACGGTATTTTTATCAGCAATGGAACCACCGCTATTTCCATAGAATGGTGCCCAAGATCTGATACCGAAGAGAGAAACTTTTGGTTTTTCTGCTAATGGCAATGTACCATTTTCATTCTTCAAAAGAACGAATGATTCGGCTGCTTCGCGAAGTGCAAGGTCTCTATAGCCTGCGACTGCGCTTTTTGCGTTTTTGAATTGGGAAACATATGACCAGGAATTTTCTGATCCTTCCGTCTTTTCTGTCACGGTCTTGCTCGATTGAGTGCCCCAGGTTTGATCCATGCCTGTAGGATACTTCTCGAAGATCATGCCCATGACTGTGGATGCTGAAAGCAATAAAACGCTCACTGCTGTCAAACCACGGAAAATTTTTGCTTTAGGCATAATGCCCTCCTTGTTTAAATTGGGTCCAACGACTCCAATGTGGCTTTATTGTAAGCGTTTACAAACCCAGTAAATCAACACTTGGCATAAATTTGTAAGATTTGTGACATTTTTGGTAAGCGCTTACTTTTTGACAGGAAAAAGCAAGGATACTTTAAATTTATTGCCTTTTTGTTCAAAAGAATATGTTCCATGATATTTGGAAGCGATATATTTGATAGATTTTGTTCCAAAGCCATGATAAACCTGATTTTCTTTTGTTGAAATAGGGAGGCCATTCTTGTTGAATTTAACCTCTCCGGCAACGTAATTCTCTTCAATAAGGGATAAGAATCCGTTCTTTTCATGTGCCGAAATCTTAATCAAACGGTAATCTCCTTCTTGTTTTAAAGCCGATTCGATTGCGTTATCGACAATATTCCCGAAAAGCGAGGATAAATCTGAAGCGGACATAAAAGAAAATGCCCTTCCTTCGATAACATAAGTGAAGACGATATTTTGATTTGTGCAAAGCAAAGATTTCTGAGTGAGAATGATATCTAGAGTATCATTGCCAGTTTTTGCATAATCGCCATAGATATCAACAATCTTTTCAAGTTCGTTAAGCGATTGATTCTTGCCATTTTCATCCATTCCTTTCAATAAAGCAATTTGATGCTTCATATCGTGGAATTTCATATTGATGATTTCTTGTTCTTTCTTTGATGATTCCGATTGCTTTGCCTGAAGTTCCAATAAAGATTTAAGGGTTTCTTTTTCATCTTCCAATTGTTTTGCTTTAGCGCCTGATGCATGAGCAATCGGGATAACGAATTCTAGCGCTACGCCTAAGGCCATTAAAACGACCGTGTAGATTCTTGAAACAATCCCCCAAGGATTTACATATTGGCTTAAAACGGCAGAGAAAAGAATTAAAACCGTGCCAAAGAAAAGAGACAAGGCATCTTTCTTTTGCCAACGATATGGTTTCTTCAATTTGAATTGAATGAAAAAGAAAAGGCCATAAATAACGACATAAACGAAAGCAAATAGCAAAACAACGGCATAAAAAGGCAAATCCGCCCCATTGTTTGGAAATAAGTCATAAATTAAAGCAAGAAAGTTCCAAGCAATGTGTTGAATGGCAAAAGAAATCATCGTCGCGCATAACATCGTCAAAGGAGACTCTTTATATAAAAATAACGATGCAATAAACAAAATCGCGGCAGAAAGAATATAATCAAAATTATAACCAATTGAAGAGATCGTTAAAGATGGAACCCAATATAAAAAGCACGGGACCACAATGGCAAAAGCTAAAAATACCCAGAAGAATCTTCTTTTTTTGCCAAAAATCATCAAAATGAGCAATGGTATCAGCAATTCAAGGTAGAACTGATATTTGCCAAGGAAAAGAATTTGACGTAACGGGGTGCCATTTTCCATAAATTATCCCTCGAGATGACCGCCATAGAACTTGGCGATACGAATAGAAAATTCCTTTTTATGAGAACGAGAAACTGGCAAAGACGTCCCATCTTCCATTATGCACATTCCATCATCCAATGAACGAACTTTGGATATATTGACGATGATTCCTGAATTGATTTTCACGAAAACATCAGGATTCAAGACTGGCTCAATCATTTTCAATGAGCCTCTAACCTTAAATGGCTCTAAGCCTTTTTCATGCATGATGATATTATGGCCAAGCATCTCAAAATAGATGATTTCATCATTGTCAAACCTTCTAGCCATTGTCCCGATCTTTAAAAAGAAAGACCCATTCAAAGAATTCTTCTTCTTTTCAGTGACTTTATCCATGGCAAAAGAAAGGTTGGGGAAAGTAACTGGTTTAATGACAAAATCGATTGCCTCAACTTTATATCCATCAATTGCGTATTGAGGAAGATTCGTCGTGAAGACGATATCAATATTCTTGTTTTGTTTGCGAAGCTGTTCAGCTGCATCCATGCCGTTTATTCCTGGCATATC
>CAVHQU010000006.1:28988-52590 GCA_963638555.1 bacterium | reverse complement strand
ATCAATGTCCATTAATACAACATCAAAATTTGTTTTATCTTCTAAGAAATCCAAAGCGTTAGAAAAGATCTTCTTTTCAATCGTTAAATCATTCTCTAAGGCATAACGATCTAATAATTGAGCGTCTTTTCTAGCAACATCTTCTTCGTTTTCAACAATAGCTACATTAATAAGCAACATACAAAATAAATCTTTATTTTCAAGTTCAACTATATTGTCTATTCAAACCATAAAAATTGCAAGTTTCTTTAATTTGACCTGTTTTGTTGATTTTATGACTTATTTTGCACTAGAAAGCGCTTTCTTTTCCGTTCATAATTATTAGGATGCAAAAGGAGCATTTTATATGTTGTTTAATGATAATTGGATTGTCTATGAAGATGGTAAAAAAGAATTAGCCGAAAAAGTTACTTTACCAGATGATCGAATGCTCCGAACTGGAAGAGATATCAATAACCCTGGCGGAGTTAACATCTCCTTCTTTACTGGCGGAAAATACATCTACGAAAAAGATTTCGATTTAGATATTAAAGATACCAATAAAGTCTATTTCGAGTTCGAAGGGGTATATCGTCATCCAACGATTTTTATCAATGATCAAGAAGTCATTCATCGCGAATATGGCTACACTGATTTCATCTTTGAGGCGACCCAGCATATTAAAAACGGTAAAAACCACATTAAAGTTATCGCGGATAACTCCGATCAACCAAACTCTCGCTGGTACACTGGTTCAGGCATATATCGCCCTGTTCATATGTGGATTCTTCCTAAGGATCACATTCTTCCTAGATCAGTTAGGATTACCACAACATCATATAAAGACGGAGAAATTAATATCACGGCTAAATTCTCGACAAACAATAAGGGCGTCTTACGTATTTTAGATGGTGAAACACCTATTTTTGAAAAAGAATTCGAAGGAAATGAATTAAATGAAACTCTCCGTATAGAAAACGCTAAGCTATGGAATGTTGGACAAGGCAATCTTTATACAGCCGAAATTAAATTTGCCGATGATGTATCAAAAACTAAATTTGGCGTCAGACAAATCGAATTAAACAAAGAAAAAGGCTTTCTCATCAATGGCGAAAGAGTCATTCTAAAAGGTGCTTGCATCCACCATGATAATGGTTTATTGGGTGCTATTTGCGATAAAGATGCCGAAGAAAGACGTGCAAGGATTCTTTTTGAAAATGGTTATAACGCCATTCGTTCAGCTCATAACCCAATCTCTCGCTATTTCTTGGATGAAGCTGATAGATTAGGCCTTCTCATTTTAGACGAATATGCTGATTGCTGGTATATTCACAAAACGATGTATGACTGTGCTTCTTTCGTAACGAAAACATACAAAGAAGATCTAACCGATATGATTGAAAAGGACTACAATCACCCATCAGTAATCATGTATTCCTTAGGAAATGAAGTCGCGGAAACCTCCGAAAAGAAAGGCATCGCTTTCGTAAAAACTATGTACGATTTCATCAAGGAAATCGATTCAACAAGGCCGATAACTTGCGGAGTTAATATCTTCTTTAATGCTCTATATAGCTGGGGCATGGGTCAATATTCCGATAAGAAAGCGGCAAAAGACGCTAAGAAAAAACCAACGCAAAAAAAAGCATCAGTCGGTTCTCAATTCTTTAATGATTTAGCTGGTATTTTAGGCGCCGATTTCATGAAAACAGGAGCCAAATTGCATCGGGCAAATGTAAAAACAAGGGGGGCGTTTGCTGAATTAGATGTTGCGGGCTATAACTATGGCATCAAACGTTATAAACATGACTTGAAACAATATCCCAATAGATTCATCGTTGGCTCAGAAACATTTTGCTCCGATGCCCTTTCATTCATTAGACAAGCGGAGAAAAATCCACGTTTAATCGGAGATTTTGTCTGGGCTGGCTGGGATTATTTAGGCGAAGCTGGCGTTGGTTCTTGGGTTGCTCTTGAAAGAGAAGGAATGAGAGAAGACAAGACAAATTGGTTACTCGCTGGAAGTGGCAGAATAGACATTTTAGGCCACCCATGCGCTGAAATGAACTACACAAAGGTTGCTTTCGGCTTGGAAGATATTGGTTTAGCGTGTGTCTCACCTAAAGATTTGTATTATGGTCATTCCGCTTCTTCTTGGAAACTCTCCTGGGCACATCGTTCCTATGATTATGAAGGATGGGAGGGGAAAGATATGGTTGCCGAAGTATATTCTCGCGATGAAAAAGTTCAGCTTTTCCAAAATGGCAAATTAGTCGGAACGCAAAATAGAAAGGGAGGCAAAAAGAAAGACAGCGGAAGATTCTATTTCAAAATTAAGTATGTCCCTGGAACAATTGAAGCGGTTTCCTTTGATGTGAACGGCAAGGAAGTCGCTAGAACTTCTCTTTCAACCGTCAAGAAAGATACCTTCTTCACAGCAATTCCTGAAAAAAATATTATCAGATCAGATGAGACAGGCTTCATCAAATTGACATTCGTCGATGAGGATGGACGTCAAAAGCCCCTTGAAAACTCCGATATCGTTGTTACTGAAGTTGAAAATGGAACTTTGCTTGGCTTAGGAAATGCTTGCCCATATTTCACTGGAACCTATCTTGATGAGGTTACACCTGCATATTACGGACGTGCACAGGCCATCATTAGGCCAAACGGAAAAGGCGACGTAAAAGTTCATTTCAAGACTAAGTGTGGTGAAACAATCGCTACAATCAAAGTCAAAGACACAGAAAAATTAGAAGATTTCCATATCTAGTCTTTCTTCTTAACAATTCATTCAAAAGGCAACATTCTTTGTTGTCTTTTTTGTTATTTGAAAACATTTTATTTTTGAAACTTTTGAAAATAGTTTTCATTAGATGAAAATAATCATTGAAATTTTTCCTTTTTGCTTTATCTTGATAGCCGTACTTTTTTAAGTCCTTCTTATAGAAGACTCCGAAAAAGATATGAAAAACAGGAGAAAAAATTTATGAAAAAATCTAAAAAAATGTTAAGCATTTCTCTTCTTGCTGCTTCAAGCATTCTTGCTTTAGCATCATGTGGAGCTAGCGATTCATCAACTGCTGAGTCTTCTAATTCCGTCAGTGAAGAAATCTCAAGCAGTTCAACCTCAACAAGTGAAGTTTCTTCATCTGAGGCGACTTCTTCATCTTCGGAGGCTATAACATCTTACTCAGTAACCTTCCAAGCCGACAAAGATCACCCAAATACAACTTTCACGCTTTATAACAACATCACTTCAATGCAAGAGGTCGCTAATGGCGGGCAAATCAAAATCGGTGCAATCTTTGCAGTCGAAATCGATGATGGCACGACAGGAAATTCAACTGTTAAAGGCGTCAAAGCAAACGGAATCTCAATGACGGCTCAATCAACATACCTCTACAAATTCCAAATGCCTGAGGAAGATGTAATCATCACCGTTGATTATGACAATCCTGATGAGGAATTCACTCTCACATACACTGAAGACAGCGCTCATCCAAATACATTTGTTTCTTTCTATGATGGAAATATGATGTCTAGCAACGCCAATGAAATTTCATCAGCAAAAAAAGGCCAAACAGTCTACGTTATGACTTCATACGATTCCGACAAGGACGTTCTTGATGGCATTTATTACAATGGAAACAAAGCCACAATCGTTGATCCAACATATTCTTGGATGCTTGTTTCCTTCACAATGCCTGAAGAAAATGTTGTTATCACCGTTACATATCAAGGAACAGTCTCCGCTTCACACTCTATCACTTATAAAGATAGTGGAAATCATACTGAAACATTTGTTTCGTTCGCTAAATCCATCGATGACATCATGAGTGGCAACACAATCGCTTCCGCAAATGCAGGAGATTTAGTATACGTCTATGTTTCCAACATGGACGATACAAACCCAACAACTGGTGTTTATTACAACGGCACTTTGACAACCAAAAATGCCGAATACGGTTGGATGGTTTCAACCTTCACTATGCCTGATGAGGACGTCATAATCACCGTCACTTATCAAAATGCCGATGATGATACAAGTTACACTCATACTTTAACTTATGTCACCGATACCGAACATCCAACGACAAAAGTAAGATTTGGCAAGAGTTTTTCTAAAGCCACTAGTGAATCATCAACCTCCATTGAAGGTGCAAATGCAGGCGATACAATCTACGCTTACATCTACGATCAAGAAAACGCAATCACTGGTGTTTATTACAACGGCACTTTAACAACTCAATATAGCGCCTCCGGCTATGGTTGGTCACTTGTTACCTTCACTATGCCAGATGCCGATGTTGTCTTAACAATTACATACAAATCCTAACTTATCAATCAAACAAATTTCGTAATAAAAAATGTTTTAAAAAGGAGTTATAAATGAAAAGAAACATTAAATTCTGTATTCTTGGTTTATTTGCTGCCCTTCCTCTTGCTGCCTGTAACGAAAACACACCTGTTACAAGCTCGGCTAGTTCAGAAGAAAGCATTACCACTTCCGATGTAGCAACCATAGCTTTACTTCAAAAAGGTTTCTATGTCCAAGGAAAAGTCTCTACATCTATTAGGTACTATTCAGATTCTTCTTACAACGTTCCTGCTTCTAAGGAAACAACAAAGAAAGACTATACTTTCCAAACTTATTATCAAAACGATGAGAATTATACCGGCATCGACCGCAGATATTACAAGATCCTCAACGGCGAAGAAAGATACGTCTCAGGTGAAAACGCCTATGATAACAACGGCAAAGTCGGTTTGAATTACGTTGATTATAACAACAAACTTCAATCTGATGGTTATTCATCAAATGATGGATACAATGAAGACGCATATGGCTCATCCGGTTTAATCAACCCATTCTTGCTTACAAAATCGTCTGATTATTCAAGAGTTGATGACACTGTATATCTTTCAGTCACAAAAACCAACGTCTTATACAATTATCTTCTTTCGGGTTTATCCAAATTCTTAAATATGGATGTTTCATTCGGAAGAGCCGAATTCACCGATGATTTTTCTAAAGTAACAATGACTTCTTATACTCACAAAGGCACAGCATACGAAGACTATACCAACTATTATTCTTTAACTGATTACACGATCACCTTAGAAATTTCAGAAATTGGTACAGCAAACGCAAAAGATGCATTACAAGCTGAACCAGTCAAAGATGCTAACAATGATTTAGGCAATGCCCTTAAAAATATGATCGATCAAACGATCACGATCACCCGTCATTCGATCACTTACGATGGGGACACAAAGATTGATTCCGAAGAAACAGTAACAACATATAACGATGGAACAAACATCTATATGCAAGTCTATGACTACGCTTTGTATCCAAATGGACCAACTGAAGCAACCGCATCAGACGTTTATTTAGTTCAAAACTCCTCAATGACTTTATCCACTTACACATTATCAAAGAAAAATGATGATGGGACTTATGTCTTCGGATATGATGGATCAAACTATTCTTCACTCAATGGATATTACTACTATGGTGAATTCCAACCAGACTTCACTATGTCCCAAAATATCTTCAACAAAAACGAAGATGGTTCCTATTCTCCAACAAACGATAACCTTCCATACATCGGTGCAAACTGCTTCGTTCCTGCTTTAAACATCACCGAAGAGATCTCTGGTGGATATTGTTCTTCAATGAAGATTTACTTAACCGAAGACAAAGAATATATCGATCATATTAACTTTGTTTTTGATGAAGATATCTACACAGGCTACACTGGCGAAATCATCATCACTTATTCAAATGTTGGAAAAACAGTTGCCCCATTTGATATCACGCTTAATTAATAAGGAGAGGACATAACTATGAAAAAGAAATATTTAACAATTTGTATCTTAGCCCCTCTTGCTATATTAGCAAGCTGTGATGGCCAAGCAGTCTCTTCAACCAGCAATACTCCAGTTGAAGAAGAAAGCACTCTCACAAGCAATCTCAAAACATTGTCTAATTCCGTATTGCTTTCTGGATCAGTCGTCCAAACAAGACAATACGCCACAGCCACAAAGTCTGATGGAACATACACTTGGTCTGCAACTAAAGAAACAAACGAATATGCCACAACAATCGGATTCTCTTCTGAAGGAAGAAATGGTATCTATAAATATTCCATTCAAGACTACATGGGTGAAGAAACAGTCATTGAAGACTATACCTATTTTGAGGATGAAGAAGGATACGCTTATTCAGAATCTCTTAACTACAAGAATGAACTAGAACGCAATTATTCAATCAATTTGACAACAACTTCATTCGCTTCAAATGGTTTTTATAACCCATTTAGCATTCTTAATGAAGAAGATTTCACCCTCCAACAAAATGGAAACTACAATTTAGATTTGAATAAGGCTGAGATTATCTCCAATAACCTCCTTTATTCTCTTAACTCTGGCTTTGCTGGATCGGTCAAGGAAGCGTATGTCACGGTTTCCGACAATTCCTTCAGCCATTTTATCATCACGATGGATTCATATATCTACTATGATTCAACCTATTCTTATACATATAAGGTTGAAAACACGGTTGATTTCGTCATTTCTAGAGCTGGATCATACGTCGTTCAATCTCAACAGCAATATGAAGATAAAGGCTATACTTCTTTAGCTAAAGCGTTAAGCGGTCTTGGAAACAATTACACATTATCCGTTGAAATGTATAACTACGACCAAGTAAAAGGTGAAGAAAGCACGACATATCAAGATTTCTATTTCACAGGCTCTGAAATCTATGTTCACTCTTATGACAACGCCAACGATGATGCACCAGATAAGACAAAAGATTTCTATCTATCACCTGATGAAGATGGAACTTTATATTCCTATGTTTATAATACGGAAACGTCCGAATGGGAAAAGAAGTCAACCACAGCTTTCCCAAGTTTGTATCAAGGAAAGAACACTTATAACGATTATCTTCCTAACGCATACGAAGTTTCTTCCGATTTGTTCAAATATGATGAGGCAAACAAATCATATGTTGCTGAAGATGATGCAACTTCCGCTTTAGTCGAATGTTTCTATCCAAATGTCGCCCCATTTAGAAAGAGCGCTTCAAATTCCTTCTATGATGTCGAAGTCGTCGTAAACAATGACAAGATTTCCCTCGTTACATTGCCATTCTCCTACACGCATTTCCAATCCGCATCAATTCAAACTGGTAGATACAACTTATCCTATACAAATATCGGCACAACCGTTAACCCTAAGTAATTATGAAGAAACAACTACTATTACTTGCAACATCCACTATTTTCCTAAGTGGATGTGGAAGCACAACGAATTCAAATGAGTCTTCTGAAGCAACTAGCTCACCAACATGTGAGATTTCCACTTCATTAGGCGCTACTCTTGAGGCATATTATTCAGGAAAATCATTAGGAACAGTTACATCTTCTTCCCCATTAAAGTTGAATGATTTGACATTAGGTGAAACAATCACCATCAAAGCGAACATCGATGAAGGATATAAGACAGCAAGTGCAACGCTAAATGACGCAACCATTAAAGGCAACAATCATTACTATACCGTTAAGATTGAAAAAGAAACTAATATCGTCAAATTCTCTTTCAAATTAATTGAGACCGATGTCAACGATTTCTCCTTTACTCTTGATAAGGACAGTAAGGAAGCAACTATTTCTTCTTATTCCCCTGATGAGGTTCCTACCCCTGTCATCCTTCCTTCAACATACGAAAAAGATGGTACTAAATATACAGTTACTGGCATTGCAAGCGGGGCGTTCGATAATTGCGAAGCCACAAAAATAACCATTCCTTCTTCAATTAAGAATATTGAATATGGCGCTTTCAAGAATGCTTACAACATGCATTATTTCGATGTTGATTCTGCATCTTCATCATATGCTGCCAAGGATGGTGTTTTGATGAGCAAAGATGGTAAGGAAATCATCGCTTTCCCAGCAAGATATGAACAATCTTCATACATAGTTCCCGAAAGTGTTATCTCCATTGCCCCTTATGCTTTCTATTCAAACCGTGTTCTTAAGAGCATTAGTTTCTCTTCTTCTTTAACAAACATTGGTGAGTATTCTTTCTATAACGCAAACACGATGAAAGAATTATCTTTCCCTGCATCTTTAAAGAAGATTGACACTTACGCTTTTTATCAAAATTCTGAATTAGCAACCGTTAATTTCTCTGAGGGTTTAGAAGAAATAGGCTCTAGCGCTTTCTATGGGCTAGTTAAACTTCAATCTCTTTCTTTCCCTAAATCATTAAAAGTCATTCGCGATAATGCTTTCTTCAAATGCGATAGGTTATCTTCCATCACTTTCTCTGAAGGATTGGAGGAGATTGAAACGCTTGCTTTCTCTAACTTAACAAACTTCACAAAGGTTTCTTTCCCATCAACATTAAAAAAGATCGGAAATTCAGCCTTCTCAGCTTGTTCTTCTCTTGAGAGTGTCACCTTCTCTGAAGGCTTAGAGGAAATTGGCAACTACGCCTTCGCCTTATGTTCTTCAATTACTTCAATAAATTTGCCTGCTTCTTTAAAGAAAGTTGGCTACAATCCATTCTATGCCGTTCTTGAATTAGATGAGAATACCTTCAAAATATCTTCATCAAATCAAAACTACGTCATCTCTGATGGGGTTTTATATACAAAAGACATGACGAAGTTAGTTTCTTATCCTTATGGAAAAGAAGCAACGACATATGTTATTCCTTCCACGGTCACTGAAATTTCTAACCAAGCATTTAGATTGAATGCCACTTTGTTGGAATTGACAATGCCTGTTTCAGTCACAAGAATTGATGAAGGTTTCTATAGCGTTACATCAGCTCTTCACATCATTTATGAAGGCAGTGAGGCTCAATTCGATGCCATCGATAAAACCGGATCAAATTCCTACGGTTGGAAAGAAGACGCATATTCTTTATATGTGACCTATTCTGATTCCACCGGTGAGTGATTGATATTGGTAAAGAAAAGCACGAACAATTAATCTTGTTCGTGTTTTTTAATATCTTTGTCTAATATCTCTTCACAATAATTTTTCAATGGGGCTATATCCTGTTTTGATGTTTTCCAAATTGTTACTATATCAATAGAACCGTAGGCATGAACCAACATATCCCGCATTCCCTTAATTGATTTCCAAGCGACTTTATCATTTTCTTTTATAAAATCATTACTAAGTTTCTTTGCTGCTTCACCTATTTGTAGAATATTGAAGCATACTATTTCTTGTAAATCTTCGTTAAAATTGAGATCTTCTTGTGTTACATCGGTCATTTTGTTTTCGATTCTTTCGCAATATTTTGTTATTTTCAACAAAATGCCTTTATCTTTTATACTTAACATAATTTTATTAAATCCTTTCTCATTTGTTCTTCAAAATAAGTATCAAGTTTTGCCGTGGTGAAAATAATATCGACTTTTTTACCTAACGCTTGTTCTAACTCGTTCATCATTTTTGCTTGTTCTAAAAATGTTTCTATATTCCCGCGTTCGCAATATACGTCAATATCACTTGATTCTTTCGCTTCACCTCTTGCATAGCTCCCGAATAAATAAATTTCATGGATGTTGTATTTAGAAAGAACATTTATTAATGTTTCTTTAATGAATGATAATTTCAATGTTGCTGGCTTGATGTCATTTTCTATCAAATTTAATATGTATTGATTTCTTGAGGCTTTCTCGTTTTTTAATTTTTCAAGAACCTCTTTATTATTTTTCTTCACTCTAAAAGGTATCATTACATATTTTTCTTTATTATATTCGGCGGTGTATTTCGACTGATCAAAACTCATATTATTTCCTCCACACATATGTTATCATATGTTCAAAAACAAAGGAACAGAAAAAACGTCTCACCTTAAGTCAAGATTTAATCGTATTTTAATTCTTAAATACAATTTATTACGACAATCAGTTGATTTTTAAAAATCATTTTTTGAAACAATTTATTGTACATCAAAAAAAAGCACGGATTTAACCGTGCTTTCAGGTTCAAATTGGCGGAGGCATAGAGATTCGAACTCTAGCTGGGCTTGCACCCACTATCGGTTTTCAAGACCGACCCCTTCAACCACTTGGGTATGCCTCCACTTGGTGGTCCATTCAGGGTTTGAACCTGAGACCTAACGATTATAAGTCGTTCGCTCTAACCACTGCGCTAATGGACCTTCGACTGCAACGCAGCCTAAATATTATAGCCAAGTAAATGAGTTAACTCAATTACGAATTATTCTTTTAATAATTTTTCTAATTCAGAGACGAGCTCATCCATTCTTCTTGGACAAGAATAGAACGTTTCTTTCTTGGTGAAATCAACGCCTGCATGCATGACTTCTTGAACTGGATAATCACTTCCACCCATTTTTAAGAGGGAGACATGTTTATCGAATGCGCCTTCTTTTCCTTCTTTAACGTTTTGGTAAAGAAGCATTGATGCCGTGAAGGATGTCGCATATTGATAGACGTAGAAAGGAGTATAGAAGAGATGAGGGATATAGGCCCAAACAAGCTCTTTGACTTTTTCTTCATGAATATCAATGCCGTAGTATTGCTTATAAAGTTCAATCATCTTGTTGGATAAGACTTGATAGTTGATTGGTTCGTCTTTTTCAGCAAGAAGAGAGATTTCATATTCATATTGGGCAAAGAGTGCTTGACGATAGAAAGTTGAGGCAATCTCATCGATGGCTTTTTGTAAGAGGAATATCTTATCATTCTTATTTAAATCGCCTCTCTTAAGAAGATAATCTAAGAGATTGTGCTCATTGAATGTCGAAGCAATTTCAGCGACAAAGATTGTGTAATTTTGTTTTGTAATTGGCTGAGATTCTTCGGAATAGAGGGTGTGGATTGAGTGTCCAGATTCATGAGCGAGAGTGAAAACATCATCCAAAGTTCCTTCAAAATTAAGAAGAATATATGGGTGGATATTTGAGCCACCAGTTGAATAGGCGCCAGTTCTCTTGCCAGATGATGGGTATACATCAACGTATCCTTCTTTTGTGACTTCGTGAGCTTTTTCTTGATAATCAGCAGGGAAATTCTTGATTGAATCGTAGAAGAGTTCTTTTGCTTCTTCATACGTGTATTTCTTATCTGATTTTGCAAGTTGCAAGAATCTATCATATGAACGGTGTTTTTCTAAACCAAGGTATTTCTTTCTTAGTTCATAATATTTCTTAAGGGAAGCATTATCGGTTGATGCAACTTCGATTAAGTTATGGAACACGGAAAGAGGAATGTTATTGCCATAAAGATGGGATTCAAGGATGGAAGAATATCCTCTCGCTTTCATCTCAGCATATTCGGAATGCAAAACGGTGCTATAGATTTGCCCATAGGTATTTTTATGCTCATCATACCAAGAATAGAGGGATTCGAAGATCTTTGCTCTATCCTCTTCAGAGGAAGCCGCTTCAATTAAAGTGTGCCAATTGGACATATTGACCTCAACTTCCTTGCCATCGGATAAGGTAACCTTCTTTGGCTTATAATCGGCAACGGATAGATATGAATATAATTCAGATCCATCACCTTCTAAGTTTGAATATGATGAGAGTAATTTCTCGTCAAATGCGCTTAAGACATGGCTTTGTTGACGGAAAAGCTTATCAATCGTGAAATCGAATTCAGCTTTGTATTCTGGATTGTTATTTAAGAAAGAATCAACTTTTTCTCTTCCTAAGGCTAAAATTTCTGGATTGGAATAAGAACCAGCCGCGCTATAAGCATTGACGGCTGCCATGACTTTGGCCATTCTTTCATTAGCTTTGACATCTTTCTTGTCTAAGTCAGAGATGCCATTGGCATACATATAGAGTCTTTCTAAAAGAGCTTCGGTTTCTCTTTCGGTGTCTAAATAGGCTAAGAATGTTTTCTCATCGCCAAGTTTTCCTTCGAATGAGGCAATTTTGGCGACATATTCATCTTTAAATTTTGCTAAATCTTTTTCAAAATCCTCTTCTTTAGCATAAAGAGGGGTCAAATCCCATGATGTCTTCATCTTTTTTCTCCTTTATTAGCAAGTAGGTTCTTCTACTCCTGTTACGTCTTTGAATATCCAATAGGCAATCATTATCCCGCCAACTGATGGCACGAAGGCACTTGAGCCAGGGGTTGATCTTCTAAGTGGATTCTCTTTTATTTCCCCCTTACATTCTAAGGGTTTATGGGGCTTCTCTAAAGAGAAAAGCACCGGACAATGATATATTTTACGTTTTTTGAGTTCCCTTCGCATTACTTTTGCTAAAGGATCCATACTGGTTTTAGAGATATCGGCCAATTTAAGCTTTGATGGATCAAATCTATTTCCGCATCCCATCGAAGAGATAACTTTAACGTTGTTTTTATAACATTCTTCGATGATTGATATTTTGCCTGTAACGGTATCTATTGCATCAACCACATAGTCGTATTTAGAGAATTCAAATTCATCTTTTGTCTCAGGAAGATAGAAACAATCATGTATCTCAATCTTAGCGTTAGGATTTATAGCTAAGATTCTCTCTTTGGCTACTTCGGTTTTCCTTTTTCCAACACTCTCATGCGTAGAGAGGATTTGCCTATTTAAATTGGTAATCGAGAATGTGTCATTATCTATCAAAACAAAATCAGAGAAGCCTGATCTAGCAAGACTTTCTATGACATATCCTCCAACCCCGCCTAAGCCGAAAATGGCCACACGGGTGGATTTAATTTTGTTTATTTGCTCTTTTTCAAGCAATAATTCTAATCGAGAAAGTTCATTAAGCATCTTATTCAGCAATTATTTTGTTTTTGCCATGTTTCTTGGCTTCGTATAAGAGAAGATCAGCTTCACGTATGCCTCTTTCAAGGCTTGCGTAATCTTCAATTTCTAAGGCTTTATAGCCAGCGGAGAAGGTGATACGCATATCGATTGTAATATGTCTATCAATATTCTCTTGCAATGAGGAGAGACGTTTTTGGAAAGAGAATTTATCGCCCTTTTTAATGATGAGGAATTCATCTCCGCCATAACGGTATACGGATTCCGCTCCAAAGGTTTCTCTTAAGGCCTCGCCAATTTCTTCTAATATTTCATCTCCAGCTTGATGACCATTTACATCGTTGACAAGTTTAAAATCATCCACATCCATCATCATCATGACAAGCGGACGTTTATAAAGATGTTTGTAATCCTCTTCAAGAGAGAAACGATTCTTACATTTTGAAAGGCGATCAACCAAGCAATAATTAGCCGCTTTCATTCGAGAATTGTAAAGAACGAAACAAATAATGATTTCTAGCAAAAGCAATGCAAGCATATTGCCCATGAAAGCAACGTTTACATCCATTCTTAGGACAGTTGTTGCATTCTCCGTATCGATAAATGTGCTGCCCTCAGGAATTATAACCATCGGAACATGACCGATTAAGAAGAAATAAAGTGAATAAATCGCAACTAGGTATACGCTTGATTTGATTGGGTGAAGCCTATATACCAAGAAAGTATAGAGAATCATCATTAAGAAAACCGTTGATTGCTCATTTGTTTGATAGTCCATCGTCGAGATGAGAACGCCGAAGATATTGCAACAAACGACATATATTTCAATGACGGCCCTTGTCTTCTGAGTCAAATTTTTGAGCTTATTCAATCTTCCGGTTAGATAAAGCTCAGAATATGTTAAGAAAAGAATATTTGCCAATATGAAGAAGCCATACAAACTAAGGTGAATTATTGACCAATATGGTGTTGTATAGAAATTATTATTCCCCAAGGCTTTTTGATTTTGAACGAAGATAACGAATGAAACCATGAAAATAAGTTCGAATATCGTCATGAAAATAGCCGTTACCCTTGCAAGGTACATGTTTTCTCTATCGATGTATTGTTTTTCGGATGATGTGGTTTTCTCTAAGCCAAAGAAACGCTTGAGTGTTGCCTTATTGAAAATACGTCTCAAGCCTTTTTTCGAACTCTCTTTCTTTTTGCTTACTTCTACTTTCTCATTATGAATCCTAATTTCAGTAGAGATTAAGCCCGTTATTTTTGAAAGTAACGCTTTAGCAAACTCAAGTTTGTCATTTCCATAGTTATTGGCAATCAATAAACCAATAACTTCGTTCTTGTTTCTTAATGGATAGATAACGAAACGTTTGATTCCTCTATTTCTGCACCAGGTGAATAAAGTGAGGTTCTTTTCTCGAAGTTCTTCTATATTGTCTTGGGCATAAACGTCATGAGAGACGAAGAAGCCTTCGTAATCAAAATTAGCAAAATCGAAATTATGATCTGGGATAGTTTTCGCGATTGAGGAAAAGCCACGTTTGCACCACTCGAATTTATTTTTTAGTCTTGAATCATCCACTTCAAGCATTAAAAGATTATCTGGATTAATTGCCTCACCAAGTTCATTGAGAACATGCTCTATTCTTGAGGAATATCCCTCTTTTAGTTTAAAGATAGTTGAAATACGATAAGTTTCATCCGCGATTGTCTTTGCTTCTCTATCACGGATCGTTTCGTCATTGCTAATCGTTACTTTATTTAAAGTGAATGAAATGCAATCATGATCGGAAGTTGGAGCAATGATGTAATGAAGCAAAACACCAGAAAGTTCACCATAACGATCCCCTTCAATTGTTCTATTTTCTTTGATTGCTTGTTTAAAAAGCTTTATCCATTCTTTGTCTGGATTGCTAACGATTTCATTGTATGTGTTGCCATTTGCCATTCTTTCAGGAATGCCAATTAGAGCGTGAAATTCACGATTCGCTTTAAGAACCTTGAAATCATCTTCGCCATATTTATTCTCAAAAATGTTAATGATGGCCGTCGGAGCATGAACATCTTTGATTTCGAATACTGGAGATTCATCTTGATTGGCGATATAGCCTCTATTTCTACGTTCAATATTTCTTTTTGTTTTAGTAAGAATGCAAATTACAGATGTTGCGTGGCTAATTGGATTAGTGGCTATTTTTCTAAAAAGGAAGGTGGAAACCGCCTCCTTTGAAGCAAAAGACGTTTCTTCCCAATTTCCCGAAGAAATGCAGGATTGGATTGTTCTCATGAATTCTGGGTCAGGAAGACGTGTGAATTTGTAACCTTTTTTGTCTCTTCCTTCTTCAGAGATGAACCCTCCCCTAAAACATGCTTCTATAAATGGGGCAGTCCATCTAGCTAAATAGAGTTCTCCATCATTAATTTCAAGGATGCCAGTTCTAGGGCCAACAAGGGCTTTTTCGGCAATCGTACCATTATCTCCGTTGCTATTTGGATCATCAAGAGAGAAGGTGCCAACAGTAAGGTAATAGTTATCTTCTTCAAGATTTTCTCTACCGATAACGCATTTTCTTTCGATTATATCGCTAAGAGGTCTTGGACGAGAGAAAAGGAAACCTTGGACTTTATCGCATCCAGCATCACGGAGGAAGGAAAACTGGTCTTCTTCTTCGACGCCTTCGCAAATTGTATCGATGCCAAGCTTTTCGGCAATCTTGATTGTTTCAATGATGATATCTTTGGTCTTTGGATTTGTTTTGAAGGAATGAAGGAATTCCATATCAATCTTCATTCCATCAAAATCGAAATCTTGCAAAGAATTAAGAGATGAATAGCCCGAGCCGAAATCATCCATCCAAACTTTAAAACCCGCTTCATGGAAACGAGAAATTTGTTCTTTGAGAAATTCTTTGTCATTAATGATGGCAGATTCGGTAATTTCAATGCGAATCATCGATTTTGGATAGCCTGATTCATTAACGAGTGTTTCAACTTCTTTTATGATATCGCAAGATTCAAAATCATAACGGGAAATGTTGATGGAAATCGGAGAATTCCCTAAGCCTAATTTATCTTTTGTTTTGAAATCCTCAAGAACTCTTCTAAGAATACATAAATCCAATTTGTATATTAAATGGGCATTTTCAAGAATAGGAATGAAATCAGCTGGTGAAAGGAGACCATAGAGGTCATCTTTCCAACGAGCAAGGGCTTCTTCATCGCAAACTTTGCCATTTATAGTGCGAACGATTGGCTGATAATATGGCATGATGTTGCCATTTTCAATTGCCTCATCAAGATGAGCGAGAATATAGTCTTGTTTCTCGATTTTCACCAGCAAATCCTGCGTGAAATAATTAAAATGAGAAAAATATGAGTGACGTTCAACGTCGGATGCCGTTTTCGCTTTATCACATGCTTTAGCAATATCATCAAATTCATCATCGAAGATACCAGCTCTCATAGGCAAGGAATTTCCTTCGCCTAATTCTTTCATATCAGAGAAAGAGGCGTTTAATTTATCTTCGATATCTCTATCTAAAGTTAAAATATAGAAATGATCCTCACCAAATCTAGAAAGAACTGCATCAGGGAAGTTTTTCTTAAGAATCTTGCTTGTATTAACGATTAAATCATTGCCTTTGGCAAAGCCATATTTGATGTTATACGATTTCATACCCGTCAAATCGACGGCAATGATGGCATACCTTCTTTCGTCATGATCGATGATTGCTTGAGTTTTGCGCAAGAAACCGCTCATATTGAGAAAAGAAGTTAATTCATCTTTTTCAACATATTCATGGAATGATGGTATCTTTTGGATGTATTCCTCATTAAGTTCAAGTGAACCATCTTCCATATCTCCTAAAGGAATGCAGGAAATGATAAGGTAATCTTCATCTTTTAAAATAAGATGTTTTCCAATTGCGTGAACAGCTTGGATCCTGTCGTTAAGATCAACTTCACGGAAATAACAATCCAACACTTCATCTGGATTTTTAGCGTATTCATCAAAATCTTTTGCGTATTTATCAAGATCGTCAATATGAATTCTCTTTCTTAGAGTAGAAATACTTATGTTATCTAAATCATCCTTAAGCGCAGGAAAAAGTTGAACCAATCCTTTAGTGATTAAAACAAATTCATATGTGTTTCCGACCACTTTATATACAGCATAAGGCAAATCCGATTGTTCTAAAGCGCTCCTAAAAAGAGGGTCAATAGAATTTTTTTCATCATTATTTACGTCAGACTGTTTATGTACCATCTTAGATATTTTAGTCTAAACCAACAAATAAATAAAGGCGTGTCTGATTTATTGTTTTTTTGCGAAAATCTCGTTTATATTAGAATTTATATAACCTTCGTTATAGAAAGAATTAACAAAATTGTAAATGCAGCAGTTAAAATTATCGTAGAGATCCAACATATGCGAAAATTTTTTTGATATTTTCTCTTTTCGAGTTTATATTCATTTAATTCTTTGAGCAATTCTTCATGGCTTTCTCTATATGAATTTATCGTATTAGTTGTCTCAACCAGTTTTTCATCGAGTTCATTCATTTGGAGTTTATGTTTATTAGCATTTTCTCGCCAGTTCTTCTCGTCTATTCTCGTAAGTTCATAACTCACTTTTTCGTTGAACTCTTGCATATTTTTAACAGCGAGTTTTAGGTATTCTAAAGTTTTATTTGCATCCTTTTGAGCATCTTCAGCTTTCTTGTATGCTTCAACTGCTTCGTTGTAGGATCCAACAATTCCAGCTAAATATTCTTTATCAAGAGTTCTAAGTGCCTCGTAAATCAATGAAAATTGTTTATAACAATCAGTGAGTTTGTTTCCGACATCGATGAATTTATCTTGAAGCTGACTTGAAAATTTATTCATATCAGAAGCGGTAACTTTCGCAGAAAGAAGACCAAAAAGATGACCATTTTCATCGAATTTTTGTAATTCATCTTTAAAATGTTCATCCTTCGACATCGACTTGAGCTCATCCAATTCCTTCTCAAATTTCTCTTTCTTGACCACCAATTCGTCCATTTTCAAATCCTCTATTTTAGATTGCTTATCGCATCATCCAATTCATTAAAATCGTTTTTGTTTATGGATTCTCTTTCTTCGCTTTTAAAAAATTTTATGTTATTCATCTTATTTAATGCCTCGTTAAAATCAGCATTAATTTCATTTGATGAGGTCATCTTTGAATTCTCAAGATTATTGGATGCCAAATTGTATCGAGCCTCTTGTAAAGACAAAATTTCATTCTTCATATCAATTTGTTTAATCATATTTTCATTTAACAATTTACTCACTAAAGCAGCATCGATTTGATACAAAACTATAGCGCCGCAAACGCCTGCCGTTAATCCCCCGAAAAATATGCCAAGCAAGCTGGCTGGAGTGCCAATTATAGGCAAGGGAATCGCTAAAGGTGTGATTGCAGACAATGCTGCCGTTAATGCAGCCCCCAACCCTATAGATCCGGCTGTAGTAAGACTGATTGTTACGATTTTTCCAATTTCCATAACTTTAGTTGATACATCTTTTGTCTGATTGTCTGGATTTTTTAGATATTTTCTAACGTTAGCAACACTTGTTCCGCCAATCTTGAGAAACATAAAAGCTTTTCTAATCATTGGAACTATCTGGCCAAGCAATTGAGTCAATATGGTTGTTACGCCCACATCCACCGAAAGAAGAATATTTTTCTTAAAATCGAAAACGAAATCTTTTATGGCTTCCTCAAGATGTTCGAAAAAATCTTTAGCTTTATGGTCTTTTTCCGCAAGCCATTTTATCAGTTCTTGAAAAATGGTTCTTGTTAATTTAGCCATCAAAGCAACAGCTATAGCTTGTGTTGTGTATGATGCAGACTTTTTTAATTCATTCAGCCTTGACTGTCTTCCCTCTTCTTCAGCAACAGATTTCTTTTCGTTGATTAGCCTTTCTTTTTCAGCCCTCGCTTTTTCATCTCTTTCTTTCAGTTCATTTTCATCAAGGCTAAATCTTTCGACAGGTGTTTTGCCATCTTTTTCGGAATTCAACCATTCATCCATCGTTTTATCAGCTTTGTCTATATTTGCATCCTTAGGCAAATCTTGTAAATTCACAGAACTATTGGCAAATTTCTTTTTATCAGGGAAATCCACATATGTAGACATTTCTGGATCTTTTATAATCTCACTAAGAGGAATTATATGGTCTTTTGACATCCCTTCCGGTACACCGCCTTTTGATTTATAGTATCTATCTCTATCTATTCCGGCATTTTGACTATCATTCTTAAAATCTTTCTTATGATTTTCGTACCTAGTTCGATATTTTTCAGCATTTGATAAATTGTGTTTGGGCATCTCACCTTTCGCGAAAGATTCAGAGTCTAGATAATGATCAGACTTTTTTAAACTCAATTTTAGATTAGAGTTTTCTTTAATAAAATCTTCTCCCGCCGTTGCACCAAGTTGAAGGATAAATTGTTCCCATACGATTTGAGAAATTGAATCTATCAATTTTTTACCATCGCTTATTTTTTCTCTTTCAGCGATTAAATTTTTAATTCTCTCTAAATTCTTTTCGATTTCGTTATGAAGTTCATTATCAATCTCTTCATAATCAACATCAATGATGCTTGCATCATTCATATTTCAAACCCCTTTGTTCTTTTTCGAATGTTAACACACGGCAAGTTAAATCTCAACTCTCATGTCTTTCATCCTTGTTACACACGTTTGCAAAACATTTACCCTTACCAATGCAATACTGTATTTATTATGAACTTGCAAAAAACGTTATTCAGTACAAGGCCGAAAATACGTCATTTTTTTTAAAATTGAAGGAGATTCTTTATCCAAGAAAAAAACATTGAAATCATCAACGACTAGGATTTGAAAATTGTTTTATTTATCGTTCCTCAATTATCAGACAAAACAAACGTGGAAATTGTTGATTCCCATCCAGATTATTAATTGATATTAACAGGTACGATTGATAAGAGAAGTTATGTGGAAAAACTCTTAAATGAAAGAGAGCACACTTATTTTCAAAGATTAAATGTCCATCAACGAGAAAATGACGCAAGAAAATTAGCATCTTTGAAAGATTTTAAAAAATGTTGTCATTTTTCATAACCCAAACATTAAAGAAATAACAAAGTTAGATTTTTAGTGCTTTTTATACCGTAAATGGTATATTTCATGTGCAATTTATGCTTTTTATACCTTTACGGGTATAAATTACGTATTAATCGCTTCTTTTATGCCCTTTAGGGTATAATAACCACTAGAAAAGTTGGCTTAATTCAAAAAGATTTGCCTTACGCTCAGGCTTAGGGTTTCGTTTCGTCCGTGAACTCGAGCAAGGAAAAACAACCGTTCGTATGGATAAGGTTAATATTGTATTGGGTATGTTTGACATGGAAGCTGTACAAGCAAGGAAAAAGAATGAAATCACAGCGATTGCCGATGATGATATTTCACGTGGCGATGAAACGGCGCCTTTAAAAAACAAGCTTTAGCAGACAGGAGGATATTCCTTCGTTTGAAAGATTGAATATTGTGTTCATCTCAAGTTTTGCAATCTTTTGATTCAGTCATCGTAAGTGGCAACGAAAAAAATCAGATAAATAAGCTTTAACTCATCCGTTTGGAAAACATAAATCTTAATAGTCTTTAAAAAATTTTCACGGTTTTTTAATTTCAGCTTCTTCTGCATTTTACGCATTAAATGTTTCTTCTTATATAGAAAAAATCCTTAGATTTTACTCTAAGGATCTTTCCTGTTACAGTTCTATTTTATGAGGCCAGAATTCTTTAAAAGAAGTTCGATATCAGTGCCTTTAGCTTTCTTTAGAAGAATCTTAACTAAGGCTTTCTCTTTTAGATTTAATGGGATTTCATCGATTGTTTTCTTATCTATTGCATAATAACATGCTCTAAGAAGCTCTCTTACATCGTAGCAGCTTCCCCATACTTCAGGGACTGCTCTATCAACGTTAAGGAGAGTATATACGGCTTCCATGCCGGTGCGGATTGAGTATTCAGTCGTAAAGATTGTGTCTCTTGGAGTTTCAGCAAATTGGCCAACAAAGGCAAAGTTAACTGCTCCATCTGGTACGACATGAGGTCTATCAACGTTCTTTCTTGGTTGGAAGAAAGCATTGATATATGGCATGTAGCATGTGGTCGTGTTGCATTTATTTGTTGCGTAATCATCGATCTTTGAATCTTCAATGCCAATATGATAAAGCCATTCTTTAGCCACTTCGGCACCAGTGCAATCTTTCATGGCTTTCTTGACGTAGTTGCCTTCTTTGTTGGTGTTAAGAGAATATACCCAAACAAGAACGGAACCTTCCTTTTGCGATTTGAATTGAGGTTGACGGTTGATTGTCCAAGAAAGGTACCAATTATCCATTGAGTCTTTGACTGTGACAATGCCACCTGTAGTGACCTTTCCTGAACGTGGGTCACGTTTACAAATGTTGATGATATGTTGAATTATATCTTCATCGCTTGTTTCTATTGTAGCGGACATCCAGTTTGTTTGAGCTGTATTTGAGCAGAATTTATCTGGATTTCCATATTCGCAATGTTTGGCTTGTTTGGCAATATTCTTCCATAAATCCCAGGATTCTCCTTTGCCATCTTCTATCTTAGATAAATCTGGGGCGGTATTTTGATCACCATAGCATGATGTATCTGTGCAGCAACCGTTAGTGATGATAACTAAATCATTTTCAGTGAGGGTGAATTTACCTTCTTTTCCGTCTTTTATGAAATCAATCTCTTCGGCAACTTTCTTTTTGCCATCGTCTTTGATTTTGACATTTCTGACATTATAGCCATAGGAAATAGTCACACCATGATCATTAAGGTATTTGACAAGAGGAAGAATCATTGATTCAAATTGGTTGTATTTGGTGAATCTTAAGGCGGAGAAATCTGGCAAACCATCGATATGATGGACAAAACGGCAGATATAACGTTTCATTTCAAGGGCACTTGACCATTTTTGGAAGGCGAACATCGTTTGCCAATAAAGCCAGAAATTAGTGTGGAAGAAAGATTCTGGGAGAACTTCTTCAATTGTCTTGTCCTCTAATTCTTTCTCTTGAGTCATGAAGAGTTCGCTTAAGGCTAAAGCGGATTTCTTGTCTAACTTGAAAAGATTATTTGTTTTAGCGTTTTCTCCACGATTAATGGAAGCTCTGCATAATGAGTAGTTTGGATCTTTCTTATTGAGATAATAATACTCATCAAGGACTGATAATTCTGGATTTTCAATCGATTTAACATCTCTATACATGTCCCACATGCATTCGAAATGGTTATCCATCTCACGGCCTCCTCTCATAAAGAAACCTTTGCTGACATCCTTTCTTCCGTCGCAAGATCCACCAGCTAATTCTAGTTTTTCTAAAACATGGATGTTCTCACCTTTCATTTGTCCATCTCTTACGAGATAGAAGGCAGCAGATAATCCTGCTAATCCCGTTCCTATAATATATGCGCTTTTATTGTCTACCCCTTCTGGTTTAAGAGGGTGGACAAAATTTTCATAAGTTCCTGCTGAATAATACATTTTCTAAATCCTCCTAAAAAACTTACAGGCAAATAATAAGAAAAAAGATGGAAATAAAAATTTCCATTTTTAAGCGATTGTAAAATTTTTTGACAAATGTATAAAATTGTCAAAAATCACTTAAGATTGTTGATGCAATGATCGATTGTCCCATCAAGAAGAATCGAAACTTTTTTGACGATCTCTTTAGGATCTTCTTTCATGTCTTTCTCAACCCATTCAAGAACCAAAGAGACAAAGGAATACATATAGAATTTAGTGATGAAATCTTTATTTTCTTTACTTAAGGACGCATTTTTAGATTTCTCAGAAACGACTTTGTGAATGATTGGATAGACCAATTTGTAAAGATATTTCGTCAAAACATCAAGAGAAATGGAATGATAAATGTTATTGATAAACGCTTTATCTTTCTTGATGAGTTCGAATATTGATAGGAACCCATCTTGCCACGATTTGTAGTTATCTTTGTTGCCTAAGGCTTCTTCAGCATCTTGGATGGTTATCCATTCGACCAGCGAAGGTATGTCTTCAAAATGATAATAGAATGTTTGTCTAGTTATATTGGCATTTTTGGCAATGTCATTGATAGTGATATTCTTCAAGGGTTTCTTTAGTAGAAGATTCTTTAAGGAATACGCTATAGCTTTTTTCGTGGTTAGATTGCTCATGGGTTTAGTTTATCTTTCTAAGAAATATTTCTCAAGAAGGCAAAAAGAAAATGGAGTGTTTCCACTCCATAATCGCTGCTTTAATTGTTAGGCTTGTTTTGTTATTGAGGTGAATGAATATTCTTCGTAATCATATTCATAGCTGCCGCTCATCGTTCCAGCACTTTCGTTGTAAGTTAATGTGACATCAGTATCACCGCAAGAGAACGTGATTACATTGTTCTTAACTGTATATGTGATGGAATTGCCATTATATGAACCGCTTCCATCAGCGTTTAAGATGAGCGTCACCGAGAAGCTTGATGTTTTGCAAAGCCAGCTGCCAACATATCCAGGAACGCTTTCGGATGATGCTTGTTTTGTCATCCTTGCCGAATAAGTGTTTTCACCATATTCGTCATCGATGGAGATTGTGATCGTTCCATCGTCGTTGACAGTGAAGGAGTTTGAATCGGAATCGAATGCGCCGAATGCGGAGATCGTTCCTTTCTTATTGGTTGAATCATAGGTATACGTGAATGATGTTCCGTTCCAAGATCCTGTCCCGTCATCGTTAAGAATCATCGTGTTCTTATGTGAGTCGGTGTAGGT
>CAVHQU010000006.1:22810-28869 GCA_963638555.1 bacterium | reverse complement strand
CGTTGACAATGAAGGAGTTTGAATCGGAATCGAATGCGCCGAATGCGGAGATCGTCCCTTTCTTCTTTGAAGAGTCGTAGGTAAAGGTGAAAGAGGTGCCATTCCAGGAACCAGTTCCGTCTTCATTGAGAATCATCGTGTTCTTGTTAGAATCGGTGTAGGTTCCGCAAATATCGGATGGAATCGTTTCTTTCTTATCCTCTTTTAAAGTTAATGTCGTGCCAGAAACTGTATAGGTATTTGAACCAACAACCACTTCACCGCCTTCAGCTAATGAGCCGCTGAAGTTCGTAAGAGTGCCTGCATTATTAGCATATGATTTTTCACCAACGACATAGATTGCTAAAGAACCATCTTTTGTCGAATAAGTTTTATCAATTGCGCTTGTTGCCGCAAAATAGAGCGTTCCACCATAAATACCGCAGAAGACATTGTTTGTTGAATCATATTTCATTGAAGCGTGAATGCGGCCCGGAACATAGATTTCAACATTGCCATCGTTGTCTTCATTGAAACCGCCATAATAGATTGTTTCACTTGTGGAAGAGATTGCCGTCGCGTTTCCATCCTCTTTAAGGGTAACGATCGTGTTGTTAGAAACGTACCATGTGCCTAAATAGGAAGATGCTGAATAGTCTGGGACCTTGAACGTCTTGCTAGATTTTGTGGCAGTATAGGTGTAATCGTCATCATTTATATCCCACCCTGTGATTGTGCCATCTTCATTGTAGATAAAGATTTCATCTTCGTATGAGCCATCGCCTTCACCGATGAAAATGTAGTTTCCATCGAATGTGTATTTGTATTTGAATGTCTCAAAATATTTGTTTTGCCAATAGAAATACTCTTCATCGAAATACCATGTGCCACTAGAGGTGACGGAGGAGGATTCGCTGCCGCAGACATAATCATAAGTGCCAATGAGTTTGCTTAAATCTCCATATCCAGCATACAAGGTTGCATCAGTGACAAACGGGGCGAAAAAACAATATGGCTTCTTTCCTTCTTCATCATAGAATAAACCAGTGTAAGAATAATGCTCACGGGTGAATTCTTTTGAGATGGCCTTAGAAATTGCCTCATATGACCAAGTGCCTTTATCAAAGCTTAATGTTTCATTTTGTGATGAGCCATCGGAGTAGTTGCTATCAAGCTTAACGGAGACTTTGCTATTTTCTTCTAAGTTAGAAACTGTAAGTTCATCGCCCCAGAAAGATGAAAGGCCGACCGCTTCTTTAATGGCCTTTCCACTTGGAACTGCTTCGCCATTTTCTCCTTCGACTTCAGCAGTAATAGTTGCTTCTGAAGCATAATTAGAGAAGGAAACTGTTCCAAAAAGGTCGGATCCAGAGGAATATCCATCTAAGAAGGAATATCCAACGATTCTCCCGGCACGTGCTTTGTAATAGCTTGATGTAGATGTTGTTTCAGCACTTATTGTATTGAACGAAGCGTAGTTATGCAAAACGGCCATTTCATAGTAGCCTTGTCCAAGAATTCCACCAGCATAAGCGCCATTATCGGCAGAAACTGTGATTGAGGAACCCAAGGCAACGCAATCAACAACGCTTGTGTAGTAAGAAGAGATACCTAAAATACCACCTGCGACATCTTCTGCAGAAATGTTTCCTTCATATTTGCTTGAGCTCAAAGAATAGATACCGTTGCCGCTTGATGTAGATAAAGCGCCAGCAATACCGCCTGCGATATTTGTCGTATCAGCAGCGCTAGACATATCAGATGTGATATTTACCTTACTTGTAGCATGGGATAATTCAACATAATAATTATCACTGGCTTCTCCTAAGCCAAGAACTCCGCCAACGATAAGTTGAGATGAGGAATTTTGGCCTGAAGCAATATCGATATCGCCAGTTACTGAGACATTGTAGATGCTTGAATTAACGGCAGCGGCGGCTAACCCACCAACATAGATATATGTTTTTGAGCCTAACACAGTTAAATCGTAATCGATTGTAATGCTTAAATCATGAATGTCAGATGATTCAATATAGCCGAATAAGCCATACATAGAGATAGACTTATCATATTTTTGATAGGAAACATTCTTTACTGAATAGCCATTTCCATCAAAGTATCCAACAAATGGAACGCTTGAAGTACCTATTGGCGAGAATGAAACACCGCTTAAATCGATGTCGGCACCAAGTTTGTAATATGATGCTTTGCTTGGGGTTGTTGTTAAAGCGTTATATGCTTTAGCAAAATTAACAAATTGCTCAGTGCTTTCAATGAAATATGGATCATTTGAAGTGCCACTTCCACTCATTTCAGGTGAGAGGGAATTGCTACTTGATGATTCGATGGTTTCTCCTGAAGATGATGAAACTTCGCTAGTTGAGCTTTCTTCATGAATAGAAGATTCAGACGATTCTTCTTTTTCACCACAGCCCGCTAATAAGAAAGCGCAGGCTAATGGAACTAATATTTTCTTGATTTTCATAATGTTATATCAATTAAACCTTTCGTAACTTGAATAATTTAAAGTTTGGTCAAAAAAAGTCAATTATTATTTTTTCTATTAAGAAAACATCGATTAAATTTTAATTAAATAACATTCAATTTATTATCTTTACAATATGGAAAAAGCCCTTGATGATTAGGGGATTTATTAAATCATTTTGAAGATGCGGAATAGAATGTTGCTCCTACATATGAAGTTTCAATAAGAATTGAGTTTTGATTTAGGGCGACAATTACTTCATCACATACTTTATGAACCGTTTCTAAGGTTATATCTTCTAATATAGCAACGATCGTCTGCTCTTTCGTTATTTCTCCTTTATCATCTTTCCAATAGCCATTTGCCTCATAGATAGTACAGCCATCCGTGTATTTAACGCATATTTCAGTAACGGTTGAAACGCATTTATCAAAATCCATTACTGGCTGATATGTGTCTTTATCATTTGTCCCTATATAAAGAGTATATTTAGTTTTTAATTCTTGTTGAATGCTAGATGTTGCTTCATTTGATTGGGTTTCAACACAGGATGCTAAGCCTCCGACAAATAAGCTTGATACAAGTAATATCCCTAATAATTTGTTCTTTTTCATATGCATTTCCTTCTTTTAATATTTAAAACCTTAATAGTATAGCATTTCTCAGCACAATTTATGGTTCTTGTAACTGATTTGATGTGTAATCTCTATTTCTGCAGGATTTTAGTTTTAGCCTAAATGTTTTCTATCGAAGTCGAATAATTTAATAGTTTGCAAACACCAGAATTTCTAACGTAGTGAAAAGAAAAATATCTATAAGCTGGGCCATCCGTTTTCGAATATTCCATTCCTTGATACTTAACAGCAAAGAATATTTTTCCATTATATGTATTGGGCAGCAACTCAAACAAATTGAAAGAATAAACCAATCCAAAATCGCTCTTTTTTAGCGCGAATTTATAAAACAGGCAAAAAACATCTAATTTTTTGTATAAGACAGCATTTTTATAAGACTTATAGTCATTGATATTAACGTCATAAGATTTTATCTCTTTGCCATCTTCTTCTTTAAGAGAAATATTAATGCTACTTATTTTTGTTTTTGGATTCTCTCCTTCAGAAGTCAAATGTGCGACTCCAACATCTACATTAAATTTTCCATGACATAAGTCGACGTAAGATAACTTAGAGTATTCGATGCATTCCAATTCCGGCAAAGATTGACCATATGAAACCTGAGTATATTCAAACACCCTATTTGTTGAGCAAGCCGACGAAAAGGCTATAATTAAATTAGAAACCAAAAATAAGATTCTTTTTTTCATACGTTTCATTCCGCCTTTTCTAATTTAATTGAACGTGTGTATCATTCATGCTTATTGTTTCGCCACATTTGATACAATTTGTATATTTTGTTGATCCTATAGTTTCGTAAGTGCTTCCAGCAACGTGGTTTTGCAACACATACACACCACAATCACAAACGAATTTATGCCTCGCTTTACTACATTTAACGTATTCGGTATATAAATGCGTATGCTCGTAAAATGTAGACAAAGTATATTCTGAAAGTTCATTTGCATTCAACGATGAGACTCTTATATAAATTTTATCATTTTTCATCAAAACTATAGAGAGTGATTGATTAGTACCACTGGAAAAAGAAATTAGATTTTCCGAATCGCCATCCAAATGAACGGAGTCAAAGAATTCAATTTTCACATCTGATTGCGAATTCAAAGAAAATTTGAAAGTCGCTGCAAATGGCGCGTTGAATTCAAACCAATTTGTTTCCCCCGGCAACACATTTCCATTATAAGAATCGCTCTTTGACAGCGTTTTCTTTATATCTTTTTTCAACGAGCCATATGTGGAAGGATAACCGCCAGTTATTTCTTCATCGTTATTGTATCCAACAACCCACCATTTAAGAATGCTCCCGTCCATTGATAGAATCGTGTTCAAATCATTCTGCTTCAGCACATATGAATTTGATGTTATTTCTTCAACTGTGAATTGTTCATTATCTTCATCTTCAAAAATGATAGCGAACAAATTCATATGATTAGTAGCCGAACCGCCATCATTCCAACAAAGTTTGGTATCCTTTCCGGTCGCTAAAACGATTGATGAATAACTCGATAGTGAAGGCGAATAACCTTCTAATTCTAACATTTTGGCGATATCGTTTCTTGAATCCTGATATTGTTCAAGTAAATCAGAAATCAACGATGAAATGCACCAATGAGTAGACTTTTTTAGCAAGGTCCACATATTTAAATGTCCAATTGATACATTGTCGTTTTCCCTTTGTGTGTCATCCATCAGTTTCAACAAAAGACTAGGTATGCTATCTTCACTTCCTTCGCCATACGTCCGATTATCAACGTCTTTGGAATATTTATAAAGATTATAGTCGCACCAGCCTCTATAATTCATATCATTAGCAGTTGGTATTACACTACACTCATCAGAAAAATACATATGCGAGGCTATGCCTAAATAGGTTGCTAGCCCTTCTGACATTGCAAATTTCATTCCATTAACTTTCCCCATATCTTTTATCAAGTCCTGTCCAACATAGTGTTTTCCGCCAACGCTATAATCGCAAAAAGAATACGATTTATTTATGTAATGACCATATTCGTGGCATATAACATCCCATTCCTTATAAACATCTTTGGTGAGCCCAATAAAATTTAAAATATTCGTATAATAAGAATTTTTATAAAAAGTTGTTGGATAATAAACATCTACTTCCTTTAAATAATCGCCGTCCATATTTTTAACATATGAAGATGTGATGTTAATGGCTTGAGTTATTTCAAATGAGGCAGCTCTATCACTGTTATCCGGTAAAATTTCAATCAAATAATTAATCTGATGCCCGCCTGACAAATTTTCTATCAGTGGGCTAAAATACGAATACATACTTATAAGCCCTTCACTAGATAAAAATTTAAAACGCTTAATTTTCGAAGTGCTTGTTTCTGAAAAAACGCCTAAATAAATATTATTTATAAAATAATAATCCATACAAAAAGAGAAATTGCCAGATTCATCGGTTCGGCCTTTAGCCAAATATGAATCTAACAACAAGCCATCTCTTATCAAAGCGACATTTATATCCTTTGCAGGGTGACACATTCCCGTACTGTCATACCACAATACAGTCCCGCTAACTTTAAGTTTATGGCAGTCTTGTATTTGAGTTATATCTTGCGTTGTTTTTATATCTCCCTGATCATAAATAGCCACATCAAACCTTGATTTAGCCTTATGAACTGTTTCTTCACTAGAAAAATCATCAGTTTGTTCTTCGATTCCTAAAAGTATCTTGTCTTCATTCGAACAAACATATTCCAAATAATGTTTGCTTCTTGCATCATTCATTGAGGAAAGGGAAGCGGAATCATGGATGCCATCAGAATGAACATAAACCGTAGTAAGTTTGTCAAGCTCGCTACCGTTAACAATATCAAATGTATACTCGCCTTCTCCGATAGTATTAACAATAGAAAACGAAAAGTTACTGGTTGTTTTTTCGCTTATACTTATTTTCAAATCATTTTCAGAGATGATTCTAAAATCTAAAT
>CAVHQU010000006.1:0-22800 GCA_963638555.1 bacterium | reverse complement strand
GATCAACATTCAATTCCTTGCCAGTATTCGCAATCAAAAGATCATTTTTCAGTTCCAATGAATGAGAATTTTGACTATATTGGCAACGATCATCTTGTTTTACGTTGAAATTTGATGATGTTCTATTCGTAAGTGAAAAGGGGCATATCAATGATAATGTTAATAACGATGCGACTGCTTTAAGCATATTCCCTTCCTCCACGGAACTAATCAATTTATGTTTGTAACTTGATTATACATAAGTCAATCCATTTGTCACTAATTATTTTTATTTTTTAAAAAATACCCTGATTTTAAGGGCATTTCTTACTTAGTCTTTGAAATAATTTGGTGCTTCAACAGTAATGTCAACATCATGTGGATGAGACTCTTTTAAACCTGCTGCAGTTATTCTCATGAAAACGGCTTTTTCTTTTAGAGTTGGAATATCTTTTGCTCCGCAATATCCCATGCCAGAACGAAGTCCGCCACACAATTGGTAAATAGTGTCAGAGAGGTCACCTTTATAAGGAACTCTTCCTTCGATTCCTTCAGGAACAAGCTTCTTTGTTGCGGTGTTTTTGTTTTGAAAATATCTATCGGCTGAGCCTCTTTTCATGGCTGCAATACTTCCCATGCCAACATATACCTTGAATTTTCTCCCTGAATAGATAACTTCATCTCCTGGCGCTTCGCTACATCCTGCAAGCATTGAGCCAAGCATTACGCAATCTCCGCCAGCCGCTAAGGCTTTGACGATATCGCCACTTTGTTTGATGCCACCATCGGCAATGACGCAAACGCCTTTGTCTTTGCAATACTCATATACATCGCCAACCGCTGTAATTTGAGGAACACCAACGCCAGCGACGACTCTTGTGGTGCAAATTGAGCCAGGGCCTATGCCGACTTTAACACAATCAACGCCTGCTTCAATAAGATGTTTTGCCGCTTCAACGGTAACAATGTTGCCAGCAACAAGTGGCAAAGATGGATATGCTTCTTTGATTTTTCTAACTGTATTTATGACATTGAAGGAATCGCCATGCGCCGAATCGACTGTTATTACATCAACGCCAGCTTCAACTAAGGCCTTTACTCTATCTAATGTATCTGGGCCAACACCTACAGCTGCACCGCATCTAAGTCTTCCTTTGCTATCCTTACAGGCATTAGGGAATTGCTTAACATTATCGATGTCTTTTGAGGTGATTAATCCTTTAAGATGATTTGTTTCATCAACAATTGGAAGTTTTTCTATACGATGTTGCCATAAGATGGTTTTTGCTTCGTCAAGAGTGATGCCTTCTTTTGCAGTGATGAGTGGCATCTTTGTCATTACTTTAGAGACTTCTGTCTCATCTAAAGCAAGGTATTTCATGTCTCTATTGGTGATGATTCCTAAAAGAATGTTATTATCATCAACTACTGGGAGACCTGAGATTTTGTATGTTTCCATCAAGGAAGCCGCTTCTTTGACTGTGTGGTTTCCTTTTAAGGTGATTGGATCAGCAATCATGCCTGATTCATTCTTTTTAACAAGATCAACTTGATGGGCTTGCTCTTCAATGGACATATTCTTATGGATGAAGCCTAAGCCGCCTTCTCTAGCTAGGGCAATGGCCATCTTATATTCAGTTACGGTATCCATTGCAGCCGAGACGATAGGAATATTGAGAACAATATCCTTTGTTAGATGTGTTTTCACATCGATTTGCATGCCAACAACCTCAGAATATTGAGGGACGAGCATGACATCATCGTAGGTTAAACCTACTCTTACGTTGTCAAATTTCATTTTCTTTCCTTTCGATCCTTTGCATATGAAGAAAAAGTTTCATTATTTCAGTCTTATCTTCATCTAAAGAATCTTTGTTTAATAAGAACATTTGCCCAAAAATGTAAGCCAATTGAGCATTTAGTTGTTATGAATCAAACTATTGATGGAGACTCGTTAAAAACAAGTTTAGAGTATTTTAGCCTTTTAAAATGTTTTGGCAAGTCTTTTAAGAAAAAGGCCACCAATATGGTGACCTAGATTCAAATTTTTATCAGAAGAATACGCCTTCGGCTTTTTCTTTGATTTCTTTTGAAGCAATGAATGGGATACGTGTTGTGTAACCTTCCTTAGCGGCAACATATTTCTTTGCCCATAAGGTGAAGATTTCAGAATTCCATTTTGCAACAGCGTTGTTGTAGACTTCTCTAGCAGCAGTGATTTCTTGTTGGAGATAGGAGTTTTGTTGTAACGCATCTTGGATTTCTTGATGTGCTTTGAGGTCTGGATATCTTTCTAAGACAACATCGATGGAGTTTTGAGCCATATCGAGTTTGCCTTGGAGTTCGTTACGAGCTGCATCTTTATCGGTAGAAGAGCCAGCACGAGCCTTAGCAACATCAACAAATGTCTCTTTGTCTAAAGCGATTGCCTTATCAAGGAGTTTTGCTGTGTTTTGAAGGATAGATACACGTTGAGCCATGTAGTTATCGATTGTGGAAGCGTCATGTTGAATCTTTTGTTCGAGTTGTTTGAAATATGATCTAGCATGATTCTTCTTAACGGTGTAAACAACTCCGCCGATAATGAATAAGAACCAAACACCGACGTTAACAAATTTGTCTGTGCCATTGAGTTCAACAGGAACTTTTTTGTCAATAACATGGACATCTCTGCCAGCAGTATTTTCTAACGTAACATCTGTTTCATCTAATTGTGCCATTTTTATTTTTCCTTTCTAAAATTGGTTGCCTACATTATATACGTAATTTATTTGGCTGCATCATTTTTTTCTTCGAAAACTTCATTGAGAATTTCATCGATGTCGTTTCTTGTTTCCTTATCAAAGACCATCGAGATCATTCCGCGGCCGAAGAATGTTGCTTTAGAGGAATCTACGAGTCCTGAAAGTTTCTCGTTTTCGTCAAGTTTGTTATTGAAATTCTTTCTTGATGAGCCTGTATACGCAAGGCTGAATGACTTGTCATCATCAATTCTATCATATTGAATCCAATGAACTGGAACATCATGCCATCTTCCATCCCCGCCAAGTTTAGAAACATAGTCTGTTCTTGGGGTTGTGTGATATGAATATGTATGAGCTTCAACTACGTCTACTTTTCCATTCTTTTTCGTAGACATGGATTTAATCATGACTGGGAGAGATGGGTCACAATCTTTTGGCATAAAGAGTTCTTGATCCATGGAATTGGCCATCGCTTCATGTTCATAGAATGAGTAGTTGGAAGAGAGGTCTTTTTCGTAGATATATTCCCTTGGTTTATGCATCTGGTAAAGAGGGATGGAGAGCAATGGGGCTAAATCAAAGAAGAGATGCTTGATGAATTCGTCGCAATATGTGACGAAGGCATTCTTTGAAACGGTGTAATCGTAGGAAATGTAAGTATTTGGGTTTGAAGTATAGTCAAAGCTCTGGGAATGCTTAGAAACGATATAGTTGCACATGCCTTCCTTTTGCATATAGAAATCATCGCCATATGGTTTAGGATCAGAAAGCAAAGCCATCATGTTTGTTTGAGCAAGTGGGGTAAACAGTAAACGGAATTCAACTTCGTTATCTCTATTCGTTCCTCCAAAGAATACTTCGAATTCATCGTTGTCCATTTGGGTGAAGGTTGAACCATTTTCGATAGCTTTATCAGCTTTCTTCCTGATTTCTTTCATTTTGTTTTTTACTTCTTTTTCTCTTCCTTTTTGATCAAGAGAATTTATGGAAGATGGCGAACGTGAGAAATGGAGATGAGGGGCTGCTTCATTGCCATAGACAAGCATTGTATTTCTCGAATAGAATGGAGCCTTATGTTCAACTGAGGCGTGTAAGGTTTGACTATGATGATGAGAAACGGTGTTTCCTTTAGAATCTCTTGAATATGTTGTCCAGGTGATTGTTAAGGAACCTGTATATGTTTTGTCTCTATAGTCTTCTTCTAATGTCTTTTTAAGGATGAATGGGTTTCCTTGAATGTTCCCAGAAAGGATTCCTAAGATGGATTCATTGTCTCCATCTCCTGTTGCAAAGCCGAATTTATCATGAAGATAATAAAGTTTTTCTGCTGAGAAATACGGGTCAAGATCGATGATATTTGTTACATCTTCCATGACTTTTGATGGCATAGACCAATCAAATGAAGCGTTTAGCGAAGCCATATCACCGTAGCATTCTTTAAGTTTTGCATCGGTGGCCGCTTTTGCTTTAGCGGCTGCTTCTTGTCTTTGAGCGATAACTTTATTTAAACTTGTCGTGATATGGACAATTAAATAGATTCCTAGTCCTAAAAATACGGCAGCAATTATTAGCATCCACCACATGCTAGAGATGTTTGCAATGCCAACTGCACCACAAATAAGGGCACCTAAAAAAGCGATGACAATCAAAACGATGAAGAAAGTTCTAAGGCCTTTTGAAGAGCCGAGTTTGCCTTCCGCTTCTTTTTGCTTGGCTTGAAGATCTTTGTATTCGGATACGTGTTTAGCGTTTGCTTGAGCATCGGTGTTTGCTTCTTTTGCGAGTTTGTCGAAATATTCTTCCGCGCCTTTGTGATATTGATCCTTCAATTGTCTTTCATAAAGGTCTTTTGGTTTATAGAGAATTTCTTTAGATTCCATATGCAATATGTCCTTTAACTATCTTAGAAACATTATATCAAAAAGAAAACTGCTTGTTTATAAGCAGTCTCATTTATTTTAGGAATGGTTTATCAGCCGGGGCAAAATCAAGGTTTCTTAGGTCTTCTTTCCTTTTCCAGCATGAATCAATGTGCTCTGTTAGAGTTAGATTTCCTTCAAGTAACTTGCATCTATATGCGTAAAGGGTTATTGAGAATGGCGGATATGGGTCAATATCGGTGTATTCATAGGATGATTCACCAATGTACTCGATTGGTTGAATTCTCGAATTTAATTCTTCTTTTATCTCACGAATGATTGTTTCTTCGTGAGCTTCGTTCTTTTCAACCTTTCCACCAGGAAATTCCCATTTATTCTCTAAAGCTCTGCCTGGACCTCTTTTGCAAGCAAAAATTTCGCCTTTATCGTTTTCAATTAAAGCACATACGACTTCGTGATGTTTCATTTTATCAAGCCTCTTCTATTATTCTTGGTCTTATATCGAAATCTTCATAGTAAGATTCATCAACCGCATTATCTAATATAACATCTAATAATAAGGTTGGTTTAACTCCATTCATTGAATCGCGAACATTATCAAAATGCCCCGTTCCGAAATATGTATATGGCAAATTGATTCCGTGGTCGTCTTCCATTTTCCTTACAAATAGATACACGGTCTTCGTATTTAAAATTTTTTTGCCTATGGAATTTGTTCTCGTGACATTATTTTCGGATTCCCATTGGAATGTATCTTGGTCGATAAACTTATCTTTGTAATTAAGCTTTTCTTGAGCAGTCGCGTCTTTCTTTAAGTTAACAAAGATATATGTCTCCCCTGTTTCTTCATCAAACTTTGTACCTTTCATGAAATTGAGGCCATTTTCAAGGAGAATCATCATGATTTGTTCCTTGTAGTAGTTATTCATAAGTTTGAATTTGCCTTCATAGTTTCCAAATTCTTCATCATACCTGGAAATGCCATAATTTAGGGTATCCAAAAGGAATGTTTTAAATTCATCCGTGATTGAATCCACATTCAATTTGTCGCCGACAACAATTTTTCTTTTTCTTAAAAGGGCGAGAGCATGTGTTAATGTTTCCTTGCTTATCTTGCCATCAGGTTCGATTAACGATAACACGTCTAAAGGTTTTTCAATCAGTTGCTTGACGATGAGATATTCATCTTTTCTAACCAACGGCAAGAAATCAGAAAGGTTATTTAAAAGGTCTATCTGTTTCTCATCAAATAAAGGAATGGAGTCTTCTCCTACATTTTTCAAGAATTGGTAATAAGAACGATTTTTCTTTCCTGAATGCTTGGATTTGATGAATTTAATCAAATCGGGAGCAATTTCAGAATTCAAATAATCCAAATGAGTGGGGTATGTATCAGTTTTCAAATATTTTTTGAAATTTTTGTAGTCCTGTTCGAGTAATTCCGGTTTATAGAAATTCGTATTGTCTAGGTAATCGATTATTTCTTTTTTAGAAAGTTCATCAAAGAAGATTTCAAGGCCAGGAATTCCTAAAGTCGAGAAGTTATTCTTGACCATCGTCTTGATTGTAACCGGGTCGATATAAGGTGATTTCGTTAACGTCCCTAAGGCGAAGGCAATCTGGGTTGATCTTCTATAGTTGTTGCCAATGAAATCGAGAACAACGCAGTATTTTTTGTTTGGGGCTTTTCTTAGGCCTCTTCCTAATTGCTGAAGGAAAATTGTTGGAGATTCCGTTGGCCTAAGGAAAAGAACAGTATTAATAAGAGGAATATCGATGCCTTCGTTAAGGATGTCAACACAACATATAATCTCTAAAGGATTCGTTTCATCTTGAAGATCTTTGAATGCTTTGATTCTTTCTCCGGTATCGTTTGAACCGGACAAAAAAGTCGTGTTATAGCCCATTTCTGCTAATTTCTCTTTCATGGTTTGAGCATGCTGGAGAGAGGTGCAGAAAGCGATTGCTTTCAATTTTTCGCCATGAATTCTATATTTTTCAATTTGTGAGGTTATGAATTCAACGTTTTCCGTTTTTGATATTTGACTTGCGACAATTGATTTATTCTCCGAAGAATAATCCGCGAATTCATCTCTAATGGCATAGTAATGGAATGGCACGATTAAATCATTTGCTAGAGCGTCTCTCAATCTCATTTCAAAAGAGACATTATTTTCGAATAAAGCAAAAACATCCTGATTATCAAGTCTTTCTGGAGTGGCAGTTAAGCCAAGAAGGAAACCAGGTTTAAAATATTCAAATATTTTTTTGCCACACTTGGCTATCATATGGTGAACTTCGTCATAAACGATGTAATCGAATTGTTCCGGGTCGAATTCTTCAAGATGCTTAGAAAGCATGCTTGATGAAGCGAAAATGAAATCCGCATTGAGCTCTTGTTTGTCGCCATTATACAAGCCATAAGATTTTCTTGCGCCAAATACATTTGCAAAAGTTTTCATTGCATCATTAAGAATGGTGTCGCGATGAACAATGAATAAAAGCTTTTTTGCATCAAAGTTTTTAGCATCGAAAGCGGCTAAATATGTCTTACCTGATCCAGTTGCAGCAACGATTAAGGATTTATCAACGCCTAAATCTCTATTTCTAGCAAGTTCTTTAAGAGCTCTTTTTTGCATTGCATTCGGTCTTATCGAACCCTCATCATTCATCGAATAGTCCATGTCCCATTTAACAATGGCATATTCTAGGGACAGGCGGTATTTTTCAATCAAATCATTATTAAGTTCTAAGGTTTCATCCCAAAGTTGATCGAACTCTTGCTTTGCTGAATTGAATGTTTCAATATTTTTTGAATCGCTAAGCATGATGTTCCATTCGACATTTTTCAATAAAGCGAATCTTGTGATATTTGTTGAACCGATAAATACGGAGACCCCGTCTTCTCTTTCAAAAAGATACCCCTTGGAATGATAGCCTGACTCTCCAAAACACTCGTAATCTAGATGAACATGGAAATTTGGATATTTATTAGCCCACTCCAAAAATTCTTTTAAGGATGGGATATCCGTAAAATTTTGATAGGTGGTCGTTATTAAATAGCCTTCCACTCCTCTATCGAGGGCATCGACTAATTCTTTTTCGATTAGTTTCAATCCTGCATATTTTATGAAGCTTACCGAAAAATAGAACTTCTTGCATTTCTTAATTTCTTCTCTTAATTGCTCGAGGAATCTTTCCTCGCCATGGTTGCTTAAAAATAAATCTTTCATAGATCAAGCTTAGCAGAATAATTAGTTTATGTGTATTAAAAGTCACATTATTTTAAAGAAAAATAGCCGTTTTTAGCATACTTGCTGACGACTATTAATATTATTTTCTAAGTTGTCTATTTCTTCTTAATGAAACGCCTAAGATTTTAAATTTCTCTTCTAAAATAATACACGTCTAAATCCTTTTTCATTTTATATGCGACATGCTTGAGATGGCCTTCTAGCAAGAAAGAGTTCTTTTCATGAAACGTAACTGAAGGAGCGTTTTCTGATGTGACTATAGAGATGATGTTTGAGAAACCATTCTTCTTTGCTAGAGATAGTATTTCATCGAATAATGTTTGACCTAAATGTTCGTGAAGATGGTCTTTATCAACGTAGATAGAGAGTTCAACTGTTTTTCGATATGCGCTTCTTTCGTGGAATTGATGGAGATAAGCGTATCCTAAAACTGTATCATCGTCATTTTCGATAACTATGTATGGGTATTTCTTTGTTATGTTATCGACTCTTTTTTTGAAGATGGAGCATGTAACAGGCTCCTCTTCTAAAGTGTTACATGTGTTCAGTATATAGTAGTTGTAAATATCAACACAGGCTTGAATGTTTTTATCTTCAATTGGAACAATTTTCATATGGAATAGTATATAACTTCTAAAATTTAGCGAGACTCAAAAAAATAATTTGCTATTTCTATGACCTAAATCTTTAAAAAGTTGTTCAAAGGTATATTCTTGGGCAAGCTTTAGCCAATCTCCATATACTGAATTAGGAAAAAGGATCCATTCTTTTCCCCATTTGGTTGAATATTCCTTTACGAGTTGACTTCTTTCAATCGCGTCTTTTGCTTCAGAAAAAACGTCGCTGAAATCGCCTAAGTTATCGCCCAATAACATAGCAACATCATGTGAAGATAGAGAAACGCTTGTTGAAGAATCGATAGAATGCCCATCTTCTCTTTGACCATTAGGGAATGAAGAATTTCCTTCTCTTATTGCCTTTCTTATGTATTCTTTGCTTGAACCATTTAATTTCAGATCGTTTAGGAATAAATGATCGAAATCTATCGGAAAGCCAAATTCTTTCATTGATTCATATGTTATGTCATACATGGATTTTCCATATTGCTGATAGAGAGTGCTGCCAATAAGGTTGCCATCTTTATCTATGTATTTGCCTATTCCATCCTTCTTTATTGTTTCTTCGTATGATGAATATGAATCTTTTTGACCTACTTTATAAGCTTGATCATAACGGTTTGTGACATAAAACACTTCAATTCCATTATTGGCGCAGTAGTTAGTGAAATCGACCGCTCCATCTAAGGCTTTGCAACTATCAGACATCACATATCTAGCAAAGGCAGAGTTGTTGTAATCGCCATCATTGCCTAGAATGTCACATGAATATGAAGCGCCATCAACCAACGTATCATCAATATCCGAAATAATTGAAACAGGCGACCCATCATGCATTAATTTATTATTTCCATCTATTTCCTGGTAATAATATTCAGTGTCATTTATATCATTTGCTTTCTCGATTATTAAAGAAATGTTATAAGCCGCAATGGCATATGTTTGTTTTATTAGGGCTTTGCTTTCACCAGATAATTGATACGCTAAAGCGGCATCTAAATAATCATATGAAGAATCATTCTTCTTTTCATACGCTTCTCTCGCAATTAAATATCCACCAACTCCTCCTGTTCCTAAAAGGAAGGTTCCGCCTATTGCCATTAATAATACTCTATATGCTTTTTTCATCTCATTATCTCCATTCACTTGTTATTATATCAATGAAGAGCTAAAAACTAACAATCAAGCAAAGATTGTTATAAAATGAGGGTATGAAAAAATCACTTTTTTTGTTTTTAACAATTTCTTTATTGACTGCTTGCTCTATTCAAGCAAATAACTACGTTTCCGTGAATTCAACCACGAGTCAGAGTGAAGAATCGTTTGTTTTGGAGACATCTTCTACAGACTCTTCTAGTAAAGATGAAAATTCTTCTTCATCAATTGAAAAGAGAAATGAAAATCTTTTTAAATTCAATGAACCAAATTTTGAAACTAGAAAGATTGAAAATATCAACGAAATAACGTCAGATGATTTGTTTAATTTAGGAAATAAGGTAGAAATATCGATCTCCATAAGCGATGCTGAACTAAATAAGCTTCAAGATGATTATGAGACAGGCTATAAGAGTGAGATCTATCGTGTTGCAGATTTAGTGAGCATCAAACTAACAAACTATGAAAATGCCTTTACTTGGGAATATAAGAACGTCGGAATTAGGCAAAAAGGCAACACATCAAGGGATGATGTCTTTGTAAATGATGAAATAAACACGAAGAATCATTTCAAATTATCTTTCGATGAAACTTTTTCCGATACTGAGAAATATTCATCTTCCTTCATCGAAGAAATGAAGGAGAAAATGAATGGAGAATCTTATGAAGACAGGGATTTTCTTGGTTTAGACGGTCTTGATTTTAAATGGAACAGGAATGAAGATACAACATATATTAAAGAGATATATTCATCATATTTGTATAAAGCAGGCGGAATAATCGCACAAAATATTGGGCTCTCTAGTATTAATATGGTTAGAGAAGACAAAGATAGCAAATCATGCTCTTTTGGATTGTGCACCATCTATGAGCCGGCGAAGAAACAACTTATTAAAAAGGCATTTCAAAATAATTCTTCATATTTAAACGCGCCAACATGGAAAGAAGAGAAAAAAGGTGATTATGGAGTTCCATCAGTCAATTATGGTGATCTCTACAAATGCACATGGGGCGTTGGGGATGGATATTCTAACGAAGGCTCTCCAATGACTTTATCTTCAATTTCTTCTAAAAAAGTGGGCATTGGCAACATCTCTGGAAGTTACATACCAGCATATGAGAGAAAAACCAACACAGATGTTGAATACGAAGACACCTTATTGAAAGACGCATTTAATTCTTTTTCTTCTTCAACCTACGATGAAATATCCACATATGTCGATCTAGAATATCTAGCAAAATTAACTGCGATCAATTATTTCATTGGGAATCCAGATGATTTTAGGTATAACTACAACAACTACATGCTCTACTTTAGAAGAATAGATAAGAAAATGATCATAATTCCTATCGATAATGACAGGGTTTTAGGAATCACCAAAGGCATGAATTTTGAAAATGGAAACACCGAATCTAAGCCATATTCAAAGAATGCTTTCGCAGGTGAGCAAAAGAATCCACTTTTATTGAAAACAATTTTGTCTTCATCTGATAATCAATGTAAGAAAAACTACACTGAAATCATTAAAACAATCATCTCTTCTTCATGGGCAAAAGAAAAAACATTCGAGACATATATGAATATCGCCTCAGAAACGTATTCTTCCTACACTTTTTGCTCTGACAATGAGAACATGACTTTTGAAAACTATATCAACGCTAAAATCTCCACGATTAACAAAGCTTTTGGCAATGAAACGGGAAGGGGAGATACCACTGTCTACAACAATTTATATATTGTCGGCAACTTTAATGATTGGGGGAACTATTCAGATTCCGATTTATCTAAATACAAGATTAATTATCTAGGTGACTATGCCTATTCAATTGATATAGAGATTAATAAAATATTAGATAATAATACCCTCCAATTTAAAATAAATGGAGGCAAGCAAGATTACTCTAGCATTGATTGGTCATTTAATGATGATTTAACAAAATTAATCAAAGAAAAAGCAAGCAATGCTAAATTAAGTAATGTTACTAAAGGGGATAAAGTTTCCATTAAATTCAATACAAACACATTAGTTAGTGAAATCAAAAACTTAGGTAACAATTAATTTAATAATCAAGTAACCTTCCATAATCATTCCATTCACCATACATCTCGCCTTTTCTAATTGATTCTATTAAGTGTTTCAATGATTTTTCGTATTGTTCTTTATTCCAACTTTTATAGAAAGCCACGTTATATGCCCTAACTCTTTGATAGAGAGAAGGGAAAGCCTTAAATTTGGAATAGACTCTATTCTCTTTCAAAGTTCTAAGAAGATCTTCATCAATTCTAAAAGAAGACAATCTCACCTCAGGCAAAACCTTTCTTCCGTCATCAGTCATCAAATTTAGCTTTTCTAGTCTTCTAACTCTTTCTTTATTCAACTCAGTCCAAGGGCTACCTTTCTTTCTAGGCGTGAATTTTGAATACATCAATCCATCAATTCTTTTCCAAATAGAGTCAATCCAGCCAAAGCAAAGTGCTTCTTCTACCACATCAAGGTAATAGAAAACACCCTCATCTACTGGTTTGCCTCTTTTTACTTCTCCCCAGCATTCTTTTTCTGTCGAATGATTTTTTATTAACCGTTCTCTAAATTCTTTCCTTGTTTTTATTGTGAGCAAATTCATCCTAAAGATTATAGCAATCTTCATATAAAGCGAACTAGATTTAGCATTTAAATCAAACAGGGCTTTTAAGGTTTCTTTAAACACATGTTGGTGTTTGTAGTAAAATACCTTACGTGAAAAAATCATGATTAAAGCAAAAACATTGAAACAATTATTACTAGAAAATCCTGAAATTGATAATGGAATATTCTATTACAAAGAGAGTCAAATGAGTTTTGTTTCCTATGGGGATTTTTGGCATATGGTCGAAGAGTATCCTCTAAAAGATGCCTCAAGCGTTGGTATCTTCTGCGATTCTTCTATAGACACTCTTGTTGCGATATTCGCTTACATTTCTAATAAGACGCAAGTCGTCTTGCTTGATCCATCGCAAGATGAAGGAATTCTCAAGAAGCAAGTTCTTGCAACCGATGTTGATTATCTAATTGGTGGGGAAGAGTTCGATCTCCAGTTAAATCCAGCAAATAAAGGCGAGAAAGGTAACATTCTTTTCTTTACAAGCGGAACGACATCTTCTTCAAAGGCGGTTGTTTTGAATGAAGAATCATTATGCGCTTCGGCGTATAATGGTGCCTCTTTGTTGCCATTAAGCAAAGAAGATACATTGTTATCAGTGTTGCCTCTTAGCCATGTTTTCGGTTTCGTTTGCTCTCTTCTTTGGGGAATTGAGTGCGGGTCACGAATTGCTCTTTGTCGTGAAAGGAGACGTTTCTTTGATGATTTTTCCTTCTTTCATCCAACTGTCGTATCATTGCTTCCGCAAATGGCTGAATTCTTATCTTCAAGGAATCTTTTCAATTCTGAGTTAAAAAAAGTGCTTATTGGAGCTGGTGATTGCCAATCATATGTTTTAGAAAACATTATAAGCAAAGGGATTGACGTTCATTTTGGCTATGGCCTAACAGAGACTTCTTCAGGCATCGCAGTATCTTTAGGCGATGATCCAAACTTGATGCGTCTTGTCCCTGAAGCAAAAATCAAGATAGCGGACGATGGAGAAATATTGCTTGATGTGCCGTCCTTATTGATGAAAGGTTTCTACAAAGACGAAGAAAAAACCTCTTCCGTTATGGAAGGAAATTATTTCCACACAGGTGATTTAGGAATATTGAATGAAAATGGAGATTTAAAGATAGTCGGAAGAAAAAAAGAGATTTATGTTTTAAATGATGGGACAAAAATCTTTCTTCCTGAATTTGAAGGGAAACTTAGAGATCTTCTTGGAACCGACTTGGCACTCTTACAAAATGAATCTGGCCATCTAACTCTTGTTTTGGAACATAATGTTGATTCCATTTATGAAAAACTAAACGCTTTTAATGACAAACAGCCACGTTCTTGCCGTCTTGATTCAGTTTCAGTTTTAAATCGCCCTTTGCCAAGAACGGCCACCGGAAAGATCAAACGTTACGCAATCGATATAAGCAAAAGTAACGAAAATTAAGGAAAGACCAACCAGGTCTTTTTTTATTGGATTTCTCTTTCAAAGACACAAGCGCAGAAATCCGTGCTTATGCAAGTCATTTGCATCGTATGAAGTCTCCATCTTTTTTTAGAATATTCATCGAAAAGATTCTGTAACTTATCATTTATACCGTTTCTCCTTTTCAATGAGCAACCAAATGTAACTGTTTAGCATTCATATCTCACATCAAGTTCTCCTTATTTTTAACTTCTAGAGTTAGTTTACCATTCGCATTAAACGATAAAATGGATTTGTCTTCTTCATTTGCTAGTCGAAAAAACGTCTTTTGATCAGCTAAATGTCTCTTAATGATGAGCTATCAGCAAATTGAGGACGATTAAATTCATGCTTTGCCATTAAATGAAAAAGGCTTGATATAAATTCAAGCCAATATGTTAGGATTCTTAAATAACGTAAATCCTATTCAACGATTAAGTCTAGGAATTTAAAGTTAACACAATCAACGATTCCTCGATCGGTCAACCTGAGATTTGGAATGCAAGCCAAAGATGCAATGCCCATAGTCATGAATGGTGAAGGGAGAGTACAACCTACCTTTTTCCAGGCTTCTTCAATTTTGCCAATCTTTTCAGACATGACTTTGACGTTTTCCTCACTCATTAATCCCGCGACAGGCAATTCAGCGATAGCAACGATTTCTCCATCTTGAACAACGACTAATCCACCACCGCAATCAATTAACGCGTTTGCGGCTACTGCCATGTCTTCATCATTTGTTCCAACAACAAGCAAATTGTGGGCATCGTGAGCGACAGTCTGGGCTAGTGCACCTTCTTTAATACCAAATCCCGTAAGGAAGCCTTTTCCGACCTTCCCCGTACGATGATGTCTTTCAAAGACGAAAGCCTTTAACGTATCCTGGCTTGGATCTGCTTTAACGTTTCCATCAACCACTTTTAAAGTCTTGATGTCCTCAGTCGTGATGGTTTTTCCACCTTCTACGGAAATGGCACGGACCTTTACTTCCTTTTTATCGGATGGAATGATGAAATCCTTTGCCGTAAGTTTATCAAGATGGATGGTGTTGTAAGCATCCTTTGGATAGGAGTATGGATCAAATTCAATGATGAGTTTTCCATCATGAGCAACATGCTCTCCATCGATGAATACGTCTGTGACGTGGCATGTCTTGATACCATCTATTAAAACCATATCAGCACATTTATTTGGGGTTATTGAGCCCATTTCATGTTCTAATTGGAAACATGTTGCAACATTGATCGTCACCATTTGGATGGCAGTAATGAAATCTATTCCATATTCCCTGGCTTTTCTTACGACTCTATCTAAATGACCTGGACCATATAAGGTATGTGGATGAGAATCATCCGTACAAAGTTGAGCATATCTAGAATCAACCTCATGTTTGGTTATGGCTTTGGAAACTTCGATTAAATCGTGCCATGCCGAGCCTTCACGAAGCTGAGCATACATGCCAAGTCTCATTTTTGCTAAAGCGTCTATTTCACGAACTGATTCGTGATCACATCTCATACCAGCGGCTATATAAGCATTAAGCCCGGCGCCAGTATCTGGAATTGTATAGTGACCTGTCGGGCATTTATCGGCTTTGATTGTTTCTCCAACTATTGCGTGAGGGCCTTCTTCGTTGTTTTCGATGCCAACGAAATTCATCATCTCTCCAAGACCGACGCTTTCTTTCCAACTCATGGCTTCTCTAACATCTTCGCTATCGATTTTAGAACCGGTATCCTCAAAACCAGGAACGGCTGGAACGCATGAAGGAACGCAAAGCATCGCCTTAAGTGGGGTGCGTTTACTATCCTCAAGCATATATCTAACGCCTTTAAGGCCAAGAACATTGCAGATTTCATGTGGGTCAAAGAATATTCCAGACGTACCATGTGGAATGACGGCTCTAGCGTATTCGCCAACAGTCAGCATAGAAGATTCAACGTGCATATGCCCATCCATGAAAGATGGCGCAAGATATTTGCCTTCCGCATCAATGACTTTGGTATTGTTACCGATACAATGAGTTGCGTCTCCCACAAGGGCGATTCTTCCTTTTGCTATGGCAACCATCGTGTTATCAATAATCTCATGGGTGCAGACATTGACAAGTTTCGCATTCTTTATGACAAGTTCCGCTTCTTTTCTTCCCATAGCGACATCAACTAAGTCTTTTGTCACCTCATATAACGGATATTTGCAGAAATAATTCTTCACGGTTCTAACCTCTCTCTTCTTATATTATTTGATTATAGTAGGAAAGGAATCGAAAAGAGAACATTCCTTCAATATTTTTACAAATGAGATAGTAAGTTTTTTCTATTCTCACTTAAAAATGATTAAACGAAACTAATTTATTTAAAAATAACAATTGACATTAGAGCAAAGGGATAGAAAATATTGCCATATTTTGAAAGGAAAAAATATGAAACGTAACAAAATATTGGTATTAGCTACTTCCGTTCTCTTGTTAACGGGATGTGGCACCCCATCAACCTCTAGCAATTCAGTCTCTTCGTCTGAAAGTTCTGAATCAGCTACTTCTTCATCCGAAACTTCTTCTTCATCAGTAGCTTCAGTAAAGTCTATCGATGAGCTTGTCAATGACTTGAATGGCAACAACTTAAGTGTCATTAGCCCTAATTACGCCACAATTGAATATTACGACGATTATAGTGTTTTCTATGATTATGAATCGAAATGGCTCACCGATTCAGGAACATTCTTTGTTCCAAACGTTGGCTATTGCGCAATTGACGCAAATAAGAATGTGACAATCTCAGTTCCATCAGCCAAAAAAGGAAAAATGAGCGATCTTTATCTTATGCCATCCACAATCGGAGGATTAATCGAAAGCCTCGGCGATAAAGCCTTTGATGATCCAGTTGATGGTGTCTATAACGTCGCCGATACAACTTTAATCGTATATTTAGCATTATTTGCTGGTTATAGTTCTTATGATGCAATAAATTTCTCAAAAGCAACCATCAAGCCTTTAGCAGATTCCTATGAGTTCTATGTTTTTAAGGACAATAGTGCCGATAGAGAAGCATATGGCATGAGTGAAGAAGAATATCCAGACGATGAATCCACATGCACAATCTCCAAAATTGGAACAACAACGGCAAATGAACTTGCCAAATACGCCGAAACATACGTTCCAGTCGGATTATCTCAAGGATTTAGCGGTGATGAAAAGACAGCAATGAAGTCTTATCAAGGTGATGACGGCATTATCGAAAAGATAACTGCTCTAAATTTCTCCTCTTCTTCTTTCTTTGAGGATGCTTATTCTGAGTGGCATATCATGGATTACCGCATGGGCGATATCACTGCTGATTTTAAGAAATTAGTCGCTGACAATGGCTATGAAATTACAGTGGACAACAGCGCTGAAGATGTCGGAAACTATTCTTATATCTTTGAAAAAGCAAGCAAGAGCACCGATGAGACAACGGGCGAAGAATGGACTTCCTCCGTTAGCAGACTCACTTATGCATATGTCTCTCACGAATGGTATACAAGTGATGAAGGCATGGGTTATCCTTCATGGTCATATCCAGATGGAAGAACGGCCTTCGCAGGTTTGTCCGATACATATATGCAACCATCAGTTTGCAAAACAAGCTGGAATGAGCAAAAGGACGTCTCCGGAAATGCAATCCCGCAATTCGCACCTTCAGTTGCAATCGATAAGACTAAATATGCAGATAACTATGGAATTATGACTCTTTCAATGCATTTCGCCGATGACGCCTCAATAATTAGCGAAGGCAAAGCATATGATAAAATCTTAGAAGATGCTGGTTGGAGTGGAGAAGGATGGCAAGAGTATACCGAATATTATTCCGAATCAATCAGACAATCAACTCCTGATTCCGATGGCAAATATACGCAAATTTCTATTTACTCAACTCAAACAGAATTGGATTTATCCATCACCGAAATCGATCCTAACGAAACATACGATTTTTAGTTTCAATCAAAATAAGGCTCAGTTCATCGAACTGAGCTTTTTTCTTATTGTATTATGCCGTTTTTGAATTAAGTCTTTGCGTATAACACATGAAAATATAATTCTTTCTACAATTTAGTTTTATTTCAAAGCAATCTAAAATGTTTCCTAACATATAAATTCTTAAATATTTGAGTTAATATTCCATAAATTAGAACTAGCCCAAACAATATCAGGATGAATAATGGCGTTATCCCTATTAAATCAAATGTTTCATTAATGACAGGTATGTATACAACGAAAAATCCAATCAAGCATGAAACGAGTATTCCTAGCATCAAAGTGATTGATGGTTTGCTCTTTATGAATGGAATTTGATCGCTTCTTAAAAAAGTGAAAACGACATTCTGCGTTATCAAAGATTCAATGAAGAATCCTGTTTGGAATATCATCATGAATATAATCTTAGATGAGGCGTCTAACGTATCATAAGAGACATAGCTAATACCTTGACTTGAAAGCGCGCTCGGACAAATGAAATATAGCAATATTGCAAATGAAGCCATATCCAATAATGAAGAAAGAGGGCCGAACATAAACATGAATTCTCTGATTTGGCCAATTGAAAAATCAAGGGGTTTCAAAATGTCTTTTTCATCAACGTTGTCAAAAGGAATCATGCTGCATGAGATGTCGCTTATGATATCAAGCATGATAATATGAACTGCTTTTAATGGAGAAAATGGAATCCAGATTGCCCCGATTGATTGCGAAATCATGTTGCCGAAATTAGATGATGTCTGACATTTGACATATTTCATCATATTGATATATGACTTTCTACCTTCTATGATGCCATCCTTCAAAACAGTCAAATCATTTTCGAGCATGATAATATCACTAGCTTGCTTGGCGATATCGCTAGCATCTTTGAATGAAATGCCAACATCAGCACTCTTTAAGGCGGCCGCATCATTAATTCCGTCTCCCATAAAGCCAACCACATGCTTATTTGCTTTCAAAGCCAAAACGATTCTTTGTTTGTCTAATGGGGCTAATTTAACGAATAAGTTATGGTTTTCCGCTTCTTTTTGCAATTCCGAATCATCCATGTTTGATATTTCATTGCCCGATAGATATTTGACATCCCTTAAATCTATTGCATCGCATAAGGCCAATGAACTAGCCAATGAATCTCCGGTAAGAATCTTAATCCCAACGCCATATTTTCTTAATTCATCAATGGCTTTCTTGACTCCCATCTTAGGCTTATCTTCAAAAGAGAGAAAGCCTATAAAGGTCATATTGGATTCGTAGGAGACATCCATTTGATCAACATCTACATCTCGGGTTGCTAAAATTATTGTTCTTTTCCCTTTATTCGCCTCTTCTATGGCAATCTTTCTTATCAATGCCTTATCTTGAATGGTTATTTTTCTTCTTCCGTTTGAATCTTTAACTTCGTCTAATAGATCAAGCATATTTTCTACGGCCCCTTTAGAAATCATGAATCTATCTCCATTCTTGTCTTTTAGTAAGACGGACAATCTCTTGCGATTAAAATCGAATGGTATTTCATCTAGTTTAGTGATTCCTTCATCTAAAATATCGGCAATAGAATGGTTCAATGAGGCGTAATTAATGATCGATTTATCAATTACTGATTTAATTCCTGTCTGAAAATAGCTGTTTAGGTACGCCAATCTTAATATTTTGATAGATGGTTTCATCTCAATGTCAAAATACTTGCTTAGAGTGGTTGAATTTTCAGTCAGCGTCCCGGTTTTATCTGTGCATAATACATCCATGCTGCCGAAGTTAAAAATAGTATCGATATCTTTAACAACGACATCTTTTTTCGACATATTAATTGCCCCTTTGGCTAAATTGGATGCTACTTGCATCGGAAGTAAGGAAGGAATCAAACATACGGCTACCGAAATAGAAAAGACAAAGGCGTTTATCCATGTTTCGCTTTGCTTGTAATCGCCAGCAACAATGCCATTTGAATCGATATGAATATCAAAGCCATCAATCAAAAAAATGATAGGAACGATGATAATGATCATAATCAATAATAGCTTTGTGATTGAATTTATTCCTTTTTGAAATTCATTACTTCCTTTGCTGGAAACCACATTTTCGTTTAATTGTCCTAATACAGTCTGTTTGGAGATAGAAAAGACAATTCCTTTTCCGTTGCCAGAAACAACGCTAGTTCCATTAAATAATATATTTTCTAGATCAAAAATATTTTCTTCTTTCTGCTTTATTGACGTTTCTCTTTTTTCAACAGGCAAGGATTCGCCAGTCAGGGATGATTGCATGACATATAAATCCTTAGATTGCAAGATTCTTATTTCAGCAGAAATAAGATCGCCAGATGAGAATTCAACAATGTCGCCAATAACCAAATCTTCGCTGTTGATGTCTACTTCTTTTCCATTTCTTATTACAGTTGTCTTGTTGGATGTAATGCCTTTCAGTACTGATGCTGAACGCTCAGATTTTAAGTTTTCTTTAAAACTGATATACGAAGAAATGCAAATGATTGCAAGGATGATCAATGGCGTAATATAGAATGTGTTTTTATCGTTCTCCGATTCAGGAAAATAATATGAAATGAATCCATTTAAGATGGCTATGACCATCAAAATCAAATTAAATGGGGTGAAGAATGATTTTAGAAGTTTAAAGGCGATAGATTCCTTTTTTGCTTGAGTGATGCTATTAAAACCATATTTCGAAGACGATTTTTCGATTTGAGAATCGTTTAATCCTGTTTTAATGTTCGTTTCAAATTCTTTCAGGATTTGTTCGCTAGATTTCAAGGAATAATCAAAGATCCTTTTGTTAATTAAATCCTGATTGTTTCTTTTTGGTGTCTGCCTCATGGTATTTTCCTCCTATTTATTCATGCAAATAAGAGTAAGTTCCACAAAAAAGTTTCTATTAAAAAAACCTTCCGACGCGTGAGCTTACACTTCTAGTAGTATTTGAATAATATTATCTTTCACCTTGGCATCGATGAGAGATGTTGACCATTAATGGAAGTCTCCTTCCGTTAGCGGCAATTACCCGTGTCTGCTAGTTAGCATGGCCTTGCTTAAGGCAAAAAGACTATAGGTCTCTAAGAAAGACATTGCAACAAAAACATCCAATACATGCGTAAAAGCGGTTTCATAGTTAAACGATATTGCATCAAAGATATGCCATCCATTCTTTCAAATGCTATATGGCGCTTATATTCAATATGAAAAGGCTTCCTAGCATAAGTTAAGAAGCCAATAAGTTTATTTATTTTCCTTTATTTCAGAATAATATTCAGGAACATCAGGAATAGAATTGATTCCATCTACTATTCATTTTAAAGCGGAGTTGATTTAAGCGGGTTAACTAAAGTGTTACATATTGATACGATTTTAGCGCCCCTACTTAAATCGTGTAGATTTTTAGTACCATTTAGCGCCCTTGAAAAATGTCGATGTTATCGATAAAAATGGTTAAATCAAATAGTCTGTTTGATTTCTAATTAATGCGGATCAATCGCGGCATTTCTTTCCTTCAATGCGTTTAATGATAAAGAATGAAATTTGTTACAAAAGACACCATTTCCTCTTCTCAACCACCCTGAATCCTATAAAAGGGATTGTAAAAGCGAATATAACGGCAAGAAGACCGCCAAATGTTGTGTCGCTAAGGTAATGGGCACCATAAAAAACGCGAGCAAACTCGATCGTGAAACCATATAAAGCTGTAACGCTCAAGAATAATGGCATTGCCCATTTTTCATTTTTAAGACGCTTATTTAGCAAAGGCAGATAAGAAATAAGGATACTCGACATGCTTACAAAACTGTGACCAGAAGGGAAGGATTTGAAATCATCACTGTTGATGATACTAGATGGTTATATTTTTTGAGCAATCCCAGTCCCGGCTTTATACCACGGCTCAAATAAATCGAAAACGGAATAAGTTTCATACCCGTTGGAAATTAGCCTGAATCTCGGTCTCATGATGATGCTTTTGGTAATAAAATTGATGGCTAGCGGAACGTAATAGGCGATCATCAAAATTATCCATGCACACAACAAAAGTTTCGTGTCTTCGGTATTCGTCATTTTATAGGAAGCGAAAGATATCGCTCCCACAATGATTGCGGATAAGATAAGTCTAAGAGGAAGATTACTAATTTCCTTAAATCCGTTATGCGAACTGTTCATATCCGCAAAAATCAGATAGAAAGAAACACCAATTACCAAACATCCGAAAGCGATCAGCAAAATTTTGAATATCATCTTATCTAATTTTTTGGCAATCCTAAAAGCCATCGTCCCGAATACAGCCATCATTCCCCAGCCAAATATTTCTCCGAATGATGCGCAAACCATGCCAAAAACGCTATCTTGGTTTACGATGGCAATGCTAATTTGAAGATCATAGACAGAGCCGACGATTAATCCCGCAACTAAAATCAAAAAATAGTTCCAAATACGGCATAATAGCTCTTGCTGAATATTTTCATTTTGTTCCTCCAGTATGATTGAATGTCTTTCATTCAAAAGAGTCTTGGTATATTTTAATCGATTTAAGACGATTATTCCATTCCAAATGGCGTGGAACAAATACCGATGTCCATCGAAATCTTTGAGACATTATAAAAAACATGGAATGAGAGTATATTGCCCTGCCGGTTATTCGCTTTGTTAATGATGGTTTTCAGAGCCGTAAAGGCCGGAGTTAAGGGGTTCCTATTGGCTAAAGCCGAAGAGATGGGGAAAGCGATGGAGGATAATGAAAATGGAGAATGGGGATCAGGAATAGACGGCAACCTTTATGATAGGCGATCATCTACACTCTCTACCGACGAAGCCTTGCGTATGGCTGAAAAAATGCAAGAGTCAGACAAAACTTCACAAGAAAATGATTAAAAGGATACCTTGAAACAATAACCGAATAGGAGATTGTTTCAGACGAAAATTCACTTACATATATATAAAAGAAAAGTCTCGAATAAATCGAGACTATTTTTTCTTTTGTCTAAAGTATCAAATATTGATACGATTTTAGCACCCTTATAAAAATGTCGATAAAATTGGACTAATTTAACGAAAATTACACAATCTTTTTTC
>CAVHQU010000005.1:0-118703 GCA_963638555.1 bacterium | reverse complement strand
AGTTCCAACATAATTGGGTTCATACAAGGTCGTTTTATATTTTGTATAACTGGTTCTGTAGTCTTTTTCACAATACCCAACAGACGTGTATGCTGAAATATTGCCATATGTATCGATTGCTGATGTGTTTGATGCTACAGTTACGGTTGAATCGCCAATCTTGATATTATTGAGCGTTCCATTAACATATCCTGCCGCAATACCAGTTAACGCAGTGTTTGTTACCGAATTAACTGTTTCTTTGTTTATTGAAATATTTTCAACTGTCGGAGTTCCTTTGTCAGAACTTTCTTTAGAAATGTATCCAAACAATCCTGTGATATTTGGTGTAGGGCCATACTTATCTTTATTTGAACCTGTACCATTCCAATCATCTTCGGTAACGTTACTAGGTTTTCTAGATTTCAGTTCATCAAATGAGTTACTCACTTTAAGATTCGATATTGTATGGGAATTGCCATCTATATGACCATTAAATGGGTTTGTTGATGTTCCAATTGGTGGAAGGGTCCAATCATTCATATCAATATCTTTGGAGATGATGAAATATGGTTCTTCTCCTTTAAAGTAGCCAATGTAGTATAGCCATGCAAGGTTATATAAATGCGTAGGACTACTTATTACATATGGATCATCTTTAGACCCATTACCGCTAGCAAAATATGCGCCAGCCGTATGACCTTCTATTGGTCTTGTGACGTTATTTGTATTAGTGAACCACGAAAAAGAAAATGATGCTGTAGCAATACCAGCTGCTATGCATGTTAGTGATATCATGCCAATTGTAATTCTTTTATATGCGCTAAGTTTCTTTTTCATTAATGTTATTAATGATAGCGAAATTCATTTTTTTCAAGATATTGGGAATCTAGAGAAACCGCCTAGTTTCGGGCTTCGCCTAGATATTGTTAAGAATTGAGAAATTAAAAAAAGAAAAAAATAAGGGATACGTATAGTGATTAATATTCAGTTTTTAATAATCAAAAACAAAAAGCTTCATTTTTTTGCAAAAATAGCAATTTACGAAGCTCGTTTTTACAAAATTTAACGAAAACGAAACTTTAGAATGAATTAAGCAGATGTTGTTGCTTCATTGCAAGTTTCATCTTGTGCCATATTAGATGCACCTGTTCCCATAGGGGTGAATGTTAAACCTGATGACGAATTGTTATAATAGTAAAGAACGCCATCACTGACTCTTCTAAAATAATATGAAATAGCCGATGTTGAGGTATTGGATATTGTAAAAGCGATTTTGGATTTAGTATATCCAGTGTCTGTGACTTTAACTATAGCGTTATTTTGTTTTTCAACGAAGTCGAAACCAGTTAGTGAGGAACGTGTGTCTTCTGAGGAACCGCCATTGGTTCCAATGTCCATATACGCGATATAAGGAGCGTCATAACTTGATGTGTTATAAAAAGCGATATAGTATTCATATCCTACTTTGGCTGTTTTTTCAAAATAACCGTATTTGCATGAATACGAGATGCCGGTGCATTGCAATGTGTTAGCATCGAAAGCCGATGAATAATTGCCAGGCGTTACTCTTTGTAATTCTGTGAATAGAAGACCAACGCTGCCGGAGTTTCCACTTTTGCCGTAACTCGCATTATAAAAAACAAATTTAAATGTACCATTTTCTTTTGGCGAGACCCATATTCCATTGCTAGGTAAAACCAGATTGCCTGTCCAATTTCCGACTTGTCCATTTTGTACATAAGAGAAAGTTGATGTACGTATGTTATCGCTTGTAAAGCCATTATTTAATCTTATTAAATGCGTTCCGTTTGATTTCAAATAAGTAAGAACATCATCTGGCGGTGTTTTTAGATATGTATTGGTCCATCCTGATTGGATTCCAAAGTCACTGACATTATAATCCAATGACATTTCATAGGTTTTAATTTCACCTATATAATAACCCAAATTATTTCCTTTTGTTGAAGCTTTATATGTGTAATAGTCAGATGGCTTGATTGATTGCGTTGCACTCCCATATTTTGTTATGGTTACAGTGTCTCCACTACCTTGAACTAAATTATAGCTTTCGCTTTTAAAGGGAATTACGTATTTGGATCCAATCTTTCCTGTATCACCATCTGAAAGTCCGTTTTTTATTAAACTTTCATGTAACGCTTTGATGTCGGTGCTGGTGCCATAGCCGGTGTCGCCACTGCCACTTGGGTCATCTTCCCACTTGTATTTTTCTTTGTTGTAATCCCCAATCAAAGTATAACTAGAAACATTTGTAAACCCGGAAATATTAGTAACGCCACTAGCGAGTTTTAGCGAGCCATAATGAACGCCTGAATTTGTTAATTCACCATTAACGTATCCTGCTAACATGCCACATAAAGTATTAGTCGCATATGCATTGATTGTTACATCATCAAGATAGATTCCTTTAACCGAATTTACGCTAGACGTGTATGTATATTCGGTTCCGTTATAGGTGTATGAACTTGTATCTGATCCAGATGTAGTTGATCCGATAATTCCAAAGAAACCAACAATATTGATATTGGCATTGTTGAAATCGGTCTCTGTAACATTTGATGGGTGTTTTGTTATATAACCATCACCTGCACCTATTTGAGTGGATATTTTTAAACCTGTTATTGTATGGTCAGCACCATCAAAATTTCCAATGAATGGATATTGCTCTGTGCCTATAGGCGGAAGAGTCCATTCAGAGGTCATCGTTATATCAGCGCCAAGTTTAAAATAGTATTGAGAATCTATCGTGTTATCACCATTGCTGTCTTTATTGAAATATCCGATGTATTGAAGCCAGGCGAGGTTATATAAGTGAACTGGTTTATTGATGATGTATGGATCGTCTTCTGTTCCTTTACCACTAGCAAAATATGCACCTGCTGTATTGCCTTCAATTGCTCTAGTAACGTTGTTGCTATTACTAAACCAAGAAAAAGTAACTGCTAAGGCAGCTCCACAAGCTAGTAAGACCGAACCTAATGTGCAGCCAATGATTATTGACGATGAATTTTTTTTCATAGATGACCGTTACTAAACTACTTAAAAGTATTTAGCAATATATATAATAACAACTTTTTGTCACATTTAAAGTTTAAATGCTTTTGTTGAATGACTTTTATGAAGCCAAAAACACATAAAATATTCATTTATCTGTTACAAATTCAAAAAAATTTTAAGTTTGTAACACATGTTTGATGATTTCTCCATCATGCAAGATTGATAGTGTAGTCTTTATTTCTAGATATTTCTTCTACTTCTTTTCCGCTTATTGCAGTTGCAGTAATGTTATATCCAGATGGGGTTGGACTACTCGAATTAAATGCTGAGCCATAATAGTTATCATCGCCAATCGAACTTGTCGGGAGATATGTAAAAGTGTCAACATTTCTTAAAGATATGACAGGCGTGGATGTGTTTACACTAGAAATATCATATTCTGAAGAGGAGATTGAAGATACTTCTGCTTCATCACCATTATCATCATAGAACTTCTCTTTTCCGCCTGTGCTTAATGTATATGTTCCATCATTTGCTTTTGAACCTGTATATCCAGTGAATGTTGCAGGAATCTCGCTTGAACTGCTCGTTTCCATCATATAGACATATAACTCATCGGTTTCATCACCATAATAATGATCGTAATAGGTTAATCTAATTGTTTGAGTTTCGACTTTAGACTCAGATAAGGCATTATCTATTGTTATTGTTGTACCATTTTCACTTACAGTTAAAGAATCATCAAAATAAGCGACCCCTGTATCAGTTGAGATGGCTGTTAATGATGTTGTGGCGGTATCACCACTTACATCCATTGTTGCTGCGCCTGAATATGCTTTGCCCAATTGAACGCAGTATGTTTTCTTATCGTTGATGATATCGGTTGTAGTTAAGTCTGTAATATATACTCCGCTAGGATATGTGAATGTCGAATTGATTTGTTTGAGGAGTTCTAGTACTTTGGTGCGGTAAACATGATCGGAGGTTGTTTCGGAGCCGGATCCAGCATTAGCACCGATATCGAGATACAATACATAAGCTGAAGCACCAATTGAATTTGAAGTTCCTGTTCCAGTAACAGTGTCTTTCGATTTCCCAATTGCATAGTCTCCGGCTTTTAAAGGAATTTCAAAATAATATAAAGCTTTCTGCTTTTGAAGATAATTGCTTGTATGATCAGAAGAATATGTTACGTTATCAAAATCAAAAACTTTAGTTAGACCATCTTCACTGGTGGGGTCGTAAATGATATTTCCTTTGGAATCCTTGTATATTTTCTTTATTCGAGTAATTGATGTAATTTTGTTACTACTATCTCTTGTTATATTAAACAAATCAAATAAAGCATCCTTGTTTGAATAATAGGTAGCAATCATCGTTGTTACGATACCGTCTGTTTTAGTTGTGAAATTCAAAGCACCCTTTAAAAATTGATATTCGCTATATTCTTTGCCAAACAATTTCGCTTTCACCATGTCTGATTTAAAATTGTTCGATTGCTCATTCATCGGATAAAAATGGAAGCCATACATATGAGTGTTTATCGAGGTGTGAATATTATCGAAATCTGTTTTAACTGTCGAATATTTGGAATAACCAAAATCAGTGTAATTTGAATTAGTGATTTCAGTATTTGTTGTCCCGCTTCTCGTATCAACGCTATAAACAGTTGCGGATGAATCATATGTTGTCGAAGTAGTAGAGCCAGAAATTGAGTTGGCAATAGTGTTAAAACGTAATGTAACGTATCCATATCCGTCAGAACCGGAATTGTCGATACTACCTGTGCTTGTTAATCCACCACCACCAACAAGATAACCAGAATTGTTATCAGCAATTATTGAATATTCACCATCCGAATCCTTGTGATCTAGATAGTATTGAGTTGTATGCCATCCACTATTAGTCCCTGTAGTCGTTTCATCACTTCCATCACTCGTTGTCCAAGCGGAAGCCGTATTAATAGAAAGCGGTAAATATGTTCCGGAATAAAGATGATAATACTGAGCAGTTACGCCACTTCCTTTCCAATGTTTTTCTGCAGCACCTCCAAGCGCTCTATCATAGCAAGAATAAGAACTCGATTCGTAAACAGCCGCATAAGGTTTGCTAGCAACAGCATTGATATAGTTTACTCTTCGAGTAATAACTTGCATATCAATAGAACTACCCCATCCAGTATCCTGACCTGAACCACCGCTTTTATCATTCCAATCGGATTTGCCCACAAAATAAGGTTCGTACAACGTTGTAACATTCTTAACGTATGAACTCTTGTTTGTCGTGCATCCAACAGACGTATATTCGGAAATATTATCGAAACCGCTTATGTTGTTCGTGCCGTCTTTAACGTTCACTTTTGAATTATCTAGATGAATTCCTTCCAGCTCTCCATCAACATATCCCGCAACAATACCCGTTAACGCATTATCGGTCGTTGAATTAACTGTTTCACTATCAATATAGAGATTCTTTACCGATGGGGCAGGTTTGCTAGAAGACGTTGAATCACTTGCGATATAACCAAAAAGACCTGTTATTTCAGGTGAAGAGAATGTTGAACTTGTAACATTAGCAGGATGACGGCTTCCATATGCACTGAAATCGTTGCTAACAGTCAAATTCTTAATCGTGACCGGTTGAGTCTGATCTGTTTTGCTATATGTTGTGTCATATCCATCAAGATGACCATTGAATGGGTGGTCTTTAGTTCCTATCGGTGGGAGAGTCCATCCAGACATGTCTAAATCTTTTTCGATGATGAAATATGGCTCTTGCCCATCAAAATAGCCAATATATATATAGGTGAGTTGGACTATTAATTACGTATGGATCTGTTGATGTTCCACTACCCCTAGCGAAATATGCACCTGCTGTACGGCCTTTATTTCTCCTGTGACGTTATTCTTATTTGAAAACCAAGAAAAAGTAAATGCTGAAGTTGCAGTTCCAGCAGCTAATATGACTGAGCCGAGTAAGGCAACTGTTAATGTTTTTTTGATGCTTCTTTTTCTTGAATGATCCATGAATAAATAGACAAATAGAGAAAATAAAATTTTCTACTATCGTTAATTCTATTCAATTCGGAATTTTTTTTTCTATAGAAAAATCGTTCTAAGACTTTGGTGATTTCTCCAATTTGGCTATCTCGGCTTCCGAAAGCAAAGTCGAATCATATAAAGCCCCAACAAGCACTGACTCAGTTGACTCAAACCATTTGCCATCGACAAGTTTCTTGACTGGCCAAGAAGAATCATCAATTATTCGCCCATCTTCCAATCTCACAACGCAACGCTCTGACATAAGCAAACATTATACTTTACATGTCATAGTATGACTTTTCTTACTGGTATAAGGAGGGGAAATTTTGTGTCAAATTTTTCTAAGGGTGGTGTCAAATGCCAACAAAACACCCCCATTTTAATCAACAATTTAGAGAATGACATAGGCAAGGCAAAGGTTTTATATACCTTTTTTATCGAAAAAAGAAACAATAAATGTCGAATGAGGCAATAAAAAAGAGAAAGAAAATGACAACGTGCGCCACCAATATATTGAATTTGAAAATGTATCATGCGAAATGGCAAAGATTTAGTGAGGAGAGAACCTAATAAAGCATGTTTTAAATTTATACAAGAATGATAAATTTCCAATCGAAAATGAAGGAAAGGGTTTTTAACATATGCATGAAAGCAAAAAGATGCCTTTCTAAATGGTGTAGAATTTTGCCAGGAACAACCAACTATAAAGAAACAGTCACTCAATCGAATAAACTTTATTAAATTGTTAATGATAGCTAATCTTTGAACAAGCCCCGTCGTTCAAAAATTATTAGTGTTAAGTCAATGATTGGTTTAGTGATTAAAGAATGATGGCAAATTGTAAAGATTTTCCTTGAGGTAAATGTCAACATCCTTATGCCTCAGAAGATATTTGGCAAGGCGGGAGTTATCATTACCAGTTAATCTTCATTTCGCATGTAGAATTAAAGTTTTAAATGTGATATTGCAATTCAGAATGGAATAAAATCTAATTTTTTGATTTTTTGTTGATAAAAACACAAAAATTTGATTTTTTAGACAATGTTTAATCAAATATATGCCTAAAAGCTAGGTAAAAATATTATCGAATAAATGTATTTTATTTAGTATTTATCGGTATTAGCACTCACTATTTTAGAGTGCCAACAATTACTATTTTTGCTATAAAATTGACCTGTAACGAAAAAAGCGTTACAATAGCGTTACAAAAGAAAGGTTAGACAAGCTTAAAATATGCCGAAAACAACGCTAAATCTTAGAATTGACAAGACATTAAAAAAGGATGCCGAAAAGGTTGTTGATGAACTTGGCATAACTATGTCTGCTGCAATTAATCTTTATCTTAAAATGATTGTCAGGACGAAGGGCATTCCTTTTGATTTGAAACTAACAAAAGCCGATCCAAAAAAGAAAATTCAACCAATTTCAAAAGAGGATTTTGATGATGATTTTGATGATTTGGATTTTGATTCTTCTGATTCTATTCGTAAGGCAATAGATAAATTATAAAACGTCAATTTATTATGAATGAGATTGAACTTGTTAATTCACTTGTCAATTATCTTCTTTCTGAGATGCCTCAATATGTTTCTTACTCAAATAGATATGGCAATGATTTAAATGGACGTAAGAGGTTACTTAGATCTCTTATGAATTTGAGGCCAGTAAATGAGGCCTCTAAGACATTCTTAAATAACCAAGATATCTATCTAAGAAATGAACTTAAAAATCTTGGTATCGTTGACTCTTTTTCGTTACCTTTAACTGCATATACAAAAATAGCCCTCTGGCGAGGGGATATTGTTAGGGTTAAATGCGATGCTATTGTTAATGCGTGCAATTCTGATATGCTTGGTTGCTTTGTTCCCAACCATAATTGTTTGGATAATGAAATTCACACATATGCAGGTGTTCAACTTCGTTTAGCTTGTAAAAATGAATTATCTAAATTTAAAAGCTCTAAAAGGGCTGTAGGAGACGTTTTTATTACTGAAGCTTATAATCTTCCATCGAAACACGTAATTCACGTCCTGGGGCCTTCTACGCGTGGCAGAGTTTCTAATTACGAGAAAAGCGAATTGAAGAAATGTTATCTAAACATATTAGATTTAGCCAAAACCCATAATTTGAAGACGCTATCTATACCATGCATCTCTACAGGTGAACAAGGGTTTCCTAAAAGAGAGGCAGCCATTATAGCAACAGAAACCGTGAAAGAATACATAATGGAACATCCTGATTCTCCGGCTGTTATTTTTGATGTCTATACAGATGTTGATGAAAAAATTTATTCTGAACTGCTTTTGGAAGACTAACTATAGTTTAGCCTTGTAGATGAATGATCGTAAAAGGACATTTTGCGGAAAAAACTCAGCCCATTCGACACCTTAAAAACGTTTGCACAAAAAAATAAACACGAACGTTTAGATGAAAAAAACAGTTCAAAATAGCTTTCGTCTAATACTTTGTAATTGCGTTTTAAAAGTAGAGTGTGTTTTTAAATTCGAATTTATTAATGAAATCAGGTCACAAGGGCTTGTAATTGCTGCAGCCTTTACGGTTCAAACAACAGTTTTTAAACGCAGATAAATTTAATAGGAAAAAGACCATTCAAAGAAACGCATTTTTTTTATTCAAAACATCGAAACCACAATCAAAGTAAATGGGTTTTGCAGTGGATATTTGAATTTTTGAAATAAAAAAAGGCACCTCCGAAGAGATGCCTAATTTTTACTCAATTAATCCTTATTTAGCATGCTTGATAGCGGCTTGAGCAGCGGCTAATCTAGCAAGTGGGATACGGAATGGTGAGCAGGAGACATAGTCGAGACCAACTTCATCGTAGAATTCGATGGATTTTGGATCACCACCAGTTTCGCCACAAACACCGATCATGAGGTTTGGCTTTGTCTTACGACCACGTTCGACAGCAATCTTAACGAGTTCGCCAACACCTTCAACATCGATTGTTTGGAATGGATCGAATTCGTAGATCTTGCGATCGTAGTAGAATGGTAAGAATTGTCCAGAATCATCACGGGAGAAGCCCATGGTTAATTGTGTTAAGTCGTTTGTACCGAAGGAGAAGAACTCTGCTTCTTTGGCTAATTCGCCAGCTTTGAGAGCGCCTCTTGGGATTTCGATCATTGTACCGACTTGATACTTGAGGGTCTTGCCTTCGACTGCCATTTCTTTTTCAACGGCTTCGACGACAACTTTCTTTGCCCAGTTGTATTCTTTGAATTCGCCTGCGAGAGGAATCATGATTTCTGGTTCAACATCGTGGCCGAGATCTTTGCTGGCTTTGATAGCAGCTTGGATGATGGCTTTGGCGAGCATTGCATAGATTTCTGGATATGCGACACAGAGTCTAACACCACGGAAGCCCATCATTGGGTTGGCTTGATGTAATTGGTTGATTCTGTCTTTAACTTTTTGTTCGGTAACACCGAGGGCCTTTGCTAAGGCTTTGATGTTATCTTCATCATGGATTTCTGGTAAGAATTCATGGAGTGGCGGATCGAGTAAACGGATGTTGACGTTTGTGTCTGGATTCGTCATGTACATTTGATAGAAGTCGCCCATTAAGAATGGTCTGATTTTCTCAAGTGCAGCTTCACGTTGTTCTGTTGTATCAGAAAGAATCATAGCTCTCATGTTGAGAATTCTGTCTTCTGCGAAGAACATACGTTCTGTACGGCAAAGACCGATACCTTCAGCGCCGAACTTTTGACCGTTCTTGGCATCTTCTGGAGTATTGGCGTTGACACGGACCTTTAATCTTCTATATTTATCGGCCCAAGCCATCATACGACCGAAATTGCCACCAAGGTCTGCTGGTTGCATTTCGATTGCACCTTCATAAACATCACCTGTGGTACCGTTAACAGAGAGGATATCCTTTTCTGTGTAGACTTTGCCATGAACTGTGAGTGTCTTATTTTCTTCATCAACGATGATATCAGAGCAGCCAGCGACACAGCATTTACCCATTGAACGGGCAACGACAGCAGCGTGGGAGGTCATACCACCACGGGCAGTGACAATAGCTTCAGCATTGACCATACCGATGATATCTTCTGGGGATGTTTCGGAACGGACCATAACGACTGCATGTCCTGCATCTTTTTCAGCTTTTGCTTCTTCAGCGGAGAAGACAAGGTGACCTGTACCTGCACCTGGTGATGCTGGGAGACCTTGGAAAACTGGAGTATGTTTCTTTAAATCGCTTGGATTGAATGTTGGGTGGAGAAGGTCGTTTAATTGCATTGGATCAACACGTAAAACGGCTGTCTTTTCATCGATTAATCCTTCGTCGACTAAGTCACAAGCAATCTTTAAAGCAGCAGCGGCAGTTCTCTTACCATTACGTGTTTGTAAGAAGTAGAGGGTGCCTCTTTCAACTGTGTATTCCATATCTTGCATATCTTTGAAATATGTTTCCATACGGACGATTGTTTCTTCGAATTGTTTGTAGACTTCTGGCATGTTCTTTTCAAGCCAATCAATCTTAACTGGTGTACGAACACCTGCGACGACGTCTTCGCCTTGAGCATTTAATAAGAACTCAGCGTAGACTTTCTTTTCACCAGTGGATGGGTTACGGGAGAATGCAACACCTGTGCCGGAGTCATCACCCATGTTGCCGAAGACCATTGTTTGGACGTTAACGGCTGTGCCCCATTCATATGGGATACCGTGCATTTGACGATAAACGTTAGCACGTGGGTTGTCCCAGCTACGGAAAACAGCTGCGACAGCTTCTTTTAATTGAACATAAGGATCTGTTGGGAAATCTTCACCGAAGATGCCTTTGTAGTACTCTTTGTATTTTGCAACGAGTCCTTTGAGTTGTTCGGTTGTAACTTCTGTATCGAGTTTGTAACCGTTCTCTTCTTTTAACTTATCGAGCATCTTGTCCATTTCTGTTCTTGGATGTCCTTTTGCAATGTTGGTGTACATCAAGATGAAACGGCGATAGCTGTCCCAAGCGAAACGTTCATTGTTTGCTTGTTTTGCGAGTTCAGCGACGACTGTGTCGTTTAAACCGAGGTTGAGGATTGTATCCATCATACCTGGCATGGATTCACGAGCGCCAGAACGGACAGAGACGAGTAATGGCATGACGTTGTTTCCACCGCCAAATGATTTGCCAGAACTCTTTTCAATTTCGTGGATGTGGGCCACGACATCATCCCATACATAGTCTGGAATTGCCTTTCCAGATTCATAGTAGAGATTGCAAGCTTCGGTTGTAACTGTGAAACCTTGTGGAATATTGATTCCAGCGGCAGTCATCTCAGCAAGACCGAAACCTTTTCCTCCAATGATTGGCTTACCAAGCTTAGCTTCGTGAGCTTCTTTGAAGGAGTAAACGTATTTCTTTTGTGCCATGTTGTCCTCCTATGACAATCTTTTAAGGGCTTTTTAAAACCCCTGACAGTAAAAATATACCACTTAAAAATTCTTCATAGAAGAAGAACACACATATTTTTTAAAAATAGAGTAAAATTAACTTGTATTTAGGAGATATTTTTATGAATAAGAAATATTCGGAATTGTTTGGTGAACAGTATTTTGGCCCTGTTGCTCATCGTGGATTGCATAATGAAGAATTTACGGAAAACGGCATGAAAGCTTTTGAAAATGCCATAAATCATAACCTTGCATTTGAATTAGATATTCATCTTACGAAAGATGGGAAACTAGTCGTATGCCATGATTCTGAATTGAAGAGAACTACTGGCAAAGAAGGAATCATTGAAGATTTAACTTTTGATGAAATCAGAAATAACTACCGTTTATTAGATGGCGGAGTCGTTCCATCTTTTCAGGAAGTCTTAGACCTTAACAAGGAGCGTTGCCTAATTTGTGTTGAACTTAAATGCTATAAGAAAAACCATAAAGCTTTAGCAAAAGCAGCAAATGAAATCCTTAAGCAAATAAAGAATAAGAAATCTATAGTCATTATATCTTTCGACCCAAGAGCGCTCATTCATGCTAAAGGATTTGCTAGAAGCCTTTTGGTGTGTGAGAAAGAATTCTGGGTTTGGCGTTTTAGAAATCTCTTCGAATCAGTTGATCTTGAATATTGCTTAGCTGATAAAAAATGCGTTCAAAAATACTATAAGAACCATTACGTTAACTATTGGACTATCGAATCGATAAAAGATGCAGAACACGTTGCAAAGTATGCCGATACGATTACTTTCCAACTTTGCGATTATAATGGTGTTAAAAAAGCTTTAGAAAACAAAAATAAATAAGTTTTACATACGATTTTTGAATTTTTCGGTGTTGTTTTGAACTTGTATTAAATGCTTGTTACTTGATTTAAATATATCTTGTGATAGGCTATAGAATGTTGTCGGAGGACAAGCGGTCGGAACCGTAATTTGTTGGATAAGACACTAGGTCCGCCTAGTTATTCTAAAGGGAGAAAATTATGGTACACGTTTCTTTGTCGGAGCATTTTACATATCCAAAGATTTTTAGAATAGTTATTGCTCCTGTTTTAATGATGATTTTTTCGTCATTCTACTCTGTTATTGATGGTATTTTCTTATCTAATTATGCTGGAGAAGGTGCTTTTAGCGGAGTTAACTTAGTTTTTCCTTACATCATGATTCTTGCTGGCGTAGGGATGATGTTTGGCTCAGGGGGAGTTGCCCTTGTTACTAAAACATTAGGTGAGAAAGACCAAAAGAAGGCAAACAATTATTTCTCAATGATTATCTACTCAGTTATAGTTGTTGGCGTTATTTTCACAATTATTGGCTATTTTACAGTTGAACCATATGCTAGAGCGATGGCGTCGTTAACTGATTCAAGTGATTCAGAAGCAATGCTTGATGCAGCCATTCGTTATGGAAAAACGATGATGCTTGGCATTGGGTTATTTATGCTGCAGAATGCTTTCCAAACATTCTTCTCTGGCGCCGAAAAACCATTCACGGGGTTCCTCTTCGTTGGTTTAGCGGGTGTTACTAATATCATTTTAGATTGGCTGCTTATTGGTGTCGCCAATATGAGCGTTGAAGGAGCGGCTATTGCTTCGATTTCCGGAGTGGTAGTTGGTGGGGTTCTCCCAATTTTCTATTTTATCTTTAAGAAGGATATTCCATTTAATTTGGGCAAATGTACATTCGACTTTAAAGCATTGCTTAAGGTTATGGGTAACGGTTCTTCCGAATTCGTTTCCAACATTGCTGGATCAATTGTTTCCATGTGCTATAACGTACAATTATTAAGATATGTTGGTCCATCTGGCGTTTCTGCGTATGGAATTTGCATGTATATTTCTTATGCGTTCATGGCTGCATTTATGGGATATTCAGTAGGCATATCACCAGTTGTTGGCTACAACTTCGGCGCACAAAATCATGAAGAACTTCATAATGTCTTCAAGAAATCGATTATTATTATTTGGGTTACTGGCATAGTGATGTTTGGCTTAGCTGAACTTGCCGGCCCATCATTTGCGAGAATTTTCTCTAATGGAGATGAGGCTTTACAAACTTTGAGTTCAAGAGCGTTGTTCATTTATTCATTCATTTATTTAACATGTGGGCTTTCTATATTTGGTTCGGGCTTCTTTACGGGGCTCAATAACGGGGCTATCTCCGCAATCATTTCAATTGTTCGCTCTCTTGTATTTGAACTTGCCGCAATTTGGATTTTGCCATTGATGTTACAATCTGATGGCGTTTGGTCTGCTGCACCCTTTGCTGAAATTGGCTCAACTGCAATGAGTGTGTTCTTCTTTGTTTTTGAGAAAAAGAAGTATCATTATTAAACATTTTAGTAAAAATAAGCGATGCGTGTATGCGTTTCGCTTATTTTTTATGTTCAAAAATTTAAATTTAAACAAAATAAGACTATAAACTTTAGTTTATGTGTTAAAATCTAAAAGTATTTAGGTATAGCATATGAGTAATAAGGTTTTAACGATTGATTTCGGGACGCAGAGCGTTCGTGTTGCAATTTTTGACAAAGAAGGTAATGAAGTTGCAATGGAAAAGGAGAAATACAACCCACCATATTTTTCAAATAAACCGAATTACGCTGAACAAAATCCCTCCGCATATTATGATTCCTTATGCATTTGCACAAAACGTTTAGTAGAAAAATATCCTGATTTGTTAAAAGAAGTTGGAGGAGCTACTTTAACTACTTTCCGTGATTCTGCCGTTTTGCTCGATAAAGATAGAAATGTTGTTCGCCCAATGATTCTTTGGCTTGATCAGAGAAGTGCAGAATGTAAGAAACCATTGCCTCTTATTCATCGCACACTTTTCAAGCTTGTTGGCATGAGCGATGCCATTAATCTTAATCGCAAAAGATCGGTTTCTAATTGGATAAAAGAAAACGAGCCTGAGAATTGGGCTAAAGTGGATAAATACGTTAATATCTCTACTTATTTTATCTATCGTCTCACAGGAGAATTAAGGGATTCTGCTAGTTCTTTTGCTGGTCACTATCCAATAGACTTCAAAAAGAAAAAGTTCTATTCAAATCCAAGTAAACATTACAAAGGTCAAATCTTTTCTATTGAAAAAAGCATGTTACCGGATCTTGTTCCCGAAGGCGGAATGCTCGGTACAATAACTAACAAAGCTCACGAAGAGACTGGTTTACCTGAAGGATTGGCTTTATATGCAGCTGGTTCAGATAAATCTTGTGAAACGTTTGGCTTGGGTGTCTTAGACGACTACACGGCAGCCATCTCTTATGGAACTGCTTCAACTGTCGAAACAACTACGAAGAGATATATTGAATCGGAAAGATTTTTACCAGGCTATCCAGCATGCATTCCTAATTATTACAATATGGATGTTCAGATATATCGTGGTTATTGGATGATTAATTGGTTCTTGAAGGAATTTGGTGGAAAGAAAGTTGATGACATTGTTATCTCTGATGTTTCTGCAGAAGACTTTAACAAGAAATTAAAGGATGTTCCTCCAGGAAGCGATGGTCTTGTTCTCCAACCATATTGGGGTGCCGGACTTGCTAGACCTTTAGCAAAAGGTGCCATTGTTGGTTTCTCTGATGCTATAACTTTAGAGCATTTCTATCGTGCCATTATTGAAGGTATTGCTTACGCTTTAAGGGAGGCGTTAGAGCATTTTGAAAAGAAAGTTCATCATTCGATTAAGTCCATCCGCATATCTGGTGGAGGCTCTCAATCTGACGAGATTTGCCAAATTACAGCTGATATAATGGGCAAACCCGTAACAAGAGTTCAAACTTTTGAAACATCTTCTTTAGGCGCCGCTATGGCTTGTTTCTTGGCTCTTGGCGAATTTAAGTCTCCTGATGAAGCAATCAAAAATATGGTTCACACGACTGATACTTTCGAACCAGATAGCAAAACTCATGAACTTTATACGTACTTATTTGAGCATGCATATAAGAAGATGTATCCACGTTTAAAAGGAATATATAAATCCATTAAGGACTTCAACAACAATCAAAATAAGAAGTGGCATTTCTAATTACAATAAATAAATTAGGCGGCAATGTTGCTGCCTTTTTTAAATAAAAAATCCATCGACGCAAATCGACGGATTCTAATTCGTGATAGAGAATTAAGCAACTAAAGAAAGAACAAATTCTTCGCTGATGGAATTGATGCCATCTTTCTTAACTAAGCGTAAGCCCGTTTCGGTTAAGAAGAGACTGATCAATATTTTTGTGTAATCTTCTGAGTTACCAGCTTTGAGCGTTCCATTTTCTTGACCTTTTTTGATGATAGCGTTCAATTCATCAAAGAGATTGATGCCACTTAAGGCTTTTGTTGCACTGCCACATTGATAGAACCTATTCAATGCAAGTCTGGAGTAGCAAATGATTGATTCACTTTCATCTAAAACGGAATGATAGTAGTGGATGATTGCTTTAATGGCGTCAAGAGGTTCCATCTTTTCGATTTCATTGAAGTTTAAGACTTTTGAAGCATATTTTGTTTCAAAATGTGCAACAATGGCATTATACAAATCTTCTTTAACTTCGAAATAATGATAGAAGAGGCCATGGGCGCAACTGGATGCTTTTGAAATGTCATCAATTGTAATGGAATCAAATCCTTTGATAGCAAATAACTTTACAGTTTTTGTAATAATTTTATCTTTTCTCTTATCACGAATTGCTTCATTTTGAGCAGCTGTTCTAGGCATAAATTTCCTCCTTTTTAAAGAAAACTTATACAATGATACTAGAATATAAAAAGTAGTCAATTCAATTTTCAAAATTGAAGAAAAACTTACAATTATTCACAAAAAATGCAATATAACTTTGTTTTTTATTTTAACTAACCGTGCTACACTTTCTTTATTATGAAAACAGTTATTATTTATGATTCAAAATACGGTTCAACCGAAAAGTATGCAAAAGATATCGGCACAAGAGTAGATGCAGATGTCATTCCTTTCAAAAAATTTAAATGGAAAGGTATAAAAGACTACGATATTGTCGTCTTTGGATCTTATATTCGTGGCGGCAGAGTAAATAGAATCAATGATTTTTTACAACACTGGGGAGAAATGGAAGGCAAAGCTGTTATTATTTTTGCTGTTGGCATGTCTTTAGCCACAAAAGAATCAAGAGAAGACCTTATCAATTCTAACGTCCTCTACGATTTGCACCTTCGCTTCTACCAATTACAAGGAACCTTCGATTTCTCAAAACTCAAATTCCCAGATAATTTTATGTTTAACCAATCAATCAAAATGATGAAGGCACGTCCTGAAATGGGCGGTTCTCCTGAACAATTGGATTGGATTAAAGAGAATCCTATTAATGCATACGATGGTGACAAAGTTGAAAAAATTGCTACAGTAATTCAAAAAATAAAAACGGGCGAGGCAAGTAAATAAATATGAAACTTTTTGTTGGCTTAGGAAATCCTGGAAAAGAATATGAAGGAACCCGTCATAATATGGGTTTCATTTCTATAGATAAGTTTGCTGACATGGCAAACGGTTCTTTTGATCATTCTGACTTTAAAGGCGAATATGGAATAATTAAGAACCCTGCTTTTAGCGAACCCATCATTATTTTAAAACCACAAACTTTCATGAATCTTTCCGGCACTAGCGTTAGACCTTTAGCCGATTATTACAAACTTAGTGTCGATGATATCTACGTTGTTTATGACGATATGGCTATTCCAGAAGGAGCAATTCGCCTTCGCATAGATGGCTCAAGCGGGGGCCATAAAGGTATGCAAAATATCATTGAACAATTTGGTGGAAATAACAAAATTAAGCGCATACGTGTAGGCATTGGAGAGCCACCACACAACAATCCGATCGATTTTGTTTTAGGAAAACCAAAAGGCGATAGCCTTGAACAAATTGAATTCTCAACCGACAATGCAGCCAAAGCATTAAGAGACATTGCCATTGGCAAAGATAACTTTTCAAAAATAATGGGCGTATATAATTCAATAAAGCCTAAAAATTAATGACAGATTTATATTCTCTTTTCAAAAATATTAACTACACGTCCCTCTTAAAAAAGAAAAAAGGGTCGTTTGTTTTAGACGATATTATTGGGGTAGGCTTACTCTTTTCTGCTCTCTATCATGAAAAGAAAGATTCTTATGCTATAGTTTCAAACAATTTTTATACCGCTCAAAAGGTATACGAATTTCTTTTGAATTTTGTTCCTGAGAATGATTTAGTCTTGTTCCCTTCGGATGAATTGTTACGAGCTGAAGCTCTTTCTTCATCTAAAGAATTAATGGCTCAAAGACTATATGCAATGGGCCAACTTGCTTTCGAAAAGGATAAGATACTTATTACCCATCCATCCGCATTGACTAGGTATCTTCCTAATAAAGACGTATTTACTAGCCTTACGATCGATTTAAAGGTCGGATCTTCATATTCGTTGGATGATTTGAAAAAGAAACTTATCAACGCTGGATACACAAGGGTTAACAAGGTCGATCAATCTTTGCAATTTGCTTTACGTGGAGACATCTTAGATATTTTTTCCGTCAATTATCTCAAACCTATTCGTATAGAGTTTTTTGGAGATGACGTTGAGTCGATTAAATATTTCGATATTGCAACCCAATCCTCCCAAGAGAAGCTTGATTCGATTAGAATTTTGCCTGCTACAGACATAATTCTTACTGATGCTCAATTGGAAGATTTTAAGACTCGTTTCCAAGAATTAACTGATAAGGATTTATCTTGCCTAAAAAATGAAAATAGCCGATGCGTGTATCAACAAACTGTTCAAAATGACCTTGAAGATATTCTTTCAAGAAACTATAAGAACCGTCTTTATAGGTATTACGGGTTTGCTACAAATGAAGCTAACTCGATTCTTTCATATTTCGATCCAAAGGTAGTTTTCATTCCTGACAAAGAAGGCTTTGATGAGTCTTTAGACCTTTTGGTATCCGAAGCAAGAAACTATCAGAATGAACTTATCGAAGCACATACTTCTCCGACTCATCTCGAAGAATACATGCTTTTAGAAGATGCTTTGAATGGCAAAAATGTTTCGTATGGATACAAATTTTCACATTCTCCTGATGATGAAATTTTCCAAAGCAGGTCTTTAGTTTCTACAGGTGCTGGAATTTCTTCACTCATTCCTTTAATTGATTCATATAGAGGTTCAGAGAAAATCATTCTCACTTTAAGCGATGACCATCAAAGAGAAACGGTCATGAATATTCTTAAGGAATTCAATGTTGAGTTTGAAAAAGTTAAAGGCCTTAATCTTCCTGAAGGTCAATTAGGTATTTCGGATTTTTCACTCAATGTTGGTTTTGAATTACCCCAATATTCACTTACTTATATCTCCTCTAGCGAAATTTTTGGCAAAAAACTTGTCGCGACTAGGTTCTCCGGAAGATTTAAAAATGCGACTATCTTAAGATCCTATCAAGACTTAAAACCGGGTGACTATGTTGTTCATGAATACAATGGTATCGGCCAATTCGTGCAAGTAAAAACCCTGGAAAATAATGGAATGCATAGAGATTATTTAGAAATCGCTTATGCGAATAATGAGAAACTCTTTGTTCCTCTAGATCAATTTAGACTAGTCAGAAAATATTCAGGACGCGAAGGTTTCGCTCCAAAATTGTCTCATTTGTATACTGGCGATTGGGAAAAGAAGAAAACCAAGATTAAAAACCGGGTTAATGACCTTGCCGATAAACTTATTGCTTTATATGGCGAAAGAGCAAAGATTGGCGGATACGCCTTCTCTGAAGACGATGAATTTCAAAGAAGATTTGAGGATGAGTTTGCTTATTCGTTAACACCTGACCAAGCCAAATCTCTTGAAGAAATTAAAAAAGATATGGAAAGCCCGTACCCAATGGACCGTCTATTATGTGGTGATGTTGGATTTGGCAAAACGGAAATCGCTTTTAGGGCAGCTTTTAAAGCAATCAATGATGGAAAACAAGTCGCGATGCTTGCCCCGACAACCCTTTTAGCGATGCAACATTATGAGGTAGCTATTGAACGCTTTCAAACTTTTGGCGTGAAAATAGCCTTACTTTCAAGAATGGTATCCGCTTCGAATGTTAAATTGACACTTGATGAACTTGAAAGAGGAAAGATTGATATGGTCGTTGGTACCCATAAGCTTCTTTCTAAGGATGTTCATTTTAAAGATTTAGGTCTTTTGATCGTTGATGAAGAACAACGTTTTGGCGTAGCCCAAAAAGAGAAAATTAAAGAAATGAAGAATAGCGTGGACGTGTTAACGCTCTCGGCGACCCCAATTCCTAGAACATTACAAATGTCATTAATTGGCGTTAGACCTATATCAACAATTAACACTCCTCCTGAAGCAAGAACTCCTATTCAAACATATGTCACGCCATATGAAGATAAGGTTGTCTATGAATTGATAAAGAGAGAACTAGCCCGTTCAGGACAAGTTTTCTTCATCCATAATGTCATTTCTAATATATATGAAATTGGCGCAAAGATTTCCAAACATGTTCCGATGGCTAAAATCGGTGTAGTTCATGGCCAGATGGAAAAGGAAGAAATCGAAGGAGTTATGCAAAAATTCTATGATGGAGAACTCAATGTTCTTGTCGCAACCTCCATCATTGAGAATGGCATCGACGTTCCTAATGCCAATATGATAATCGTTGAAAATGCTGATAAATTTGGCCTTTCTCAACTTTATCAAATCAAAGGTCGTGTAGGCAGAGGAGATAGAGTTGCTTATGCCTATTTGATGTACAAACCGCAAAAAAAGATGAACGATGATGCAGTAAAACGTCTTAAAGCGATTCAAGACTTTACTGAATTGGGATCGGGCTACAAAATAGCTCAAAGAGATTTAATGATTAGAGGGGCTGGAGATATACTTGGCCCTGAACAAGCAGGTTTCATCGATTCTGTGGGCTTGGATTTATATATGCAATTGCTTAACGAAGCGATTGAAGAGAAGAAGACTGGGGTCAAAAAGAAACAGCCTAAATCAAGAATGCTTTTCAATATCGACGCATACATTCCAAAGAACTATGCTGTCACCTCAGATAAAATTGAACTTTATCAAGATTTGGATGGTTCGCAAAACGATGAGGAACTTGATAAAGTAGCCCAACATATGCGAGACGTGTATGGAAAATTGCCAAATCAGGTCGAGCTTTTAATTCTTCAGAAAAGATTAAATTTCTTAATGGAAAAAGAAGAATTCTTCAAACTTGAGCAAGCTGATTCATATATTGATATTCTTTTGAGCGATGCCTTCAGTAAGATTCAACATATTGCTGTCGACCTTTTTAACATCATGCTACCTTTCATGAAAGAAATCAGCGTGAACTTCATTGATAAGAAAGTTCATATACGTTTGAAAAAAGGAAAAGAAGATAAGTGGATATACGAGTTATATAAAATTATGAAAGCAGTTGATGATTTGTATCAAAAACGTTTAAAGGAATGCTAATATTTATTTATGAGAATTGATAAGTGGTTAAAAGTATCTAGATTAACGAAAAGAAGAGAAGTCGCCAAAGAACTTTGTGATGATGGTGATGTTTTGCTGAACGATAAACCGGCAAAACCATCCTCTGAGGTTCTGCCAGGCGACATTTTGACTCTTGTTCTTGGTAGGCATAAAATCACGGCGAAAGTTATTTCAAGCAAGCCTTACGCAAAGAAAGACGAAGCCAAAGCAATGTACGAAATAATTTCTGATGAAGTTAGAGAAAACAACGCCTAGAATCTTGCTTTTTTGAAATTAGCTAAAATTTAATAGCAAAAAATTTTATTTTTCTTTCCATTTCACTCTTAAAGAGTGTATCTTAACTATAGCGTATTTTTTCTATAGCGCTTTTCAATCTACAAAAGGAGGGTCAGTATGAACGATAACAAACAGCAAAAAAGAAGCAAGTTATCCTATGTGCTTCCATATTTACTTACAACCGCTTTAATCGTTCTAGTCGTCTGGTTGATTGTTTCTCAATTCTCAAATACAACTGAAACATGGACCGAAAGTCAAATCGATAACTTAGTTGGATACAACATAAACACAAAACAGTTAACTGTCACTGAAGATAATTATTACGTTTCTCACGTTAGTTATACAAATAAAAATGATGCAGTCGTTGTTGTCACTGGCCGTCGTTACAAAAAAGGCAAAGAAAACACGGATAGAGCTGATTTCAAAGTTGTAATTAACGCTAGCCATTGGGAAGAATCCTTCGAATACAGTGCTAACGCATCGACAACTGGTGAATTCCCAGTTCACGCTTCCTATTACAGCATTTTTAAGACCGCTACTGACCTTTGGACTGAGTCTGGTAATGCTGCAACTTACAAGGATACAGCCTACATCGTTGCAGTTGATCCATATGAGGTGACCTTCTGGGATACATGGGGACCAACAATCATTGAAGCTGCCATTTTCTTCATTTTAGCCGCTTTCTTACTTTGGAAGCTCAATTCTTCTGTTGGAACATCTAATAGACAGGCTATGGATTTCAACCGTTCACCAGCAAGAATGGAAACATCAAAAGTTCGTTTCTCCGATGTTGCTGGATGCGATGAAGAAAAAGCTGAAATGGTCGAAATGGTCGACTATCTCAAAGACCCTAAGAAATATTCTCAATATGGCGCTCGTTTACCAAAAGGCGCCCTCTTAATTGGCCCGCCTGGTACAGGTAAGACTTTGCTTGCTAAAGCTGTTGCAGGCGAAGCAGGAGTTCCATTCTATAGCATTTCCGGTTCTGACTTTGTCGAAATGTTTGTCGGTGTTGGTGCTGGCCGTGTTAGAGATTTGTTCAAAAAAGCAAAACAAACAGCCCCATGTATAGTTTTCATTGATGAAATTGATGCTGTTGGTCGCCAAAGAGGTGCTGGTCTTGGTGGCGGTAATGATGAAAGAGAACAAACTCTTAACCAATTGCTCGTTGAGATGGATGGCTTCGAATATAACTCTGGTATCTTAGTTATAGCAGCCACAAATAGAGATGATGTTCTTGACCCAGCCTTATTACGTCCAGGTCGTTTTGATAGAACTATCACTGTTGGTCTTCCGAATACAGCTGGCCGTGAAGCTATCTTCAAAGTTCATGCTCGTAACAAAAAGATTGACCCATCTGTCGATTTTGCCGCTTTAGCAAAACGTACAGTTGGTTTCTCTGGTGCTGATATTGATAACATCCTCAATGAGGCGGCAATCCTTGCAGTTCGTTTCCACAAAGATTGTGTAGGAATGGCTGAAATTGATGAGGCTATTGATCGTCGTATTTCCGGACCTGCAAAATCTAGCAAGGGAATGTCAGCTGCCGAGCGTAAGCAAGTTGCCTTCCATGAAGCTGGACACGCCATTATTGGCCTTGTTCTCCCACATGCTGAAAAGGTTCAAAAAATCACAATCATTCCACGCGGTAATACTGGTGGTCATGTCTTGATGACGCCAGAAGATGATCGTTTCTTAATGACAAAGAATGAAATGCTTGCCATGATTACAGGCTTGCTTGGCGGAAGAAGTTCTGAAGAAATATTCTTCAATGATGTTTCTAGCGGTGCTTCAAATGATATTCAACAAGCAACACGTCTTGCTCGTAGCATGGTCACCGAATACGGCATGTCAGATTTGGGCCCAATTCAATATGAACAAGCTGGCGGATCCGTCTTCTTAGGAAGAGATTACGCTAATACAAGCAAAAATTTCTCAACACAAATTGCTTACGAAATCGATAAAGCTGTCCGTGAAATAATTGAGACATGTCATGAAGAAGCAAAGAAAATCATCCTTGAACACAAAGATGATGTTACCTTAATTGCAGAAACTCTTCTTGAGAATGAAACTATCACTGCCGAAGAGATTGAATCCCTTGTTAAGACTGGAAAACTTCCTTCAAAGAATGTTGCAACAGTCCAAGAAAGTGATGTTCTCTCTAACGAAACAAAAGAAAAACTAAATAAAATTGTTTCCTCTCCAACAAAGAGAGAAGCTGAATCAGCTACAAAATCTGAACCTTCAAATGAAGAAGAAAAACCTGCTGAAGACGTTAATCTTCATAAAGATGAGCCTTCCGTAGATGATTCCTCTGAATCGAAGAGCGAAGATAAATAACATTAATCCGAGAGGGTCCCAATATTGAGACCCTCTTTCTCTACTTTATATATTATGGAAAAAATAAAAATTGGTGATATTGAACTTGAAGGGCGGGTTGTTTTAGGCCCTATGGCTGGAGTCACGACCTTGCCGTATCGTGAATTTATGAAGCCTTTCGGAGTTGCTCTAACATACTCCGAAATGATTTCTGACTGTGGTCTCTATTATTCGAACAACAAGACATTAACTTACTTTAGGACATCTCCTAAAGAGAAACCGGTTGGCCTTCAATTGTTTGGTTTTGATTTCAAAAACACAGAAAAGGCCATTGAGATATTAGAACAATATGCAGACTACGATATTCTCGATATTAATTTTGGCTGCCCAGTTCCCAAAGTAACGAAGACTGGTGCTGGTTCTGCTTGGATGAAACGCCCAGATGAAATGATTGAATACACGAAGAAGATCATCGAGAAGTCCCATAAACCTGTTACCATTAAAATGAGACTTGGGTGGGATGAAAATCATATCAACTGTGTTGAGATTGCTCATCGCATGGAAGAGATTGGTGTAAAGATGATAACCATTCATGCTAGAACTGCTACTCAAGGCTACACGGGTACCCCGGATTTTGAAAAAATAAGGGGATTAGGAAACGAATTAGGTATACCGTTATGCGTTTCTGGAGATATTTTCTCTCCTGAGGCAGCACTAAATGCAATGGAAATTACAGGTTCTAAATTGGTGATGGTTGCTAGAGGAGCAGAAGGAAACCCTGAACTCGTCACCAATATTAATCGTGTTCTTGAAGGAAAAGAGCCATTGCCCACCCCATCAATATACCAAGATGCAGAATACGCTTTGCAATTTGCAAAAATGTTATGTGACTACCTTGGTGAAAGAGATGGCGCGATGATGCTTAGAGGGCTTTTGCCTAAATTCTTTACTGGTTTTCCAGGATACAAAAAAATTCGTGCAGAAATCTCTATGAACATTAAGAATTATGATGATATTCAACGTATTCTTAATGGAATTAAAATGAGAAATAAACTATAAACTTTTACTGATATACCAATTTGGAAACGCTTTCATAAAAAATCTATAAACATTCTTTAAAAACATTATAAAATGTTCGTATGCGAACTAATCGCGGAGGACTTATGGAAGAAGACGTTTTAGGAATAGAAGTAAAGAAAACATCCAGAGCTATCAAGGGATATGTTAACAAAGTTGTAAGCTCATTCTTAGAGAAGTACAACGTTAATGTTTCTGGTACTGAAGGGATGATTCTTTCCTACGTTTTCAGACACGATGAAAGAATCGTTTCTGCTAAGTTACTCATGCAAGAGTTCGGAGTTTCTAAGGCAACCATGTCACAATCTTTATCTACTCTTTATAAGAAAGGTCTTATCACTTACGAAGAATGGAATGAAGATGGCAGAGTTAAACGCATCCTTTTAACTGAGACTGCAACCGCTTTAGAAAACGATATAGAAAAAGCCCTATTGGAAGTGGATACGTTCCTCAAGGGGGCTTTCACAGAAGATGAACTCGCTTCCCTTCACACATTGCTTAGAAAATTACGCGAACGTATCGAAACTCTAGATTTATAGAAAGGAGAAACTATGGAAAAAACCAAGAAAAAAAGAAAAACTTTAACTGGTGAAGAAAGAAAGTATTCTATTTCCCATGTCTTGAACGTTTTAGCCAAGCACATCAAAGGTTTCTGGCGTGATGCTATCCTTACTTGGATTTGTGTCTTTATCGAAACTGCTATTGAAATCCTTATTGCCTTCTTTATGCAATATTTGCTTACTGAAGTTAAAAACGGCAATTTAAACGGCATCATCATGTGGTCTTGCATCCTTGCTGGCATGGCTATCTTAGCTGCTGTATTAGGCATTTTAGCTGGCTATTGGGCATCTAGTGCCTCAGCTGGGTTTGGCCGTAACTTACGCCAATCGATGTTCGAGAAAGTTCAAAGATATTCATTCAAGAATATTGATAAGTTCTCACCTGCTTCAATTGTTACACGTACTACTACCGATGTTACTAACGTTCAATTTTCATTCATGATGATTATTCGTATGGTACTTCGTGCACCATTCATGATGATTTTCGCTTTAATCATGTGCTTTGTTATGGCACCTGGATTAGCCTGGATCTTCTTAATTATCATCCCTGTTGTTTTGTTTGTTTTAATCTTTATCGCTTCTAAAGCGCACAAGAGATTCATTCTTATTTTCAATACTTATGATGAATTAAATGAATCTGTTGAAGAAGACGTTGATGGCATACGTGTAGTTAAATCATTCGATAGAAAGAAACATCATGTTGATCATTTCAATGGTGTTTCCAATTTCATTTACAAGAACTATATCGCTAACGAAAGAGTCCTCTCTTTTAACAACCCATTCATGAATTTGGCTATTTTTGCAGCCATGATTCTTATTTCTGTCTTAGGTGCATATGCAATCACATCTAACGTCTCCGTTAGCACCGATGCGGCTGGCACAGTCACAATTCTTAGCAACATCTTAACAACCGAAGCTTTATCTTCATTGTTCACATATGTCATGATGATTCTTACCGCTTTAATGATGGTCTCTATGGTTTACGTCATGATTACGATTGCTCGTAACTCCGCTGAACGTATTGTTGAAATCATTGATGAAGTTCCTGATATCCAAAATTGTGAGAATCCAGTCATGGAAGTTAAGAATGGAGATGTTGATTACAACGATGTTTCCTTTGGCTATGTTGAAAACAAATATGTTCTCAACAATGTCGACTTACATTTCAAAGAAGGCGAGACAGTAGGTATTATTGGCCCTACAGGTTCTTCTAAAACATCCTTAATATCTTTAATGGCTCGTTTATATGATGTTAATGAAGGATCCGTCAAAATTGGCGGAGTTGATGTTCGTGACTATGACATCCAAACCCTTCGCGATTCTGTTTCAGTCGTTTTGCAAAAGAACGTTCTTTTTACTGGAACAATCCGTGAAAACCTCAAATGGGGAAACGAAAATGCTACGGATGAAGAAATCTGGGCTGCATGCGATATTGCGCAAGCTTCCGAATTCCTTCATAACTTCCCACAAGGGTTAGACACAATGATTACTGAAGGCGGTACAAACGTCTCTGGTGGTCAAAAGCAACGTCTTTGTATTGCCAGAGCTCTTTTGAAGAATCCAAAAGTTTTGATTCTCGATGATTCCACAAGTGCTTGTGATACCCACACGGATTCCCTTATTCGTGAAGGATTATCAAAGACAAAACCAAATGTTACAAAGTTCATAATCGCTCAACGTGTCCTCTCAATTAAGGATTGTGACACCATTATTGTTTTAGAGACTGGTGGCAAAATCGTCGATAAAGGAACGAACGATGAACTCATGCAACGTTGCGATGTTTATAAAGAACTTTATGAATCTCAATTAGGTGGAGGTGATTTCGATGTCCATGAATAAGAAAACAAGTAAAGCGGAAACCAATGGCGCAATGAAACGCCTTATGGGCATGGTATTCAAATATTATCCTGGATACTTTGCTATTGTTATCATTTCGACTGTTATCGTTTCCTTCACGTCGGTTGCTAACTCTTACTTTGTTGGCACCATCCTCATCGATAAGTTCATAACTCCAGCTTTAAATAAGTTTGCTGAATTGAATCCAAATATCCAAGGCGGTTCTGCTTGGGGAATTATGACCAATGATATCAATGTCTGGGGAATGAATTTCTTCACGATGATTTCTGTCATGATTTGCATTTTCGCCTTAGGCGTTATTGCATCATATTGCTATAACTTCTTTATGGCTTATATTGCTCAAGGATTGCAAAAGAAGATCCGTGACCAAATGTTTGATCACATGCAAGACTTACCTGTTTCTTTCTTTGACCAACATACACACGGCGATATTATGTCCGTTTACACAAACGACGTCGATTCCCTTAGAGAAATGCTTGCACGTTCTATTCCAATGATAGTTTCAAGCATTGTTTCCATGGCCGCTTGCTTCGTTATCATGTTGATGACAGACCTTTATTTGATGGCTGTTGTTGTCATCTTCGCAATCGTCATGGGCTTCTTGACAAAATATTTTGCCAAGAATTCCGGTAAGCACTTCGTTGAACAACAAATTCAATTAGGCAAAACGAATGGTTATGTCGAAGAAATGATTGCTGGTCAAAAAGTCGTTAAGGTCTTCAATTATGAGCAAAGAAACATTGAAGGTTTCAGAAAAGTAAACGACGCTTTGTACAATGAATCTGTTAAAGCTAATCGTTACGCTAACACATTAATGCCTACCGTTAACCAATTAGGCAACATGCAATATGCTATTCTTGCATTAGTTGGTGGTATCTTCGTTATCAATAACATTTCTGGCTATGCATTAACTGCTCAATTTGCCCATACATACACTATTGGTATCATCATTTCCTTCTTGCTTTATTCAAAGAGTTTTGTCCAACCAATCGGACAAATGGCACAGCAACTTAACACTGTCACAATGGCTTTGGCTGGCGCTGCTAGAATCTTTGCTCTCATTGACGAACCAGCAGAAGTTGATGAAGGATATGTTGAACTTGTCAACGCTAAAGAAGATGAAAATGGTAACCCAGTTGAAGTTGCTGAAAGAACTGGAAAATGGGCTTGGAAACATCCTCATACTGATGGATCTCCAACAACATATACTTGGTTGAAAGGTAAAATCAATGTCAATGACGTTGATTTCGGTTACACGAAAGATAAGATCATCCTTCACAATATCAAAGTCTATGCTGAGCCTGGGCAAAAAGTTGCCTTTGTTGGTCCTACGGGTGCTGGCAAGACGACAATTACAAACCTTCTTAATCGTTTCTATGATATTGCTGATGGAAAGATCCGTTATGACGATATCAACATCAACAAGATCAAGAAGTCTGATTTACGCAGATCATTAGGAATGGTTTTCCAAGATACTAAGTTATTCACTGGTACAGTTATGGAAAATATCCGTTATGGCAAACTTGATGCGACGGATGAAGAAGTTTATGCAGCCGCTAAATTAGCTAATGCTGATACCTTTATCAATCAATTGCCTGAAGGATATAACACTGTTCTTAAGAATGGTGGAGCTTCCCTCTCTCAAGGTCAAAGACAACTTCTAGCTATTGCTCGTGCAGCTATTGCTAATCCTCCTGTCCTTATTCTTGATGAGGCTACCTCTTCGATTGACTCACGTACAGAGGCAATGGTCACAAAAGGAATGGATGCCATCATGGAAGGAAGAACGGTATTCGTTATTGCTCACCGTTTATCTACAATTAAGAACTCTGATGTAATTATGGTTCTTGATCACGGCAATATCATTGAACGTGGTTCCCATGATGCCTTACTTGAGGAGAAAGGTAAGTATTACCAACTCTATACAGGCAATGCCATCAAAGAGTAATCATTACAACAAATTGAGATGTGTCTTCGGATGCGTCTCTTTTTAATTTAATGGGTACGTGTATCAATTTAAGCAATTCATGTTTCAAAATGTTGAGTCTTAAATTGCAAATAAGGTGCAAAATTAACCTTTTAGCGATAAACTATTTAAGCATTTCTTAAGAGAAAGGATTTTTATTATGGAAGAAAAATTAACAGACCAAGAATTGGCAAGACGTGCCAAACTTCCAAAGTATAAAGAATTAGGTGTTGATCCATTTGGACAAAGATATGAATGGAAAAACCAAATTCGTGATATCAGAAAAGATTATGGCGAAGTTGAAGCAGAAGAATTGTCTGCAAAAGAGGTCAGCGTTGATATTGCCGGACGTATCATGGCCATCCGTGATATGGGCAAAGCGGCCTTCTTTAACGTAAAAGACGAATTTGGAACAATTCAAGTTTGGATTGGCAAAAATGTTGTCGGTGAAGAAAACTATGCCATCTTCAAATTAGAAGACGTTGGTGATATTTGTGGTGTTCAAGGAACATTGATGAAGTCCCGCACAGGGGAACTAACAATCCGCTGCAGCAAATTTACCCACCTTTCAAAATGTTTAAAACCATTGGCTGAAAAATACCATGGTTTAACAGATCTTGAAGAACGTTGCCGTCGTCGTTATTTAGACCTAATCATGAATGATACAAGTAGAAGAACGGCTATCTTACGTCCTGCAATTGTCAAAGGCATTCGTGATTATTGTGATCAATTAGGCTTCACAGAAGTTGAGACGCCTGTTTTATCCCCAATTGCTGGTGGTGCTTCAGCAAGACCATTCGTTACGCATCATAATGCTTTAGACAAAGATTTCTATCTTCGCATTGCTACTGAGTTAAACCTCAAAAAGTGCATGATTGGCGGTATTGATCGTGTTTATGAAATTGGCCGTATCTTCCGTAATGAAGGCATGGATAACCGCCACAATCCTGAATTCACAACAATCGAACTCTATCAAGCTTATGGCGATCTTAGAGATATGATGAGCTGGGTTGAAGGCATGATGCATTACGTTGCTGATAAAGTTGTTGGCAAAGAAGAATTCAATTGGAATGGCAATATTATTAATCTTGCTAACCCATTCAAAGTCATCACGATGGCCGAAGCGATCAAAGAAAAGACTGGTGTTGATTTCACAGAGGATATTCCATTCGAAAAAGCTGTCGCTCTTGCAAAAGAACACAAAGTTCCGCTTGAACAATCTTGGAATAGCACAGGCTATATCATGCAAGCTTTCTTTGATGAATTTGTTGAACCAACCTTAATTCAACCAACCTTTATTACAACCTATCCAATCGAAGTTTCCCCACTAACAAAGAAAACATCCGATCCAAGATTCGTTGATCGTTTCGAATTATTCATTGGCGGATTTGAATTTGGCAATGCATATTCTGAATTGAATAACCCATTTGACCAAATGGAACGTTTCCAAGCTCAAATGGCTGCCAGAGATAGAGGAGACGATGAGGCCAACCTTATTGACTATTCCTTCCTTGAAGCAATGGAATATGGCATGCAGCCAGCTGGTGGAATTGGTGTTGGTATTGATCGTCTTTGCATGTTACTTACCGAACAACCAACAATCCGTGAAGTTCTTCTCTTTCCTACAATGAAAGACGAGAAATAACACTTTCTATAAACTAGCGTCATCAATTGGTGACGCTTTTTTTAACTTTTTTTGTCTTTTTTTGAAAAACTACGTCTTTAAATAGGTGAAGGGTGGATAATTTCATGAAATAGAAAATTAGCAAAAATAGTAAAAACACGTTATGCGTGTATCAATTATCAAAAGAAAAATATCACATAAATTTTTAGTGAAAAGAAAACAATTTAAAAGTCAACGTAATCTTGTTTGATAACTCTCCTTTTTGAGTGTATAATTCTAAGGCTTTCCTTGTGAAGGAAGGAAGGCAACATTCTCTTATGGTCGCACATTGATGCGATCCATTAGACCAATTTAGGAGGTGCTATCATGAAAAAATACGAGATCATGTACATCTTAAATAGCGTTCTTGAAGAACAAGCTAGAAAAGATGAAATCGCCAAAATTCAAAGTATTCTTGAAGCAAACAACTGCAAAGTTACTGCTACCCAAGAATTAGGCATGAAAGATTTCGCTACGCCAATCAAAAAGCAACTCAAAGGCTTCTATGTCGTTCTCAAAGTTAACGGCGAAATCGAAGGCCTCAATGAGTTCTCACGCCAAGCGAAACTTGATCAAAACGTTCTTCGTTTCTTGATTACGGTTGACCAAGACTAATCGTTTAATTACGAAAAATAATATTGGAGGATCGTAAAATATGTTAAATCGTGTCATTTTAATCGGCCGTCTTACTCGTGATGCTGAATTACGTAAGACTGCATCAGGTCTCTCTGTTGCTTCCTTCACAGTGGCAGTCGATGACCCTCGCAAAAATCCAGACGGAACAAGCAATACATTATTCATGAATTGCACTTTGTTCGGCCAACGTGCAGATAATTTTGTGAAATATACCCATAAAGGTTCATTGGTTTCCGTTGAAGGAAGGCTTCAACAAAGAAAATACACCAACAAAGCAGGCGTTCAAGTTACAACTATTGAAACGGTTGTTGATGGATTTGATTTCTTAGAACCAAAGAGTTCTAATGGAGCATCCGCAGAATCTGCTTCACAACCTGCAGGCTTTAATCAAACAAATTCCGCTTCTGACAGTGGCAACTTAGATGCTATCGATGTCGTAGATGACGATCTACCATTCTAATTTAGAAAGGAAATTTATGGCTTTTAGAAAAGTTAAATCCAGACGTAAAGTTTGCTATTTCACTAAGAATCATATTACCCATATTGATTACAAAAACGTTGAACTTCTTCAAAGATTCATCACACCTGATGGAAAAATCATGCCAAGAAGCAGCACAGGTACTTGTGCCAAATATCAACGTCAATTAGCAAAAGCAATCAAAAACGCCCGTTTCATGGGTTTACTCCCAGAAGTTGGCGCAAACTAAGCTTAATTAACGTCAATGATGACCCCACTTCGGTGGGGTTTTTCATTTCTTTTGGTTTTAACTCTTTTAACCCATAAGGGGTTAAATTATAATAGTCGTATGAATAAATTAATAAAAAAATATAGAACCATAACTGCCATAGTTGCTTTGATTGAATTAATCATTGTGGGATTGTTCACATTCTTTTGGCTCTATGACACATTTGACATCAGATCGTTAAACCATATTGAAGAATATCTCTTTGTTGCCTTTATCATTATTTTGGTGATCGATATCTTATTTGCCTGGTTTGTTTTAGCTCGCCTTGGTAAAAAGAGACAAACGAACGATATTGAAGTTTCCTCACTTATCGGCAACGATATTCAGATGGCCTATAACTTCAATCAAATTGGCTTAGTTATCGTTGATAATGATGATATCGTTTTATGGACAAATGGTTTATTCCATGAAAGGCATATTGATTTGGTTGATACATATCTCTTTGACAGTTATCCGTCATTAAAAGGACTTACTAAATACAAAGCAGATAAGACAGTCCATCTTGAAGCTAAGGGTAGGTCATATGAAGTTCGTTACCTTAGCGAGCCACGTATGTTCGTTTTTAAAGATATGACTGAATATGACAACGTTGTTAATTACTCAAAAGAACAAGCTGTCGCTTTAGGCGTCATCATCATCGATAACTTCAATGACGTTGCATCAGATACTGATGAAGTAGCAGATGCTGTCATGAATGTTAGAGCAACAATTCGTGAATATTTTAGACAATATAAAGTCTTACTTACTCAAGTTAAGCAAGACAGATATTTCGCTGTTTGTAATTTTAATGCTCTTGACCAAATGGAAAAAGATGGCTTCTCCATTATGACAAAGGTTCGTGCCGTTCAAGATAAAGAAGACACCCCATTAACTCTTTCTATCGGTTTTGCTCATGATTTCCCTGATGTTGGTAAACTATATGAAATGACCGAAGGCGCTATTGATACAGCCCTTGCTCGTGGTGGCGACCAAGCCGTTGTCTCACAATACGGTAAGGAATTAAGGTTCTTTGGTGGCAAATCCGCGGCCGTTGAAAACTCTTCTAAGGTTAAGGTTCGTTCTTTGACTGGTGGATTAACAAGAATAATTAATGATTCAAGCATGGTTTATATCATGGGTCATACAGAAATGGATATGGATGCCTTAGGCAGTTGTTTAGGAATTAAAGCCATTTGTGAATATTGCAACAAGCCAGCAAAAATTGTTTATGCGCCAAAACGTACCGAAAAGAAGACTCGTTTAGCATTTACGAATGCTTTCTCAAAAGAAACTCTTGATCAGATGACAATCACGCCTGAACAAGCCGCTTCTCAATTAACCGAATCAACGCTTGTCGTTGTTGTTGATGTTTCTGTTCCAAGAAATGTTATGGCACCTAAGCTTTTAGATATTACAAGAAAGGTTGTCGTTATTGATCATCATAGACGTGGAGATTCATTTATCGAAAGACCATCTCTCTCATATATTGAACCGTCTGCATCAAGTGCTTCAGAATTAATCACAGAAATGATTTATTATGCTGCTGCCAATCCACGCATGGAACTTAAGCCAGCATACGCCACAATCATGCTTTCAGGCATCTTCATGGATTCCCAATACTTTAAGAGCAAGTCAGTTGGCAAACGCACATTTGAAGCCGCCGAAATTTTAAAAGAATATGGCGCTGACAATACACTTGCTGATGAATATCTTAAAGATGATTATGAAGAATTTGCTTTAATTAACAAGATTCTTTCCACGATGAAGACCCCTTCATATGGCGTTCTCTATTGTGTTTCGGATGATAAAGATATCGTTGAAAGAAGTGCTCTTGCTAAAGTTGCGAACTCTCTTTTATCTCTTAGAGATGTACATGCGTCCTTTGTAATTGGAAGAACAGCGGATAAGACCATCAGTATTTCGGCTCGTAGTGATGGGACAATATCAGTTCAGTTGCTCATGGAATCATTAGGTGGTGGCGGACACTTGCAAATGGCTGCAACCGCTTTCCCTAACCCAAAGGTTGCATCAATAAAAACTGTTGGAGAAGCAGAAAAGAAATTAATTGAATGTTTAGAAACGTACCTTGATTCATCAAAGGTCGTTGGTAACGGAGGAAATAACGTATGAAAATAATTTTATTAAGCGATGTTAAAGGTGTTGGCAAAAAAGGCCAAACAGTTGATGCTAAAGATGGCTTTGCGAAGAACTATCTTATTCCTCGTAAATTAGCTGTTATTTCAACGGACACAAACCAAAAAATCTTAGCAAAGAACAATGCTGAAGAGGATGCTAGACAAGAAGCCCTTAAGAAAGATGCTGAGGAATTAGCGAAACGTTTAGAACATATTAACGTTGAATTTAAAGCGAAGGTTGGATCAGACGGCAGAATGTTTGGCTCAATCTCCCCAAAACAAATTGAGGAAGGATTGCAAAAACAATGGGGCATCACCATTGATAAACGTAAATTCCTTGATAAATATCCAGCAAATGCTTTAGGCTACACTCGTTTAAAGATTGAACTTTATAAAGGTAGTGCAGGCGAAGTTATTGGCACAGTAAACGTTCATATCTCTGAGGAAAAATAATGGCTAAGGTAACTAAAACTACATTACCTTCAAACGTTGAAGCTGAGTGCACCGTTCTTGGTTCAATGCTTGTTTCGTCACAAGCTTGTTCAGTTGGAATCTCTTCTTTAACTATGGACACTTTTTCTGATGTTGAACCACGCAACAAGATAGTCTTTTCCGCTATGGAAAGTCTTAATGCTCGTGAAGATATCATTGATGCTCAAACGGTTACAGATGAACTTATCAATACTAATAAATTAGAGGCGGCTGGCGGAACCTCTTATCTCATAGAATTGATGGATAAAGTTATCAATCCAGACAACATTGAACATTACATCAAGCTCATAAAAGACAAGAAAGTTCTTAGGGAGTATCTTTTAGCTTTGCAAAGAATTCAAAAAGACTATGCGGAAGGCAAGGCGGATGATATTGGTAACTTCATTACTGCTTCTCAACAAGAATTAAGTGCTATTGCAAATAAGCGTTCGGTTGGCTCATTTCGCCCAGGTGGAGAAATCGCCCGTGAAGTTAAACAACAGATTATCGAAGAATCTAAACGCTCCGATAGAAATTTAACTGGCGTTGATACTGGTTTCCGCGAATTAAACAAATACACGCACGGATGGCAAGCAGGTGATCTTATCGTTTTGGCTGCTCGTCCTTCAGTCGGTAAGACTGCTTTCGCTCTTAATTTAGCTTTAAATGCGGCTATGCATAAGAAACAAACGGTCGCTATATTCTCAGGCGAAATGTCTTCTTCCCTCATTATGAAACGTATGCTTTCGGCCATTTCTAGAGTTAGCATAAATACAAATTCCTTTATTGGGCAAAGAGAACTTGCTCAAATTTCTTCCGCTGTTAGCGAGGTTGAAGGCCTTAATTTGTTTATCGATGATAGACCCAACCCTAAACTTGGTGACATTATTGCCAAATCGATCAAACTAAAGAATACAAATCCTGATTTGTGTGCAATTTTTATCGACTATATAAACATTATCAAAACAGAGAAATCTTTTGAATCTCGCTCTTTGGAAATTGCCGAAATTACATCATCGCTAAAAGAACTTGCTCGTGATTTAAAATTACCAGTTATTGCTTTAGCGCAGATTAACCGTAATGCCGATAATAACGAAAATGGCATTCCATCTATGTCTAACCTTAAAGATTCAGGCTCTATCGAACAGGATGCTGATATCATCATGCTTATGTATCGTAAGGATTACTTTGAGAACCAAGGTAAGAAAATGAGTAAGCCTCAAAGCGAATATGAACAAAAGGTCGATGAGCAACAAGCAAGAGCAAAAATGGGCCCAAATAAATACAACACGTCCATCACTAAAATCAGCGTTACGAAGAACCGTAATGGACAAACGGGTGTCTTTAATTTAGTTTTCTCCAAATCAATCCAGAGGTTTGATAATTTCTCCGAAGAGGCCGAGGAAGAAGAGAGAAGGCTTAATGGAGAAGATGGTTATCCGTCTTCAGATGAACAATGATCAAATACGTTATTGCCGCTTCATCTTCAAAAGGGAACGCCTGCTTTATCTACTCTAAAACTACGCTCATTCAAATTGATATGGGTGTTACTTTAGGTGTGCTTAATCAAGCGATAGAACAAACGCCATTCGAATTAAAAGACATTCAAGGCTTACTTATCACTCATGAACATTCAGATCACGTTAAAGGCCTTTCTTTAGCTGGATACAAGAAATTAAACATACCAACGTATGCAGACAATACAACATTAGAGAATCCAACCCACGTTATTGAAGAGGAGAATTCTTTTGAAATAGGGGATTTTACGATTATTCCAGTTAAAACGTCACATGATGCTAACCATCCATTAGGTTACATTCTTATTAATGGACTTGATAAGATGGTTTATATGACCGATACGGGCTATATTCCTGAAGAAAGTCTACCTTATATGGAAAATGCCAAATATTACATTATTGAATCCAATCATGATGTAGATATGTTAGAGAAATCTTCAAGGCCAAGAGATTTGAAAAACCGTATTTTATCCTCGCATGGCCATCTTTCAAATAAGGATTCCGCTGGATACGTATCATCATTAATCGGTAAAAATACAAAAGAAATCACTCTTGCTCATCTTTCTGAAGAATGTAACACTCCAGATGTAACAATCTCAACATGGGATGAAGTTTTTAAAGAAAAAGGATTGAACATTCAAGATTACAATCTTAGATGTGCGCCAGCCTCAACTTATATTATCGGTGGAGATAAAGATGAAGATTAGAATCTTTGTTATTGGAAAACTCAAGGAAGCATATTGGAAGGCAGCTGAACAAGAATATCTAAAAAGACTTGCCCCATATGCCAAAATAGAAATTATTGAGTGTCCTGATTTAGCCTCTAAAGAAACTGCATCGAAAAAAGAAGAAGATGAAGTAAAAACAAAAGAAGGCAAAGAAGTACTCTCTAAGCTTAAACCCTCTGATTATCTTGTTTTGCTTGATTTAGGCAAAGAAGAACCTACATCCACCATCTTAGCCCAAAAACTATCCAAGTGGATGGAATTCTCGGGCGCCAATCTTTCATTTGTTATTGGTGGCTCATTAGGCCTTTCAGATGAATTGAAGAAAAGAGGGAATGCCTCACTCACTTTATCCCAATTAACATTTACTCATCAAATGACAAGAGTTATTCTTCTTGAAGCAATCTATCGTTCATTTAAAATATTAAATAACGAACCTTATCATAAATAGGAGGAAATAATATGAAATATCCTGAATTTGATAAATACGAAACATTTACTGACGAAAGCAATCCTTATTGCAATGCTTATAAAACTTCTGATGGTCACGTCTTCTATGTTGAACCTGGTTTCTATTCAGGCATGCAAGGATTCAAAGAGAAAAGAGAAGAACGTTATGAAGATCTTCTTAATGCAATATATAAAGTAATCGAAGACAATCAGAAGGTAATATTTACATGGTCCTATGAATCTCCATTTATGGAAAAAGATGGATTCATCTACAGAGAAATTAGCGATATATCAGATCCATTGAAAATATACGTTGAAGATAAGAATCGTGGCAGCGATTACGGCGATTAATTAAGCAAAAGAAAAACGGAGCGTTTGCTCCGTTTTAATTTTATAAGATGATTATGCAGCAGGTCTCAAGCTTCTCATAGACATCCATGTGACTCTTAAGATGTAAATCATTGGGAAGAGGAACATCGTCATTTGAGAGAACATTGGGATGAAAGCAAGTAAGGATAATAAGGCTGGTGTCGTTGCGGCATAATAACCAATCTTTTGGCATTCCCAGAATGTATAAATTCTGAATGGATTGTTTTTGCCTCTTGTCATGATGAAGATAAGGAGACCCATCAAGAAGATGATACCAACAGAGATTGCAAACATGATGCCGGTATATTGCCATGCCAAGACAACACGAGTTGAAGAATAACCTTCATTAAGGAAGTTTCCCCATGCTGTAGTTATCGTTTGTCCTTCAGCTGGCTTAACTAAGTCGTGAAACTCTTTTCCTTCAAATGATGTGGCGTCAAATTTAGCATATACAGCACCTTTTATTGAAGAAGAACTGCTAACGCCCTTGGCCATATAGATTGCTTCTTTACCAATAACAATGATGTTAGTCGAGAAGGCGGAAATTGTTGAAGACTTCGTTTCGGATTGGGCGACCTCCAATTGATAATTAGGATCATTTAAATAATTGGAGAGCTTCGTTGAAGCGTATGTTGTTGGATTTTCATCGCCAGAATAATAAATTGCCAAACCACAATACCATTTGTCGATTGTTGAAGTAACTGTTGTTGTATCTTCACTTGTTGAGGTAGCGACTGTAACTGGAACTTTGTAGAAATATCCCCAGAATGTTGGAATGTCTTCTTTACCACTTAATGGAGTTTGATCCATTGATGTTTTGCATGCGTTATTCCAAGCAGTTTCATCAACGGTTAATGAACCAGAGGTAATTTTCATAGAAACTGAAGAAGTTTGATCCGCAAATGCAGTAAGAGCATTTTCATAATCATATGTGTATCCGCTTGTGAAGAACGAAGAAGCTTGGATTGTGAATCTTCCCACCATCGTTGGAATTGTAGCGATAACCGCAGCGAGGATGGCAATGATTACTGGCCCGTACCATTTATGCTCCCTACCATCGATACAAGTATCGTTTGAGAATAATGTTTTGAAGAAGAATATTATCTTTTGAAGGAATTTATTTTCCTTCTTTTGTTTGATTGGTTTTGCTTTTGCCATAATACATCCTTTAAATTAGCATTGAAACTTTACAACAAATCGCACAATTATACAAAGAAAACATTATTTATTGTCTCTTAGAGACAAGGAAATACTATATTTTTTACGTTTTGGAATGTATACTTACAGGGCTTGTGATTCATTAGCAAGCAAAGATGGGGTCGTTCTGGTTTTGACGGGGGACCGATCTTGCCTGGACTGCAGTAGCGTGATGAGCTTTAACATCAAAAAACAATAACTGACAACAGTTATATCTATGCGAACCGCGCAAACCGCGTTTCGTATGCTGCCGCTTAATCAGTAACCTACGGGTTTCCTAGCAACGTCTAGGAGGAGCACGTTCTCTGTTAGTTTCGCGTCTTACTAACAAGCAGAATGCTAAATAAGGCGATAAGCGTCAAACCTTGGTTGGGGAGAGACGACGAAAATCATTACAACCTCGCCAATTAGATTCTGATCTTATCATACTAATTGGTTAAATCACGATGAGGTCTAAACTGTAGACGTCCTTGTGGGAGATTCTTCGGACAGGGGTTCAATTCCCCTCGACTCCACCAATAATCCAAAATTAAGCCTTGATTGGAAACGAGGCTTTTTATTTTCTGCAAAACTTAATTATTTAAAATATTTGTGGAAACAAAAAACAACAAGATTTAGTATTTATAACTAGGTGGAACTTAGAAGAGAAATGACAAGTTTTTACAAGGATAAATATGATGTAATAATCATAGGATCTGCTTTAGCAGGAATGGCTACCGCCCTTAAATTGAAAAAGAGCGGGGTTAATAACATTTTGATACTTGAACAACATAATGTTCCTGGTGGCGTTGCAACCTCATATGTTCGCAACAATGTGGAGTTTGAAGCGTCTCTTCATGAAATGATGGGAATTGGTGATAAACATCAATTAAGTACTGGTAAGTTTTTTGATGAACTTGGCATAAATATTGAATGGATCAGAGTTCCTGAAGCATACCATTATGTCGATAATGAAACTGATGTCGTAATTCATGCTGGTGAAGGTGGAAATTTTGAAGTTCCTTGCAAGGAAATAGCCAAGGCGTGTAATGATTCAGATGGATCAGTATACAAGAAATTGATGAAATTTTTTGATATGGCTAAGAAAGTCCACTATGCTACAAATTACGTTACACTTCATAAAACTAGCATATTGAAAATGGTTCTCAGATTTCCTGATTTAGTTAAGACTGCTGGATATTCATTTAAAGAAGTCATAGATAGATATGATCTTCCCAAGAAAGCCATTGATATTCTTTCTGCGTATTGGGTTTATGTTGGAAATACTTTAGAAGAACTTCCGTTTAACGTCTATGGTTATCTTTTAGTTGAATATCTAGGATATGGTGCTTACGTCCCAAAGAATACTTCATATGAAATGGCTTTAAAAATGGCCGAGAAATGCGATGAGCTTGGAATTCATATCGAATATTCTCAAAAGGTAGAAAAGATTCTTGCTAAAGGCAAAAAAGTGTATGGCGTTAGAACGAAGAATGGAGATGAAATTCATTCTGATATTGTCATTTGCGGTGCCTATCCAAATGTTGCCTATGCAAAAATGATTGAACCAGCTTCAGAAGTTTCAGTCGAAGCAATCAAATATACGAATTCTAGAGAAATTTCCTTAAGTGTTTTCTCTGTGACCTTATTACTTGATACAACGCCGGATAAACTCAATATCAGGGAATATTCAACATTCTATGCTCCAAACGGAATGAATCTCAATAAGATATGGGAAAATTACAAAACATTAGGACCGTATGATTATTTGACCTCTGTTTGCATGAATTTAGCTAACCCATATGCCGCTCCGGAGGGGAAAACAGTTTACGCCATAGTTGTTCTTCCGCGTCCTGAAGCTTGGGACCAAGTTACTGAAGAAAACTATTATTCAGTTAAAGAAAAGGTTGCAAAAGATTTAATCGCCATTGAATCAAAACGTTTAGGCGTTGACCTTTCTAAACACATCGAAAATTGTATTTTAGAAACACCAGTGACGATTTCTCATTATGCCGGTGCCTATAAAGGATCAATTTATGGATATACTCACTCGATGAAAGATTCTGTTGTCGCCAGACAATTCATGGAAAAAGATGAGATGTTTATTAAAGGACTGTTCTTTGCTGGAGCTCATCAATTAATGGGCGATGGAATGGCGCCATGCATTAGTAATGGGCAACATACTGCTAATTTAGTGTTGAACTATATGAAAAAAGAAGGGAGAAAGAAACAATGAAAATCAAATCCCTCAAGCAAGATTTATTAGGTGCTTTCGAAGTTACAGATAGAAGAAAAGAAGTAATTGATAATGGCTCTTCTAGCATAGATACAAAAGATGCTACATCTTTGGTTGCTAAACAGCTTCATCCTGGAAAGATACAAATTAGATTAATTGATGTCAAAGAAGTAAATGAAGGGGTTAAAACATTTACATTTGAATCCCTTGATAAACATTTCCCACATTTTCAAGCAGGACAATATTTGTCATTGAGTGTCAAAATCGGCAACACAATAACTACACGTCCCTATTCGATTTGCTCAGCGCCATATCAAACAAGAGGAGAGAATCCTGTGATTCAAATAACCGTTAGAAAACAAATTGATGATGGATTTGTTTCTATTTATCTCAATGATAAAGCGAAATTGGGTGATATATTTTTTGCCGAAATAGGGCTTGGTGATTTTTATTATGATTCCATTAAAGATAACAAGAATGTAGTCGCCATTGCTGGTGGCAGTGGAATCACCCCATTCCTTTCTATGGCAAGAGAAGTCAAGAATGGTTCATTAGACATTTGTTTAACAATTATTCATGGTTCTAGAACCTATAAAGACATTATTCTTAAAAACGAATTGGAAGAATGTCTCTCTCAAAAAGTTAAAATCATTGATGTCCTTTCTAATGAAGAAGATTATTCAGGCGAAAAAGGCTTTATAAATGCTGAACTCATAAAGAAATATTCAAATGAAGATTCAACTTATTTTGTTTGTGGTCCTCAAAATATGTATAGCTTTGTCAAAGGCGAATTATTAAAATTGAATGTTCCAACCAAGAGAATCCATTTTGAAGTGTTTGGCAACCCTAAAGATCCAAGAAATCTTCAAGGATACGATCCTAGTAATTATGAGAAAACCTTTTCTATGAAGGTAATCCGTGGGGAGCGTGTAGATGTTATTCCTGCTTTAGGGAAAGAAAATATTGCTGTAGCATTAGAAAGAGCTGGCTTAAAAATACATACTGGATGTCGTGCTGGATCGTGCGGATTTTGTAGAGTGAAAATTGTTGATGGCTCATATTTTGTCTCGCCAATAAACGATCAAAGAAGAGCAACTGATAAAGAATTCAACTATGTTTATTCTTGCTCGACATACCCAACTTCAGATTTGACTGTAAAAATTTCGATATAATTTTATTTAAAATTAAGATTTGTTAGGAAACACCATTCCTTTTGTGTATACTTACCCGAGAGGAAAATAATAAAATGAAAAAACACTTAATTGTCATAAGCCTTCTCTCTGCAGGCTTTATTCTTTCGTCATGCGGCGAAAACCAGTTGAAACTTTAAGTTCTGACGTAACTGAATCTTCTTCGAATATTCAAGAAAGTTCAAATGATGCTTCATCTGTAACATCAAACGAATCTTCTAGTTCGGTGGATTCTTCAACAAAACTTGCTACTGCATGGTCTGATGAAGACTTATCTGATATGAGCACATATCTTGAAGAAGGATTCGTTCTACCTTTTGCGGTGGGTTTAACAACAAATTATCTTAATGCTAGTGGAACGGATTCTGATGGAGAATGCTTCATTGTTTACGATTATGATTGTGGCGATCTTTCTGATTCGTACGGGGAAATTCTTAAAAATGCAGGATACACCTGGGAATTAACTGATGAAGACGATGGTCTTACATACACAAATTATTACTACCCATTAACAGACGAACTCGCCTCAATATATGTTCAATATTATTACGATGATAGTGATTCATCATTCAATATCTTTGCTTGGTATGAAGAAGGAGGAAAAACAACAACATTCCCTTATTCAGCCATTCAAGAATATTTTGAGCTTGAAGCAACCTTAAGCGATGCAAACCTTCCATCATTTAATTTAGCAAGTGGCGAAAGCTATGATGCTTATAGCGGTGATACTTATTTCTATGTTGGTGGGTATTTTGATTCAACAATAAGTGATGCTGATTTTGTTAGCGAGTATGAAACATCATTAAGTAACGCTGGATATACTGTAGATTCAACAAATGCTTTAGCAACTAACGAAAGCGTCGGTTTGGATGTTGGATATATGGCAAGCGAAGGCTACTTTTTGATTCAACTTTCTATGATCGCTGAGAAACCAGCGGCAGGCAACAACAAAGTAACAATTGAGTCTAACTATTTTTCTACAGGATATGTAGCTGCCGATTCGACTGTCGTAATCGATTCTATTAAATTTGGCTACACGAATGTATGCGATGGCGGTGGATATGTCCAGTTTAAGAGAATAAAAAATGGAGATATTGGCGGGGAAATTTACAATGTTACTGATATGGGCCAACTAAATTCTATTGTAGTTACTGCTGCTGAATCGGCTGGCCAGTATTATTCGCCATTGACTTTATGTGTTTCCACCTCACAAATAAGTTCTTCTAATCAAGGTGTAAAAGCTTCTTACTCTTTTGATTCATCAACATCAACTTATGTCTATAACATTCCTTCTGGATATGGTTATTTTAAACTTTTTGATGAAAGCGAAAGCTACGCTAGTAAAAATGCAAGCGTTGTCATTAATTACACGATTGCTTAACTAGATTTATTAAATGTAAAAGGGCTTATAAAAAGCCTTTTTTTAATACACGTATGCCTTATTTTATTTTGTGAATGTAACGCTGATGGTCGTTCCATATCCTAAACGGGATGACAAATTTATCTTTCCGTTGTATTTCATGACGGCATGCTTAACAATCGATAATCCCAAACCCGTTCCACCATTTTGCCTGCTGTGTGATTTATCAACTCTATAGAAACGTTCAAAAACTCTTTCTTGGTCTTTTTCGGAGATGCCAATTCCTGTATCTTCAACCATCATTGTTTTATCTTTTAATGTTATCTTAACTGAACCGTTTGGGACATTATAAAGTATTCCATTTTCGATGAGGTTTTTGATAATTAAATAAGCATCTTTGTCTTCGACTCTTACTTGGGCATCACCGATAAGAGATATGTTTACTTTCTTTTCTTCAGCTAGGAAAGAAAGCTTTTTTATGGCATCGTTAGCAACATTTTTTAAAGAGATCAAAGGAGAGTCGCCTTTGTCCTTTTCCTCTTCAAGAGCTGATATTGCTAACATGTCTTGAACAACAGATAACATTCGTTTTGAAGATATGGACACTTTTTCTGTATATTGCTTAATTTTAGCGTCTTTTGTACTCATTCCAATAAGTTCATTAAATCCGATGATTGAAGTGAGTGGAGTTTTTAATTCATGCGAAGCTGAATCGACGAATTCTTTGCGCTGTCTTTCCGCTTCCTTTTGAGGAGTAATATCATTTAAAACACATAGATAGAAATCGTTCGAATCTTTTTTAGAAACGATATATGTCCTGCCTTCTTTTTCAAAAATTGCTTCATTTTCAAGATTAAAATCTTTGGAAACCTTGCCTTCGTTTAGAATAAATATCTTCTTTGCCGCATCGTTAGCAAAAACCAATTCATTGTTATGACTTATTGCAATGATCGGGTTGGGAACATTTGAAAGAAGAAGGGATAGTTTCTCTTCCTCTTTCTTGAGTTGGTTTAGCGTCAAAGATAATTCATTAGAGATTTCATTTATATCTTTTGCGATGTTGCCAACTTCATCGGTTTGCTTAATGTCTATTGGAGTTAATTCATCGCAGGATTTAATTTTCTCAAGGTTCTCTTCGATGATCTTCAATGGCTTTAAAGATTTTGATGTAACAAGCAATACAATAACGATTGAACCTGCTATAGCAAGCATTCCAACAAGGACAATCCATGGAATATAGGAAGACATGAAAGTTGTTAAAGAAGATGTTTTTAAGGCAATTCTAATAACATATGTAGTTGAAGATATCGTCTTTGCTTCGGCATAGTAGATGTATTCAACGCCAAATGTTTCACTTGAACGAATGACTACTTTTGGGGAATTATTTATAGCAGCCTTAAATTCTTCTCTATCAGCATGCGAAGAAAGTTTTGAAGCGTCTTCTTCAGAATCCCATAATACCGATCCATCGGAAAGAATAATTGTTTCTCTGATATTTTTATCTTCGACAACTAAAGAAGTGGTGTCGCCTGTAAATGCATTCTTGTAAGAGTGCGTCAAAGCGACCGTGCTTTCTTTTGCTTCGTTTACCAATGTATTTTTGGCGAAGAGAATACCAAAAGATAGCAATATCGAAATTGCAATAATAATGATTAGCGAATTCCAAAAAGCTAACTTCTTTTTCATCTCATGATATAGCCTAATCCTCTAACTGTCTCAATGGAAACGGAAGAGCCCGCTACCTTCTTTCTTAATCTTGATACGAACATATCAATTGTTCTTGTTTCGATTGAGCAATCAATGCCCCAAATATTTGATAACAATTCTTCTTTTGACAATGCTTTATCAACGTTTTCAATGAAATAAGCAAGCAAATCATATTCTTTCAAAGAAAGATGGAGAATTTCATCATTTAAAGAAATCTCATGATGTTGCCTATTGAGAGTCAATTCTTTGTATTTTAGGGTATCGGTCTTGCTTATTTTACGAAGATTTGCCTTGATTCTAGCCAAGAGTTCCATTACGCCAAAAGGCTTAGATAAATAATCTGCGGCCCCTTCGTTTAGACCTTTGACTTTATCGGTTTCCTTATTTTTGGCAGATACCATGATTACTGGAATTGAAGCGTATTCACTTTCAATGATGTTTTTTAACAAAGCCATGCCATCCATTCCTGGAAGCATAATGTCCAAAATGATCAAATCAGGTTGCTTTTTCTTCAAGGCATTCCAAAAGGTTGAAGCATCTGGAAAGGAAACGCACTCATACCCTCCCATAGGTAAAGCTTCTTCGTAAAGGATACGAATGCTCTCTTCATCATCGACACAATAAATAAGTTGTTTTTCCATAATTAAGAGTCCAAATGAGTTCCTGTTGAAGAATAATCAACCCATTCCCCGACATTAACTGCGTGATCGCCAATTCTTTCAAGATACTTTGCAATCATCATGAATATTATAGACTGTTCAGCATTTTTCTCATCACCTTTCATCAAAGTTAAGAGTTCTTGTTTGATATTTTTGTAATATTCATCAACACGATCGTCGTCCTTTTCAAGTGATCTTGCTTCTTCAACGTTACCAGCAACGAAAGAATGAACAGCTTTCTTAACTATACTTGAGGCACAGCCGCCCATCTTAGGCAAATCAATTAATGATTTTATATATGGTTCATTTGGAAAAGAAATTACTTCTTCAGCAATGTCAACGCTATAATCGCCAATTCTTTCAAGATCAGTAATCATTTTTAAGGCGGATCCTACCTTTCTGAAATCTGAGGCGACTGGTTGATCTAAAAGAAGAATTCTAAAACATGAAGATTCGATGTCTTTCATCAGCTGATCGATTTGTTTGTCTTCATGAATTACTTCTTCGGCGATCTTCGAATCTTTTTCAACTAAAGCCGTTAATGCTTTTTCAACAGATTTGGCTGCTAATTCGCCCATATCGGCCAATTTTTTCATTACCAAATCTATTTCTTTTTCGAATCTTGTTTCCATCTCTATCCGAACCTCCCTGTGATGTAATTTTCCGTTCTTTTGTCGACTGGTTGAGAGAAAAGGCTTTCGGTTTTTTGTGTTTCCACTAATTCTCCTAATAAGAAGAAAGAGGTATAGTCCGCAACTCTTGATGCTTGTTGCATGTTATGAGTAACGATAACGATTGTGACATCTTTCTTTAATTGAACCATCAATTCTTCAATCTTAGCTGTAGAGATTGGGTCAAGGGCACTTGTAGGCTCATCCATAAGAAGAATCTCTGGTTCGGCAGAAAGGGCTCTAGCAATGCAAAGGCGTTGTTGTTGTCCACCTGAAAGAGATAATGCTGAATGCTTTAGGTTGTCTTTAACTTCTTCATAAAGGGATGCTTTTTTAAGACTTTCGACGACGATTTCATCAAGTTTCTTTTTATCTCTAATGCCAAAAGTACGTGGGGCGTATGCGATATTATCGTAAATCGACATAGGGAATGGGTTAGGCTTTTGAAAAACCATGCCAACCCTCTTTCTTAATAGATTGATGTCGACGCCTTTTTTATAGATGTCTTCATCATGAAAATAGACGTTTCCGGTGATTTTGCAATCAGCAATAAGGTCATTCATTCTGTTTAAAGAACGAAGGAACGTTGATTTGCCGCACCCGGAAGGGCCAATTAAAGCGTGAATCGTCCCCTTTTGAATGGAGATGTTAATGCCTTTTAAGGCTTCTTTTTCTCCATAGAAAAGATGAAGATCTTCACTTCTAAGGATTTCATTTTCCATGTTTTCTCCTCCTTTGAAATACAAATGTAAGAACATAAGCTATTACGTTAAGTAACAAGACTAAGACTAATAAAGCAAGAGACGCAGCTCCAGCTTCGCCAATATAGCCAAATTGAGCAAAATAATAGATGTCTAATGCTAATGATGTACCAGCAGACATAGGTGAGGTTGGAACAATATTAACAACCATGCCAACCGTTAAAAGAAGAACAGCTGATTCAGAGACGACTCTACCAATTGAAAGAATGATGGATGTAAGAATGCCGGGCAAAGCGTTAGGGAGAACGACTTTGAATATTGTTCTAATCTTCGATGCGCCAAGAGCTAAAGAGGCTTCTCTTAATGAATTTGGAACTTCCTTTAAGGCTTCCTCAACGTTTTTAACGACGAGTGGAAGAATCATAATGGCTAAGGTTATACCTCCGCCCATTAACGTATAGCCCCAATTTAGGGAAACAACGAATACGAGGTATCCAAATAAGCCATATACGATTGATGGGATTGAAGCCAATGTTTCGATTGAGACGCGGATGATTTTAGTAACAATTCCAGAGCCATTAGCATACTCAACAAGATAAATAGATGTCGCAATGCCAAGAGGGACACCAAGTACTAAAGCAATTAGAATTAAATATAAAGTGCCAACGGTAGCGGGCCAGATAGACGCCTCTGTGCCATAACTTCCAAATAGGAATTGCCATGATATATTTCCGGCGCCCTTTACGAAGATGAAGATGATGATGGAGAATAAAGCAACAAGGCTTACAAGCAATGAAAATAAGGAAACATATTTTAATGAAGCAAATAAACCTTTATTGGCTTTCCAAGCACGCGTGTTAATCATTATTTCTTCCTCCCTTCTAACAGTGAGAAGACGACATTCAAGAGTAAAGAGAATAAAAAGAGAACAACGCCAGAGCAGAATAAGGCGCTTAACGCATCGGGTATGGCTTGCAATTCCATGGCACCCATGGCAATGTTTGCGGTCAAAGTTCTAACTGGTTGAGTCAATGATGTAGGCAATTGTGATGAACCACCAATTACCATAATGACTGCCATGGTTTCGCCTAAAGCTCTACCAGTAGAAAGAACGCTTGCAGCAAGAATTCCTCTTTTTGCTGCAGGAACCATTACTTTAAAAACGGCTTGCGATCTAGATGAGCCTAAAGACAACGCTCCTTCATAAAAGGCATGATCAACTGAATTGAGAGCATCTAAAGAGACGCCAACCATTGTTGGAAGAATCATTATCGAAAGGATTATTGAAGCGGCTAATATTCCATATCCAACTCCATTTGGAGAAATATAGTCACGGATAAACGGAACGATGATAATCAAGCCAAACAAACCATAAATAACAGATGGGATACCGGCTAATAAATCAATCAAAGCACGGATAGGCCTTACTAATTTTTTAGGCACGAATGCAAATAAGGCTATAGCAACAAATAAGCCAAATACACATCCGACAACAGAGGAAAGAAGAGTAACATAGAAGGTAGCAACAATCATTGGCCAAACGCCATATGAAGGTGTATCTCCTAATGGGTTCCATTCCATTCCAAAGAGGAAATTCCCGACACCATATCTAAAAAGAAATGGGGAACCGTAAACAAATAGAAAAACAACAATAACGGCAAGTAGTCCTAACGACAAAAAGGCACAGAGTAGGAAACCCCACTTTGCGCCATTTTCTTTGACGTTATTTAGTTTCAGCTTTTTAGAATCTACCATTATTTGATTAATTGAGACCAAGTGGTGATAGGAGTTTCAGCGCTTGGGTTGTAGATTGTTGCTAAATCTGCTTTGGCAATTGTTTCAAGAGGATTGTTCTTGTTAACAATGACAGCAATGCCATCTTTGCAAACTGTGTAATATGTGCAAGAAGCGGCTTTGGAAGATTTGAATTCTTCGGAAATCATACCGAATGTGGAAACTCCGCTTTCAGCATTGCTATAACCAGTGCCTGATCCGCCACCAGAAACTTCGACGGTGACTTCTTTGTGATACTCCATGTATTTGGCAGCAAGTTTGATCATCAATGGTTGCAAGGAAGTTGAACCAGAAATTGTGATCTTTTTGCCAGTGTATTCGGCGGTTTTGCTGTAGGATGTCGTGCTATCGTGAATTGCGACATAACCTTCTTCTGAGGCCATTTCTTCAGCTTCTTTTGAACCTAAGAATGATAAATAGTCGGCATAAACTGGTTCAGAAGAAATTGTTGCTTCTTTGTAGATAACGTTCAATGGTCTTGAAATTGCGTAAGAACCATCTTTAATTGTTGAAGCAGTTGGGATAACGCCATCAACTTTAAGAGTTTTGACTGTATCATCAACATAACCTAATGAATCATAGGCAATTGCATATTGGTTACCAGAGACTTCAGTTAAAATAGCAGAAGTAGATGTTTGTGTGATTGCATTAGTTGGATCAGCGGCGCCTTTTAAACCTAAGATTTCGAGGAAGGCGCTCTTTGTTCCAGATCCTGTCTCTCTAACGAGTACAGAGATGTTTTTGGAGGAATCGAATTCTTTGCTTCCACCACATGATACGAGCATGCCACCAACCATGGCAGCACCTAAGATTAAGTGAATTTTCTTGTTCATTTTGTTTTGTTTTTTCTTTCTTTTCTTTTTGCGATTTTAGTATGCCTTAGATAAGGAAAAGCAACTACCAACAAGTAGAAACAGAAATGTAACAGAATTGTAAAAGACTAATTGAAACGAAATAATGCGGACAATTACTTGTTTTTACAATTATCGTTGAAGCGGTTTTACAAATTTCAGCAAGATGAATTCTTTAGCTTTTACAATCTTCTTTTAAAACTGAATGAGCTTTATTTACTAATGATACAGAATCAAATTTAAAGTCGTTTCCTTTGTTTGAAACGTAGAAAAGAAATTCTATGTTTCCTTCTTTGTTTCCTAGTATTGGTGAATACGAAACATCAAGGACATGCAGTCCTTTATTCTTCAAATAAATAAGAAATGAATTGATTGCATCAACAAGATATTCTTTCTTTGCAACAACACCATTTTTATTTAATCGCGCTGGGCCTACTTCAAATTGAGGCTTGAATAATAACATTATTTTGAAGTCTTCATTGAAGGAGACTAACGTATCGATGATAGTTCTTATTGAAATGAAAGAAACGTCGCACACATAGAAATCAACAGGATCTTTGAAGATTGATTTATCTATATATCTGAAATTAGTGTTTTCTAGAACAATTACTTTTGGGTTGTTTCTCAATGATTGATGCAGCTGGTTCGTGCCCACGTCTATGGCATATATTTTTTTGGCGCCATGTTTTAAGGAACAATCAGTGAAGCCACCAGTTGATGATCCAATGTCACAAATTACCTTGTCTTTGAAATCTAAAGAAAAAACATTGATTGCCTTGTCTAGTTTATGCCCTCCACGGGAAACAAATTCTAGAACATCGTTCTCAATGATTTCTATCTTGTCATCAGAAGAAATATCATAACCATTTTTAGTTATGGTTCTCTCATTGACTTTAACTTTACTATTTTTGATTAATTGGGATGCCTTATTTCTAGTTTCTGTATATTTGTTTTCAACAAGAAAAACATCTAAACGCATACACGCCCTTATTATTTTTCAATTTCTTCTTTAACCGAAGAGGCATCTGCATCTTTCGAATCATCTTCAGAATCTTCGACTGCCTGAATTAATTTTTTTCCGCCTAAGCCCACTGTTTCATCAACAGGCAAAGAGAAAGCAATGCCTTGAGCAGGCGAATTAAGACCTACTTTTTGATATATGGCATGGAGGATGCCATCGCGTATATCTTCATCGGCAATAATGAGGACTAATTCTTTTTCTGGGTGGATGGTGATACCAAAAGTTGCTTCAGCATCTGGATTGGCTGTGCCTCTAGCGTTGATTTTTGTTCCACCTCTTGCACCAGCTTCTCTTGCTGCGTCCATAACGGAATCGGAGAAACCATTATTGACGATACACATGATTAATTCTTTCTTTTCGCTCATATTATGCCTCCATGTTGGCTAAGAATTGATATGCTGCCTTTCCAATCATGCTTGAGAAAGGAACGGTGAAAGCAATGCCTTGGCCATTTATTAATTTAAAATATTTGTCTTCGTATGCGTTCATTATCGATTTGACATATTCGGCATTAACGACGCTAAGAATAACTGCTTTATCAGGGCTTGCGTGTAATTGAGCAGCTAATGCTTTTGGCATCGTGCCCGTGCCGAATAAAACCATTTGCAAGTTGATTTCGTAACCTTTAAGGATATCAAGGTAGAAATCTGCTTTGTTTCTTGGAACGATTGTGAATAATACTTTAAGTTTCTTTGGTGCGGTTAAAGGCTGGTTTTTATCATTCCTTGTTTGAACCTTTTCTTTGATCTCTTCGATCTTTTCTTTTTTTTCTTCTTTTTTTGCTTGGACGGCCTCTTTTACTTTTTCTTTAATTTCACTCATAAAATGACCTCCTTATTTGAAGATAATGATTTCTTCATCATCGGCGCTAAGAACGCGTTTAGTTCTAGAGCGTTCACGAATCTTGTTTTGAATAACGGATTTAAAACCTAAGACTTGGATTGCAATAAGCGGAGTCATAGCAACCATAGCTACTACGCCGAAAGCATCTTGTAAGATGTTTGGGGATGTTTCGCCATATAAAGCGACACATGCACCAATTGCCATAGGTAAGATGAAAGAAGAAGTTAATGGTCCTGAAGCAACTCCGCCTGAATCAAAAGCAATGGCCGTATATACTTTAGGAACAAAGAAAGATAGGGCTAATGAAATTAAGTAGCCAGGAACGAGATAATAAAGGATTGAGAAGTTAAAAACGATACGAACCATTGATAAACCAATTGATATGCCAACGCCGATACATAACGCCAATAACATTTGTCTCTTGGATACGCCACCCATTGTGACTTCCTCGACTTGCTTTGTTAAAACTTGAATGGCAGGTTCAGCTAAAACAACAATAAATCCAAGAACGAAGCCTAAGGCAATTAACCATCCTGCGCCCTTTGTGGCAAGCATGCTGCCAATTTGATAGCCAATAGGCATAAATCCAACTGTGGCGGCCGTTAAGAAAATAACCAAACCAACAAGCGTAAAAACTAAACCAATGATGATATGAATTATTTGCTTCATTGGAAGTTTGATGAAAATCAATTCGATAATGAAGAAACAAGCGGTGATTAGCCCTAATGCCAAAGCGACTTCTTTAAGAGATTTCCATAATGTAGCGCCAACAGTTTGCAAAATGGCGATAGGTTCACTTGCTAATTGATAATCAGATGTATTGATGATTTGACCAGGGACAGTTTTGATTGTCATGCTTAAAATAAGAACGATTAAAACTGGTCCAATTGATGAAAGGGCGACTAAACCGAATGAGTTTTCCTTTGCATTTCTACCGCCAACAGTTTGAGCGACACCAAGGCCCAAAGCCATGATAAATGGAACGGTAATTGGACCTGTTGTAACTCCGCCCGAGTCGAATGCTAAAGCCAAGAATTGTAATCCATTAGGAGATACCATCGCCAAACAAGCAAGACCAAACATTACCATGTATAAGAACATCAAGATTGAAGATAAATCAATTTTCAAGATGATTTTAAGAATTGCAAGAACTAAGAAAATGGCAACACCAACACCAACCATGGCGATAAGTAGGACATTGTTAATTGCTTCTTTGACCTGGGTCGCTAAAACAGAGAGGTCTGGTTCAGCAATTGTAATTAATAAGCCCATTAAGAAGATGATGGCTAAAGCTAATTTGATTCTTTTTGAACGAATCAATGATGAACCGATTTGCTCACCCATTGGCGACATCGCCATTTCAGCGCCAACGTTAAATAGAGCAATACCGATAATAAGAAATACGGCTGCGATAGCAAAAACAACGATTTCAGTAGTGGATAAGCTCAACAATGGCGTGAAAAACAAAATAATAACAATAGCCGCGACTGGCAGGACTGATAATGATGACTCTTTTAGCTTATCTAACAAATTCTTGAACATGTTTTTATTATACAAAGATTGCTAAGAGATTTAATCTATAAATTAAAAATAATTTTTAATTAGTTGATGAATCGGTAAATAAATTAGTTGATTGTAAGCGCTTACTTATTATAATAATTATGTCATTTCAAAATAGGAGGCTCATTTATGGGCAAACTTATGCAAAGGATGATTGATAATGGCACCTATGAAGGCGATAGAGTGCCAAAATTAACAAGAATCCTTTTTCCTTGGTCTGGTATCTTCCGCGATGCTTGTTACCAATTAGTAGGGACATTCCTTACTCAATATGCTTTAGCATCAGGTGTTTTAGATTCAGGCGATGCATTCAAAGCACAATACGCCGTTATTACCATTGCCTTAATGCTTGCGCTCATATGGGATGGTATTAATGATCCGATAATGGGATTTATTATTGAAAAATTCCGTTTCAAACTCGGCAAGTTCCGCCCATGGATCGAAATTGGTGCGGTAGGTAACACGATTATCGTTTTGCTTATGTTTATAATCCCATCTCTGAACTTAGTGCATGGGTGGGGCTATGTCATATTCATGATAGTCATGTATTTCTTGTGGGATTTGATGTTTACCATGAATGATATTGGCTATTGGTCGATGCTACCAGCCTTGACGAATGATCAAAAACAAAGAGCGAAGATTTCCACGTCAATGACAATTGCTGCCTCAATTGGCACATTCCTTTCATTTGCTGTTTTAACTCTTGGACCTGGCAATTTAGGAACTTATAAAGAAGTATTCCTCTGGGCTTCAATTGCTTTATCTGTTTTATTCTTTATTTCACAAACTCTAGTTTTCTTCCTTTGTAAGGAAAAGAAAAGAGATCCTAAGCAAGAAGAGATATCAGAAAAGACGCATTTCTTAGATTTATTTAGAGTTGTTATTCAAAATAAAGAATTACGTGCAGCTGCAATTGCTATGTTCCTTTGCTACGCTGGCCAAGGGTTGCTTACTGGCGTAGGCACAAACTATTATTATTTTTTGTATGGATATCCAAATGGTGCAATGATTGCGACGGTTATATCAGTTTTCTACATTGTTGGCACAATTGCGGCGCAAGCTTTCTATCCTTTACTTGCTAAAAAGATATCCAAGAAGAATATTCTCTTATTTACGACTATTGTCATTGCGGTATTCTATGCAGCATTCTTCTTCCTTGGGTTCCCACTAAACGGAAGATATCCAATACTTAATTCCTCTGAATGGCTTTCATGGCAAAATATCATTCTTTACGTTTTTGCATTTATATTCTTTGCTGCATCAGGCCTTTTCTACCTTGCGTTAATTGTCATGTTCCAGGATGCGATTGATTATAATGAGTACACGTTCGGCGAAAGAAAGGATTCAATTTGCTTTGCTTGGAGACCATTAGATGTCAAACTTTCATCAGGTTTGAATCTGGGCATTCGTTATCTTGCTTATTTTGCGGGTGGTTTCTACGCTGTTTTCCAATCAATCGGAGAAGCGGAAGCAAATGTCAATTCTGGTGAAATGACTAGAGAAGCGGTAAACGAAACAATCAACAACCAAATCAATCAATTGTATACAGATGGCAAAGCGAATTTGACTTTATTTGGAATTATCATCATTGGCTTAACGATTGCGATGTTTGTAGCGGCTTATCTTATTATGAGATTTGGTTATCACATTAGTGAAGAACAAGAAAAGATGATGGTTGAAGAACTTGCAAAACGTAATAAGGCGAATATTGCGGCCGAAGGAACTAACCAAAAAACAGACGCTGAAACATCTTTTTAAAAATATCGTCGAATAAGCCTTCAATTTAAAGATGAAGGCTTTTAGTTTGCTTCATTTAAATCGTATATCATCCCCACAAAGTGGTTGTCGTTCAATATGATAGTTTCATCAGAAAATGAGGACACTTGAATTCCGTAAGTTGGCCTTTCCAATGTAATTTCTTTATATATGCTATATTTTCCAGTATTTATATTACATTTATATAGTAGAACTTTTTTTACTTTTGGCGACCAATCGTCTGTTTCAAGTGCTAATAATATATTATGGATCGACTCTTTGATATTTTTTGGAGAAGGGGATGCTTCGATGTTTTGACATACGCAGAAAAGGAATTCTTCGTCATTAATAAAAAAATAATCGCAAGATAGCATGCCAGAGTTGTAATACTCGTTGTCCGAAGCAGGAAAGGAAAATGATGTTATCTTTTTCCTTTGATATTTTTCTGGAATTAGCAAACTTAAAAATCCATTTTTACGTGATAAATCAACTTTGTAAAGAGTATCGCCCTTTGAAAAGGCAAACAGAGGATATTCATGATCTTCTACAGTACCCTCAATTATCATGTTTATTGTAATTATGTTTCTATTTCTTAAATAGACATCATACACGCAAAAACGGACTATGATTCTTTGCTTTTCATCATAATTTTTTGGAATATTATGTTTAAAATCTTCATAGAATCTAATTTTTTTCTTTAATGGTTCAATAATGGTCAGTTTTTGATCGTGAGCATCTTTGTTTTTTCGCGCTTCGATGTAAGATTCCGTGAAGAATATATTTCCAATTGTTGCACAGCAAGATTCTTCAAAGCATCTTTTTCTATTGAAGTTATATTCATATATTTTCTTTATTTTTTCGCCTTCGTATAAATAGAATGAGCATTTGCCTCCCCAAGAAAAGAACCCAGTTATTTTTCCTTCATCATTCATTTTTACGGTGAAAAGATGACCACAATTGCCAGACATGACATGTTCCTCTTTATAAATTATTTCTTTTTTGTTTTTGTCATAAAAATTAATATCGTTGTGTCCGATTGCTACTAAGTTCTTTTTTGTGTCGGAATAAGTTCCTCTTTTGATTTTGTACATCACTGATTCTCCCCGATTAAACCATTATATTAACTGCCATTAGCGTTCCTTTTATAATTGCAAGAATGAAGAAAAATTCGTTTTTATTCTTGTTTTCAATAGAACTTGCGAACAATTCGTTTGTAGTAGTGTAATACACGTTCGTGTGCATGTGTTTGTGCAAAATATACTTTACAGAAACCTTGTTTTCTACGCAATCAATAGATTCTTTAAAAGTGTCTTTTAAAGCGTTTCTAGGTTTTTCATGTCTTTTGTCTTTTTGAGCAATGATATGATGAACTTCAGTTTTGTCATATTTATTTTTTATTAACCAATTTATCCAAATCGTGGCTAAAATAGACATTTTTGTTTCGATTAAGTCTTTTTGAATTTCTTTCAAAAAATCTTTTATCTTATTTGATTGCTTATCCCAGACATAGGTCTCATTCAAAGATAAAGAATTGCTTTTTAATTGCCTTGATATGCTTTTAAATATAACGTCAATTCCAAGAACCACAAAAACTAGAACTAGCACCAACGTGCTGCCGCAAACTATTTCCGCTGTCAAATGTCCCATTAAATCGCCTTTCATGATCGGATCGTTTTGCGCGTAGGCAAAAAGATTTGCATAAAGCTCGTTCGTGCCGTTCTGAGAGATGTATTCGAGATCGTCCATGCTCATGAACCTTCTTATTTCTGGGTTGTAATATCTGTGGCCGATGTAATACATATTAGACTCTTCATCATAATAATAGCCTTTGTACAATATATGATTGATTTTTGAAATACCAATTTTTGAGCTATCTTTGATACTTATTATTTTTCCCCAAGGATCATATGAGTAAGACATTATTATTTCTCCGTCTTCGTTTAATATTCCTATAATCTGACCTTTGCCGTCCTTCAAATAACAATACATTTTGTTGAAACACATAAAGCCTAATGGGTCGCCTTTGTCATCGTGAAGATATGTGACTTTAGTGTCATCCGGTAATATTTCCGCTTGCAAGATGCCGTTTACATAAAAATATGATGTTTTCTTTCCTTCAAACTTCTTCCAAATTCTTAAAGCGCTAGCGTCATATTCGTATTCAGCACTTGTAATTGAATTAGAAAATGATGACATCAAATTCTCCCTTTTATATGAATATGTGTTTCCGCTGTATCCTATGATATTATGAGATGAATCGTTTAGAATCTCCTCATTATTTATAGACATCAATTCATCACAATATTTCGATATTTGATTGTTCATTTTATAATCAAATACATCACCATTGTCATGCGTTTCTTTTATTAAATTTCCCCTATCGTCATATTCGTATTTTTGTTGGCCGCCGTCGTAAGTCCAAGATGATAGTTGACCGTAGTCGTCATATGTATATGTGTTGTATGCTAAGTTATACCTATCCTTTTCATCAAGTATGTGGCCGTAGTCATCCGTTTTGTAACTTAATTTCAGTTTATTGCCATATGTTATTTCATCTAACATGGTTTTATTATCTTCATCATCTTGTTCTAAATATGAATAAATAATGCTTGCCCCATTTAAAAAAAGGCGATACGTGTGTTGATCTTCCTCGATGGCAATCAATTTGCCGTCATATGAAAAAGCGTTTTTCTCGATTTGCTGAAAACTATGTTTTTCTTCACCGATTGTTATATATTCAAGAGTACCATTGTTATCGTTTGTTTCCTTTTCGTAAAGAAAAGAGCCATAAGTTTTTGAAACGATGTTATTTTCTTCGTCGTAAACCCTCTGCGTTTCATCGTTTGATATATTATTTGTTTCCACCAATATATTTTGCTTTTCGTCAGTTTCGAAAGAAATGCTGTCTCCATTTGAAGAAAGAATACTGCCTACATTATTTTGATAATTGCATTTTATGATATTTCCATTAGCATAAGTCTTTTCGAATAATTGAGAATTTGTATCGGGATCGACTATATTGGTAGTCGTCATTTCAACTATACCGTTAACGCTTACTGCCTTTGATTCTGCATTTAAATTATTAGAATACGTTACATCGATGGTTTGACCAGACGTAGTTGCTTTGACTAGATTTCCGGAATTGTTATATTCATATGTATTCAGAGTATTTGAAGTTATCTCGTCTTTAGTTCTTTTTAAATCTAGACTTGTTAGTTTATCGTTTGTAAAACTGTATGTTGTATTGATGTTAGGGGTGCTTATTGTTATAGAGCTGTTGGAACTTGTCGATTCAATATTTTGGTCATCTAATGCTTTTTGCACCAAGTTGGTCAAATTAAAATTATTTGTAAGTGAATTGTTATTCTTGCTTTGCACTGATGAATTTATAATCAAGCAAAATACTATTCCAGTTAACAATGTCGTTTTCTTCAAGCTGCTCATTTTAGTTTCCCTCAAGAACTAAACTAAGTATATAGAATCACCAATTGAATTCCTAGCGAAATAATCTCTTTAATTATTGTTAAAAACAATAAAAGAAGTTACGATAATTTTGTTATGAGTACATTAGTTAATTTATTTCCTACATCAGGTCAAACATTCAAATTTGATTGGATATCATTGATATTCCTTGTCATCTTACTTCTATGCATTATTCAAGGGCTAAGAAAAGGTTTTATTTATTCTTTGTTAAGCTTTGGCGGATTGCTTGTCGTGTTCTTCCTTGCTTATCTTTTAGCCAAACCTGTAGGATCGTGGATATATTCAATTAATGGTTGGGGCGACGCGGTTAAAGATAATTATGTTACCTTCTTTGTGAATAAGGGGTCCAACTATTTGGTGTCTACTGGCAATGATGTAGCCGATGCGTATATCAAATTAAAGTTTGGGTCGGACAATGTTATGAATTGGATTGTTAGCCAAGCCGATCTTAACGAAGCTATATATCCAGGTGCCGAAATGACGGTCGCTCAAGCGATTGAATCTAGACTTGGATCAGTTGGCGTTCCTTCATTTTTGCAAAGCTACGTTATGAATTTTTTAATGAACTCCTTACCTGAAAACAATGCTACAGTTTCTATTGCAACATATTTAGCTTCTAGTTTTTCTTCATTAACGTTTGTCGCTATTGGATTCATTGCGTTCTTTGTTATTGGATACATTATTCTTATTGTTTTAAAGATATTCGCCAAAAAACTCAACAAAGTAAAAGTAGTAGGTCCATTAAACAGACTTTTAGGAGCTTTATTAGGCGTATGTATTGCCTTTATTGACATTTCCGCATTCTCTGCAGCCTTGGTCACTCTCTCTTCGATTGAACCAGTTTATAACTTCTTAGATAGTGTTCTTTATCTTTCTGATAGTTCAATCTATACCATCGGAAAAATGTTCTACAACGAGAACTTCTTTGGCGTATTGATGGGATATTATAACGATATAGTTACCGCAATAACAGGAAAATAACGTTATTGCTTGTATTTTATGATTTCATCTTCAATTGCTTTTTTCGCAGCGATTGAGTTAAATTTATCGCTTAACTTATTGATGAAGAAACGATACTTGCTTGGCTTGATTGAGGAAATATAAGCGACTCCGTATGTGTTTGGGCCTGAATGGACTGCGTTTGTAGAGTTCGTTTTTGTCTCAATTACTTTCTTGAAACCTTTAGCTTTGAGCTCATTAACAATATCATCAACTGTTGAATCTCTATCTGAAGTGTAACCGACTAAAGCGAGTGAGTAATCGATGTTATCATATCCTTCTAGAATGGTATCAACATATTTCGCACCTAGTTTTTGAATCTTTCCTACGAGTTTTTTGTATACTGAGAATGTTCCATCTTTCATTGTGAGAATTGGATGAAATTTTAAAAGACCTGCTCCGAGAGCTGATGCTTTAGAGATTCTTCCTCCACGGGCCATGAATGTAAGATCATCAACAATTAAAGATACGTTCGTATTGTGTCTATATTGTTCCATGACGTCGATTATTTCTTTCAAAGATTTTCCTTCTTCAGCCATTTCTTTTGCTTTAAGAGCTTGTAGAGCAATGCCTAATGAAGCGGATTCTGAATCAAATATTTCAATATGTGGGTTGTCTTCTTTTGCGATTGAAGCATTTTGGAAGCCAGAAGATAGTTTTGAAGAAATAGAGAAGTAGAGGAGATCATCTCCATCTTTCCCTTCTTTTTCGAAGAATTGCATAGCCTCTCCAACATTTACAGCACTAGATTGGCAAATTTCTTTATGTGTGTTGTTATATTCGTACATTTCCTCATTTGGGAAAGAACCATCCTGTCTAGGTGTGTCACCAAATTGTATTGAGAAAGGAACACAGTGTATTCCAAGTTCTTCTTGAAGCTTTGTGGATAAATCCATAGTGCTATCGCCGATAATCTTAACGCCCATTTGATGACCTCCCAAAAATTACCTAGTCCATAATACTAGATATTTATAAAAAATGAATAAAAAGTTATTAGTAATATAGTTAAAGAATGAGAATTGAGTTATTTGTCGTTATTTAAATCAATTATTGAAACACTATTGTCAATGTTAGTAAAAACGGCAAAATCTTCTGAATAAGACGATTCACCATAAAGCGTTGGTCCATTAGTTTTCTCGTAATCAGGGAATGAATTTATTTTTTTTACTAACGTTAAATCGCCTGTTTTTAAGTTGCATTTGTATAAACGTAATTCATCGATTCCAGTGTTAATTTTTTTAAAAACGTCGTTTAAAAGTTTATTGTTTTTGCTTGTTGTTTCACTGTTTTCGCGGGTTGAATCTTCTCCGCTTGATATATATGTCGTTAAAACGTTCCAAAAATCTGTATTTCTAGCATCCCTATAAAAGCAGAAAAACATTTCGTTATTTTCCAATTCGTTTTGCATTTTATTTACCTTAAATAGATTAAACAAATTTGTTTCATGAGGAAATTTTAAAATTTGTTTATACGAGTGTTTCTCCAAGGAATACGAGTATAATGTTTTTGCTCCGTCCTTATCTTCGCTTATACCATATAATAAGTCATCATTACATGCTATAAACCAATTAGTTTCTTCATTTTTTAAGTCTTCTCGACATAATCTTCTCTCCACACCTACGATTTCGTCATTCTTTAAAAACAAATCAAAAACCTCATTTAAGACGATCACTCTTTTTCTCTCGTCATACGGTTTGTTTTCGAAACTTTTAAAATCCTCTACATAATAAATTTCACTTTTTGATGGATCTATAATTGTTAGCTTGTAATCATAATAACCAGTGAAGTTTTTGCTTTCCATGTATGTAAACGTAAGAAAATATTTGGAAAAAGTTGCATTGTCGAATTCGCTATATACTCTTTTTGCTGCATAATCGTGCTCAAATATCTTTTTTATGGAACCATTTGAATAGGCATAGAATGCGGATTTGCCTCTCCAAGAAAAAACGCCAATCATGGTTGCCTCTTTATTGACTAATATGTTATTTATATTTTTTTCTTTTTCACCGAAGAGCTTTTTTTCCTCGTATATTATTTTTCCTTGTAATTTATCATATACATAAAAGTCACGAAGGCCAAAAGCGACTAAATTTTTCTTAGTATCTGAATACCAACCTTTTTTAAAAGTTTTCATTTTCTTTCCTCCTCCCTTTTAGCCTATTACATTTACGGCCAGCAAGATGCCTTTTATAATTCCTAAAACCACGAAAAATTCAGTTTTGTATTTTTCGGTTTCATACGGAGAGAACATTAATCCAGTAGTTAAAAAATATAAATTTGTATGTAAGTGTTTATGCAATCTGTATCTAAGAGGAATTAGATTTTCTTCACAGTCAATGTTTTTGTTGAAAATTTTCGTGAGGGCGTTTCTCGGCTCTTCGTGCAAATAATGTTTTTGCGCGATTATATGATGCACTTCATATCTGTCGCAATTATCCCCTGTCAACCATGAGAGCCAAGACCACACTAATTTTGACAATGCTGCTGCTATTAGTATATTTCGTAATGAATCGAGCAAGTTTTTTATATTAGTTGAATTTTTTGTAAAAACGGATCTTTCTGCATAGGTAAGAGACTGATTTTTCATTGATTTAGAGATCGAATTAAACAAAGTGTTAACTTTATAGATCATAAAAACAGTGCTTACTATTAGAATAGAACTGCATATGGCAATGGTTATCGCTTCATGCCCCAAGAGATCGCCTTTCATGATCGGATCGTTTTGCGCGTAGGCAAAAAGATTTGCATAAAGCTCGTTCGTGCCGTTCTGAGAGATGTATTCGAGATCGTCCATGCTCATGAACCTTCTTATTTCTGGGTTGTAATATCTGTGGCCGATGTAATACATATTAGACTCTTCATCATAATAGTAGCCTTTGTATAACATGTGATTTATTGTTGAAAGATTTGTCGATGATGTGTCATTGATCTTAAGTATTTTTCCCCAAGGATCATATGAATATGAAACCAAAATATTCGCATATTTATCCATTATTCCTCTAATGCATCCCTTTGCATCCTTTAAATAACAATACATTTCATCATTGTAAAGGAAACCGAGAACACTTTTTGAACTATCATAAAGATATGTAACATATGAACCATCAGGAAGCCTTTCGGAAAGAAGAAGTCCATTAACATAAAAATAAGTTGTTTTTGAGCTGTTTACTTTTTTCCAAGTTCTTATACCTGAGACATCATATTCATACACGCATCGGCTATTTTCGTTTTCGTAGGATGACATAAGGTTTTCCATTTTGTATGTATATGTGTTCCCATCAAGAAATGTTATGTTGTGCGAAGTGTCGTTTAAAACGATCTTATTGTTAACTGATAAAAGCTCATCTGAATGGTTTTTCGAAGACTCATCAACACCATATGAACAACCAGCTCCATCGCTATAATATTCTTGCCTTAGATTTCCTCGATCATCGTATTTGTATTCTTGACATTCATCATTCTTTTTCCAAGATAGTAATTGTCCGTAGTCATCATATTCGTATTCTTCAACGGAGCAATCGAATTTGTTTGTTTCTCTAACTATATGGCCATAGTTATCGTTTATGTAGCAAAACGCTTTGTCATCAGCTAATTTGATCGTTTCCAATTTCGTTTTACTCTCATCGTCTTGACCGTCTTGCTCGTAAATGTAATCTATATTGACTCCATTAAACGAAAGGGCGTCCGCGTTAGTCCCTTCTTCTAAAGCAATGATATGTTTGTCAAAGCTGAATGCATATGAATCTAGTTGCTTAAATTCGTGAATCTTGCCACATTCTTCTATGTATTCTATTGTCTCATTATTTTCATTAGTAACTTTTTTGTACGAAAAATCATCATATTGTTGCGATATAACAATATCATTCTCATTATAGGCCCTAACGATCTTGCTTTCGGTTATGTCGTTTGTTTCCAACACAATATTTCCAGAATCATCAGTTTTAATGGAATAAATATCTCCAGTTGATGAAGAAATGGTTCCTTCGGTTCCGCTCATCAAATAACTTATCACGTTTCCATTTGCATGATCTCTCGTAAATGTTTTTGTGCCATTGTTTTCATCTATGATTTGTACTGTCGACATTTCAGTTATACCATTTACTGATATTTCCTTATGTTCAGTGTTATCAATTTTGGTATAAGAAACATCAATTGTTTGCCCGGATGTTACAGACTTTAAAAGATTACCGTTATCGTTATACTCATACGTGTTTAGCGTATTTGTCGTAATTTCATCTTTTGTTCTTTCAACATCCATTTTCGTTAATTTTTCATTTGAAAAACTATATGTAGTTAAAACGTTAGGAGTGTTGATTTTTAACGTGTTATTTGAAGAATTTGCATCTACGCCTTGAACGGTTAGAGAATTTTTTATTAAAGAAGCAAAACTGAAATCCTTATTTGTTATAGAAGAATTCTTTTTGCTTGTACAGGATCCCAAAACAAATGAAAGTGTTATTCCGATGATTAACGATGATCTTTTTATTTTTATACCATCCATGTTGTTCCCTCTTGAAAGCAAGTGTATTTTAGCAAATTAAAGATCCTTTTTATAGACGATTAGCAATATAGAAGCTGTTTCTATTGAATTTTTTGCTCCTCATTGTAACATTTGTTACATATGAAGATAGATGAAAAAGAATTGTTTATAGATTTTAGGGGCTTCAAAACGTATGTAAAAATAGCAAATCCTAATGGTAAGAATGCTCCGCTTATCCTTTTGCATGGTGGCCCTGGAAGTACTCATAATTCATTGGAATTGATAGAACCAGTTGCCCTTTTAAGCGATAGGCCTCTTATCTATTATGACCAAATTGGCTGCGGCCTTTCTTCGAAACCTGATGATCAAAGAGATGAGGTATATAACCAAGAGTTCTGGATTGATGAATTAGAGAATTTGATCAATGTTTTGCATATAGAGAAATATCATCTACTAGGACATTCTTGGGGTGGCATGCTTGCTCAGCTTTTTGTTTTGAAGGAAAAACCTAAAAATATTCTCTCTTTAACCCTTTCATCAACTTTATCTAGCGCTAGACTTTGGAAGGAAGAAACGCACGAACTCATTAAGAAAATGACCAAGGAAGATCAAGAAATAATTAAGACATCAGAAGAGAATAATGACTACACGTCTCCTTCTCTTTTAGATGTGGCAAGCCGATATATGAAACTAACAGTCTCCGATTATTCCTTGGATGATCCTACATTACCAGAATGTTTAAGCAGGCTTAAAATGAGAGGAAATGTTGCATATCTAACTGCATGGGGCCCATCTGAATTCGCTCCAACTGGAAATTTAAAAGACTATGAAACGACCCCATATCTTAAAAACATAAAGATTCCAACATTAGTTTGTTACGGTTCCTTAGATGAATCTACAAAGAAGCAAAATGAACTGATGTATGATTCTCTAGGCTCAAACAAAAAGAAAATCCTCGTTTTCCTAAATGCAAGACATATGACTTACTTTGAGAAAAACGAGGAATATGTCAAAGAGATAAATGATTGGCTAGTTTCAAACGATGATTAGTCGTTAGGGAACTTTTCTTTGTAACGTTCAATTGCTTCCTTGATGACTTTTTTGGCATCTTCTTTACTTCTTAAGCCAGGGACTCTGGTTTCTTTTCCTTCAAGAACTTTATATGTTTCAAAGAAATATGTGATTTCTTGAACGATATGATCAGGTAAATCTTTAATATCATCATAGTTCTTATAGAAAGGATCGTTAGGACATACGGCCAATATTTTAGCATCAGGCAATCCTTGATCGACCATATCAATCATACCGATTGGCCTACCTGTAACTAATGTCATTGGGATGATTGGCTCTGAAGTAATGAGCAATACATCCAATGGGTCATGGTCTTCCGCATATGTCTTTGGGATGAATCCGTAGTTATGTGGATATTGTGTAGACGTATATAAAATTCTGTCTAATCTTAATAAACCTGTTTCTTTATCTAATTCGTACTTGTTTTTGCTGCCTTTAGAAATCTCAATATAGGCAATAAATTCATCTGGGGTAACTCTTTTGCTATCAATGTCTTTCCATGGGTTCATAATTTCTCTCCTTTTAACGATGAAATTATACATTTTTGTATAGTCGCAAAAAATAATTATTGAAATTTATCTATATTCGTTTTTAATAACAACATAAATTTTAACTAAAGGGAGATTTAAATGAAATGAAAAAGACATCACTAATCCTTATTCTCAGTTCAATGACAATTCTAGCATCATGCGGAACTCCAGCTGAATCGAATGCATCGGCAAATGAGAGTTCTAATGAAGTTAATAGTTCTCAAAGTTCTGAAACGCCTATAACTTCAAGTTCCTCTGATGAATCTTCTAACTCTTCGACGAATGCAAGTGTTGATCCTGAACATGCGAAATTCACCCTTCATATGGAAGGTGCTCTTCGCTTAAATCAAAATAGATCAATCTATGCCATCTTCAAAGACAGCAAAACCGAAGGCACCGTTAGATTCTATTCAAGTGATACATCAATCATTACTTGTTCAGAAATCGATGGCGTTACTAATGAAGCATATCTTGGCGCTAGGGCTGAAGGCACTGCAACCATTTATGCATATTTAGAAGGAGAAGAAGACATTCTTGTCTCTCAAGAGATAACAATTGAACATGGCGCGGCCTTACCTGAAGAGACATTCAATAAGTTAACTGGCGGGATGAAAGTAAATCTAACCCAAGAACTTTACGACTATGACGCTAAAACGTTAAGTAAGTCTTTATATGGAGCATACGATGTTACAACAATCTTTGAAGAAGTAGAGGATGATCCAACATATCCATATCACAATACCGACGCATATCAAATCGATGTCATCGAACGTGGTGGCACAGGCAAAAATGATTATCACAAGAAATATGTTCGTAGTGGTACTCGTCTTGCCATTGAACAATTAACATCCAAAAATACAGTTGGCAAAATCACTCAATATGATGAAGATGGAGAGGAGTATCACTGGGTTAATTCTTATTATGAGAATCTCTTCAAATTTGATGAAGAAAGTGATACGTCTGCCCTAGTTACTGCTTCAGACTTTGAAACATTTGACGGCGGAAAGTCATATGAATATGTTGGCTCAGCTATTTGGGCGACAACATATTTTACTGTTTCTTTCCTTTTAGAGGATATAACTCCCGATTCATTCGCTATTACTGTTGCGGACGATGGAACACTTGGCTTTGAAATTGTTACCGATCCATATGGGAAAGATACTGATGGCATCAAGGGTGGTCAAATCATTAAGGGTACAGTTTCCGATATTGGTACAGCCAAAATTGATCATCTCCAGCCATACACTCATGAAACCTATCACGATAAGCTAGAAACAGCTAGAGCAGAACTTGCTTCATCTAAAAATTACACTGCTTCATATAAAATTATTGATCCCGATACATCGTATGGTACAACTACGTATACCATCACTTATACGGAAGATACCATCGAGGAAAAGATTGTTGATAAAGATGGCAAGGTCACCCAAGATGGCGTCCATAAAAACGGGACTGGTTATTTCATGTATACCATCGATGAAACTGGTGCAGTAACTAAAACTAAGGATTATGAAGCGGCTTTCGATTCGGTTAATCGTTATCCAACATTTGATTTTGCTGTTGAGATTCTTGAAGAAACAACTACAACGAATAAATATGTTAGCCGTGGTACTGGGGTTGGCGATTTCTTCTCTACTTGTTGGCAACTTCCAAAGTACGCTTACTATTATTCAGCTCAAGAGGGCGTCGAAGTAACGCTCACTGATGATGGATATTTAAGCGGAATGAAGGCAACTTTAAAGAGTTCATCTCTCAATGATGAAATTGCATTTGAAGGAACGTATACTTCGATCGGAACATCAACAATTAATCACGATTGGGATGCGGCAACAACTCCTGACGAACCTACTACGTATCCAGCAACTCTTCTTGCCTCTTTAAAGGAATGGGGAGTTGATGAAGTTATACCTTTCTTATATCCAACGAATGTCGGTTATACAGATGAAGTAGTTGTTCGCGCAAAGAATAAAACAGACGAAACCATAGCTAGATATGCAACGTTCAGAACAAATGAATTTGAAACAACTGCCAAACGTGATGAATACATGGAGAAATATAAAACTTTGTTGATTGAAAAAGGTTGGACATTAACTGAAGAAGATGATGATAACCTTGGCTATAAGTATTATGTCGATCCAACAGGTGAATGGAAATTGTCTGTTGGAATCTACTACAACTGGGCTGGCAGCACATATGATACGAAGAGAGTATGTTTCACCTTCAATAATAAAGGCAACAACATGACGACTCCTGACTCCTATAATTCATAATTAGTGTTTTATAACTAAATTAAGGCCATCTTCATGATGGTCTTTTTCTTTTCTAAAGGGTGTACGTGTTACGGTTTATATCGGTAAATCAATCAATTATTTATATTGATAAAAAAATACTTGTAAGTGATAACTGATTAGTTATAATCTTTAGCCGTAAAGGAGGAGCAATCATATGATGCTTCTAAACATCTTAAGTGCCGATACTAGTATCGGAGATAACCTTGCTAAAGCTCTAAGTTCCCAATCGCTTTGGGTCAACATCGCTAAAACGGTTATCTTTATTCTTTTAGGCTTTTTCTTCACTAAGAAGAAGCTATTGCCAGATGCAACTGGTAAGGTTTTGACAAAATTTGTCATGACAGTCTGCTTACCATGTCTTGCTTTCTGCTCATTTATGAAGGCCTTCACTGCCACAGAAGGCGTCGGAGCCATTGTTAACTTTGTTATGGGCTTCGTGTTCTATATTGGCTTTATGTTCTTAGCCAAACTCATCTTCTTCTGGGTTAAAGACAAGAAAAAGAGAACAGTTCTATCTGTTTTATTTGCCTTTGGCTCCACAACATTCTTTGGCTATCCAATCGTAACAGCCGTTTATGGCAGCACAGCCGGCAACTATTTCAACATCATGAACGTTGCCTATCGTGTCTTCCTCTATTCTTATGCCTACCTCGCTATTGCAAACATCGAAGACCAACCACTTCCAGCAGACGAAGCCAGTGCCGTCTCCCATGAAGCAAAAGCAACACCTGTCGTTGACAAATCCGCAAAAACCATCCTCAAAAAGGTTTTCCTTAATCCAATCGTCATTGCAACATTCGCCGGCTTAATCCTTTGGGTCTTACAAGCAATTCCAGCAGTTAACTTCGTTCCAACAGACTGGTTATCTGGTGGTGTGTCCGAAACAAAAGTCGCTCTCTGGAGATTCGACGTTACATTACCTTGGATCTACCAAGCTGCTAATACCCTTGGCGGCTTATCATCCACAATCATCTTATTCGCTATTGGCTGCACATTAGGCGGTACAAATATCAAAGCTGCTGCAACTGATAAATATGCCTGGATTTGGACCGGCCTCAAAGTCGTTCTTGCTCCAGCAATCGTCTTAGGTGTACTTGTTATTCTTCAAGTCGTTGCAAATGCGACAGGCTGGCTTGTTCCAGAAGGTGAAAGCGTTTCTCAACTCATTTCAGTTGAAACATTATGTTCATCTGTCATTACTTGGATGGTTCCACCTGCAACAGTTGCTGTTGGTTATTGCATTAGTTTCGATAAGGAAAAAGAAATGGCTTCCCACATTTCCTTAATTGGTACGTTCGGATCAGTTATTGGAATTGTCATCTGGGTCATCTTACTTACAGTTCTCACAAGCACTGGAATCTTCTATGGTGCTTAATATAAGAGGAAATTAATAAATGGAAAAGAAAATGATTTGTTTCGGATGCCGTGGCTATGAATTACCATATTTCGAAAAATTAGGAAAGCAATATGGTTATGAATTAGTTACCCGCCCAGAATATTTGAACAATGATAACTACGAACTTGCTCTTGGATATGAAAATGTTATGGTTCGTGGTAACTGTGTCGTTGATAAAGAACATCTTGCAAAGCTTAAAGAAGCAGGATTGAAATATTATTTAACACGTACAGCGGGCTACAACCACGTTGATGTTGCCGCGTGCAAAGAACTTGGTATTGAAACTGCATTTGTTCCTGGCTATTCGCCAAACGCTATCTCTGAATTAGCCTTGACTTTAGCAATGATGTTAGTTCGTAATACTGCATATGCTACATCTCTTGCTCACGAAGGACATTTCAAAGTCACGGATCAAATGTTCTCTAAAGAAATCCGTGATTGCACTGTTGGTATCTTAGGCTGTGGAAGAATTGGTAGAACAACCGCTTCCTTATTTAAGGGCTTAGGTGCAAAAGTCATTGGTTATGATGTCTTTGTTTCACCAGCTTGTGAAGGTTTGATTGAAATGAAGAAGACAGCAGAAGAAGTCATGGCTGAATCTGATGTCATCATTTGCCATATGGCATATGTCAAAGGACAAAACGATAAGTTTATCTCTGCTGAACTCATTTCCAAGATGAAGAAGACTGGCATCCTTGTTAACGTTGCTCGTGGTGAAGTCATGGACAATATGGCTGCTCTCCTTGCTGTTAAAGAAGGAAGAATTGCCGGCTTAGGACTTGACGTCATTGATAATGAAAAGGTTCTCTTTAACAAAGACCACGATCCAAAAGCAATGCCAAACGAAGAAGATCAATTAATTGTTGATCTCTACCCAAGAGTCTTGATTACTCCACACCTTGGTTCCGCTTCCGAACACGCCTTGATTGATATGATTGAAATTACTCTCAAGAATATGGAAGAATATCGCACGACTGGTAAGTGCAAGAACTCACTTATTAAATAAGACCAAATATTAAAATTGCAGGTATCTTATGATGCCTGCTTTTTTGTTTGATTAATTCATTTTTTTTCATTGATAATTTAAAAATAAGGGAGGCGTGTAGGTGAATTCCATTTTAAGAATAATAGATAATCCTTTTTATTTTCAAAGAAGATATTTCTTTAATATTTTGATTATAGCCTTACTTTGCTATCAGGGGTCGCCTTTTAAAAAATATGTAGTTGTCCCAACAAATTTGTTCGTTGAGGGAATGTTTGTTTCAAGATTTAACGATAATGATTATTTACTTCAGGTTACTGAGATTTCAAAAACTGAATTTGATAATAAAAATGGCCTAAATGTAGTTAAAGACGTTTGTCGTAATCAAAAATATTATTCCGTCGCGTTAAGCAAGAAAAATTCTTCAATTACATATTCTTTTGTCAATATCAACGGTATTTGTGCTGAAAGTTATTATGCATTGTACTATGATGATAACGATAATTATATATGCCCAGAGAAGTCAGATAATGCAGACGGCTATTCATATACAATTAAACATAATGATATAGATCCTTCGAGGAGTGATTATCTTTATTTTTATCCTAACGATTATTATTCGAAGAACTAACTATTAGTACTTTAATTCAAGCTGGAATGCTTCATTAACAAAATAATAAGTATTGTCTTTTAAATCAAATTTAATCGGCATTTTAGCCCCAAGCGGAACCTCATGAATGTATTTAATCGTAAATTCTTTTAAACGATGATCTCTCAAAAAATCTATAGGCATGAGATTTTCGGCAATATCAAGATAACATGTATTGTTAATGTGTCCGTTGATATCGCAAAAAGAATATTCAGCTTTGATTTCCCCTTCTTGATTTAAGTCAAATGGAATTGCATTACTTAGTGGCATATTGAATTTTCTGCCATCAGACATATCGGGAATGTTAATGTCATAATCAGCAGGATTAACCATTTTACGTTTGTTTATGTCAATTAAGGTCCATATTGATTGAGCGGAAATAATGAGTTCTCCGCTCTCATCTCTGAACTCATAAGTGCGTGGAAATAGAACGTGCATTAGTTTATGCGGATATGTTGAAACTGTTATCTTTTCGCCATATGTTGGCAATCTTTTTATGTCTACATGCTGTTTTGCGACAACCCATATAATGCCTTTTTCGTTTGTTACTGATCTTGGGTATCCTAATAATTCGGTATGCTCAGCTGCCATCTCTTGTAATATACGTAAAATAGCAGAAGATCTAAGTTCTTGGAATGGAGATACTTGCTCAGGAATTATTTTGATTGTTTTTGTAAAATCACTCATATGTTTTTATTCTATCTCAAAGATAGAAAAAATAGAGTAAAAAATTAATATTTTTATTTGAATTTTATTTCATAAATTGTATAACTTGCATGTTGTATTTTTAGGAGGGATAAAACATGCTGAAATTAGATAAAATTACAAAAGTCTATCAGACAAAAGACATGAAGGTTGAAGCCTTAAAAGGAATTTCTTTATTTTTCCGAAGAAATGAGTTTGTTTCTATTCTTGGCCCATCTGGATGTGGCAAAACAACAACATTAAATATTATTGGCGGTTTAGACCATTATACAGATGGCGATTTGATTATTGATGGAAAATCCACGAAAGAATTTAATGACCATGATTGGGATGTATATCGCAACCATAAAATTGGCTTTGTTTTTCAATCGTATAATTTGATTCCTCATGAAAATATTTTAGAGAACGTTGAACTTGCTTTGACGATTGGCGGAGTTAGCAAAGAAGAAAGAGTGAAGCTTTCTAAAGAAGCTCTTGATCGCGTCGGTTTAAAAGATATGTATACAAAGAAACCGAGCGAATTATCGGGTGGACAATGTCAAAGGGTTGCTATAGCTAGAGCATTAGTCAATAAGCCTGATATCTTATTAGCTGATGAGCCTACAGGCGCTCTTGATTCTGTGACATCTGTTCAAATTATGGATCTCATTAAAGAGATTTCCAAAGAAAAACTTGTCATCATGGTTACCCATAACCCTGAATTGGCTGAAAAATATTCGACAAGAATTATCAATCTTTTGGATGGCCAAGTCGTTGGCGACACAAACCCATATTCTTCTGAAGATGAAGCAAAAGAAGGGGTGCGTGCATTAATTAACGAGGAAAAAGAGAAAGCTAAGATGTCTTGGTGGACTGCTTTTAAGCTTTCTGCAAAGAATCTTTGGTCTAAATCAAAGAGAACTGCATTGATTGCTATCGCATCATCAATTGGCATTGTTGGTGTTTCTGCAGTTTTAGCTGTTTCTCAAGGTGTTACGGGTTATATCAACAATATGCAAGATGACATGCTATCTGAATACCCTGTTACAATCTCTGAATCGTCATGGGATTTAACTTCATTGTTATCTTCCACAACTACAGGGCAACAAACTAATGCCGTAATTCATTCGTGGAAAGATGGCAAAATTGATGTTCAATTTGTTACTCAAACTCTTATCAATTCATCTTCTTCGATGTCAGCTGCTTCAACAAAAAATACTGTTACTGAAGATTATGTTCAATTCATTAAAGATATGCCATCTAAATATTATTCTGCTCTAGGCTTGGATTATGGCATCAATATCAAGAACAATTTATATACTCACTCTGATATTCATCTTGACGGCTATACGGATGAAGAACTTAAGACAAACCGTTATTCCATCTCGGGCATTACAGGTATCTGCTCAACCATTCTTGAGAATATTAATGACAAAGAATATAAAGCATTCTCATCCATGGTAGATGAATACACGGATGCCGTAAACCAAGCTTTACCTAATGAGGAATATGTTCTTTCTCAATATGATATCGTAGCTGGTAAATACGCAACAGGCGCAGATGAAATGGTCCTTGTCTTAAACCATAAGAATGCTATGACAGAATTCGTTTTGACTCTTCTTGGGTATTATGGACAAGATGAATTCGCAAATGCCATTTATTACTATTCCGATCAAAAAGACAAGATGGACATGGATTTATGGGAAAAACAACAATCATTTACGGTTGAAGATCTTTTAAACAAAGAATATTACTACTATCCAAATGATTCGATTTACACCTATAACGATATTTATGATGCATCTTCTATGTCTAATCCTTTAGCCATGCAAGCATATGATTACGCTTTCTGCGATAAAGGAGATTTAACTGACGGAACAAAGATGAAAATTGTTGGAATTCTTGCTCCAAAAGAGGATATATCTTATGGCTGTATGTCTTCTGGCTTGTATTACACGGAAGCATTCGTTCAACAATATCTCAAAGATAATATGAATTCCTCCGTCACGAAGTTCGTTAAATCCTATATTGAGGCGAATAGTGAGACCACAGGCTTCACATCAGCTGTTGTATCTGTTTCTAATCATAATTTTATTTCTGGTATTGGCTTCACATATGACGTTAATTTCCCAGATGGAATTGGTTCGAGTGAATATGAGACTTATAAGGGGGCTGCCTTAATTGGTTCATCTAATTCCTTAGCCGGTATCATTAGCATGATAGGTGGTTCTTCATCTTCCTCGGGTTCAAGTGGAAGCTTAAGCAAAACGGCTACAGTTACAGATAGAGATTTGGGCGGAAATGACGTTCCAGGAACAATCAAAATCTATCCGCATTCTTTCAAGGATAAGAACCTTGTTACGGATTACCTTGATCAATGGGAATCTGATAATAGCATCACTCTCTCCACTGGCAAGACACTTGCTAAAGCCGATAGAAATCAAATCAAATACACTGATAATATGGCTGTCATTATCACTATTATTAATGGTGTAATTAATATTGTTACTATTGCTCTTGTTTGTTTTATGTCCTTATCGTTGGTTGTTTCTACGGTCATGATTGGCATTATTACTTATGTCTCTGTTATGGAACGTGTTAAAGAGATTGGCGTTATACGTTCTCTTGGTGGAAGAAAGAAAGATGTATCTCACCTATTCAATGCAGAAACATTAATTATCGGTGCTGTTTCTGGCATATTTGGCTTAGCGGTTACTTATTTGATTGAAATCATTCTTAACTTAACTCTAGGCGTTTCGTTCAATCTAGGAATGATTGCTAACTTGAATTGGTATTCCGCTTTAATTATCTTGGCCATCAGTATCGCTTTAACAATGATTGCTGGAATTATTCCAGCAAAGGCTGCCGCAAGACAAGATCCTGTTGTCGCATTGCGTAGCGAATAAAAAAGAAATAAAAAAGTTTCGCTAGTTCATCCTAACGAAACTTTTTCTTATTTGCTTGTGATACTTAGTCTGAATTTAAGCGAGTGTTCTTTTTCTCCGCTTAATTCATATTGCGGATGAACATTTGCACCCCAAGAATCGTCTCCACCAATGCCACGCATAGCTGCATATATCGTTAAGTGATTCTTTCTTGAGACGGGTAACTCATCTATGTGATTTGCATTATCAATTTCAAATTCGTCATTTTCGAGATATTTGAATGAGAATGGTTTGTCTAATGCTTCAATGAGCAAGCAATGTTCATCATCTATATCTAAATTAACAAATCGTGTTTGTTCATGATTACCGCATTCTTGAGGGATTGAATAAGATACAAATTCATCTTTTACGTTGGATATATATTTTCTGATATTCTCCCCTTGAAGTCTATCAGGATATGAATCTAGTGGACCCATGCCATAGAATTCAAAATCTTTTATATGCTTTTTAAGAGGGAAATCGATGCCGAAGCAAGGCATTGATGGCATCCCTTGAACTCCATAATAATGAATGTCAATGTCGATATGTCTTCCTTCGCCAAAGATATACGAAACTATGGCTTTAGCGCCTTTATCTCCAATTAGATAGGTGAATGTAATACTATTGTCAGCTGATTTTACCTCGATTGGTGCATTCCACTTGGAAACGCCTAAATAAATGGATGACTTCATTGCAAAGGCATTTCCACGATCGTTATCTGATATTGGACGATAGAAGGTTAGTCTAGCCTGTGATGCAAGAACCTCCTTGCCATTAAGTTCTATGCCAACTAAGCCAGTTCCCAGCCCCGATTTAGAAAAGATAAATGCAACATCATCGTCTCTATATCCAACATAACGATGCGAATCAATGTATTTCATCGGGGATTTCGTTATAGTTGCTGCATATCTAAATTGAGCCGGCTCATCAAATAAGACTTCCGATTTGTTTATCTTATTTATGACTCTTATTTTTCTTAAATGCTCTTCTTTGAACTCTTTAAGAGGGAGAGAGATTTCTTTTTCGCCCTTCCAAGCCAACTTTTCTTTATTTACTAGCTCACCGTTTGAATAGTCTTCTAGATATAGAGTAAAATCTTTTGAGGCGTAGAATGGGTCTAAAGAAAGAATTGTTTTGCCGTTTTCGAATTCAATTTGAAGTGGCGAATACATATAGTTAACGGTACGCAATTTCGATACACGCATCCCCTCTTTTCTCTCTGAAGGTATTATTCCGTTGCAGTTAAAGTTCAAATCATTTGGGACATCGTTCATATCTCCACCATAGATTAGTTTTCCATTAACATACAATCCTTGGTCAATCCAATCCCAGATGAATCCACCTAATGAATTTGAATAGTTTCTAAAGAGATTCATATATTCGTTAAAATTACCACAAGAGTTACCCATTGCATGTTCATATTCACATTCAAGAACAGGTTTGTTTGGATTCTCTTTTAAATACTTTTCTAATTTATTTGGCGGAAGGTACATGAAAGACTTCACATCAACATAAGGGGTTAATTCAGGATTGAACCATTCAGGTTCATAATGAACTAAGCGTTTCTTGTCCTTTGAATGAAAATAATCAGACATTTTTGCTAGATTGTTTCCTCCTCCTGATTCGTTGCCCAAACTCCAAGAGAATATGCTCACGTTATTTTTATCTCTTTCATACATCGAAGAAGCTCTATCTAAAGCGATTGCAGTCCATTTAGGATTAGAGCCTGGGAGATATTTACTCACATCGGTGAAATTGCCTTCAAAAACTCTTGAATGAGATTCAATGCAGCATTCATCCATGACAAAGAAACCCATTCTATTTGTCATTTCATAAAACTTTTTATCGTTAGGGTAATGGCAACATCTTATCGCGTTAACGTTGTTCTTCTTTAAAAGTTTAAGATCGAACAATAAATCGTCTAATGATGTTGTTCTTCCATTTAAACAATCTATTTCGTGACGATTAACTCCTTTAATCAACAAAGGAATGCCATTCCAATATACTGTTCCATTGATTATTTCTTGATGAGAGAAACCAATTTCCAAAGATGAGGTTTCTTCGTTTCCCTCGTCATTTTTAAGAATGATTGTTAACCAATAAAGATTTGGTTCTTTCGCTGACCATGGTAGGATGTTTTTTATTTCAACATTCATTTCGAATGCATTATTCTCAATCGCTATTTCTTCATTAAGAATTGTTTTATTTCCTTTGCAAAGGGAAATATAAGCCACACCTGTATGATTTGTTAGGCCTTTTATGCTTAATAATCCATCTTTGAAGTTATTCGTTAAGTCTGTTTTAACATCGATATCTTCAAGATGAATTTTGTTTATTCCAATAATTGAGATGTCTCTAAACAATCCAGAGAATCTCCAAAAATCTTGATCGAGCATCCATGACGAAGCACTCCACCTAAAATTATAGATAATTAATTCATTTTTCTCTTCAAGATATGGCGTTATGTCAAATTCTGAATCTACATATAATCTTGTTGAATATCCTACGAAATGACCATTGAGGTAAACGTATATTGCTGATTCAAAACCTTCCAATCTAAGAAGATGTTTCTCGCCTTTTGGTAATTTCTTTGAAGAGAATCTTTTTCTATAGATATTAATTGGATTACGCAAAAGATTGATTTCTCCTGGTTGAAGTTCTTCTTTGCCCTCCCATGGATATTCAGAATTGGAATAAATCAATTCTTCAGGAACGTCCATTTCTGCCGAACGTGGCAAAGATACTTCCTTGTATGCCAAGGTCTCATAATCTAATAATTCATCAGTCCAACCACTGGAACGATAGAAATCCCATTTTCCGTTTAATGAAAATATTGGTTCTTTACCATTAATAAAGAAATGGTGTGATGAATGCTCATCTAACAAATTAATACCAACAACCTCTGGGTTGCTTAAGTAGGACAAGTCTATTTTATCCATATGTAAATACCTCATAAGAATTTTCTTCCTTTTAAGAACATAAAGCAAAGAAAAAAAGATGCCATAAGAGGCATCTTGCAAAATTCAGGTTTCGTCTTGCCCCGTAAAACTATCGCGACGAGACATAGACAGTAGGCATATGACGGATCCTAAACTAACCCAACTATCTTACGGTAGGAAGACCCATTTCTGTTCCTATGGCTAAATTATATCGGTTATTTTTGTCTTTGCAATACCTAAATTAGGTAAAAATTTGTAAAGGTGTTGTAAAGGCTTTTTAATTATTTGCTCCATCCCATATTTTATGGACTGCTTCAGGATGATCGATGAATGGATTACGATTGTTTTGAAGAAGATAGGCTGCATCGTTACGTTTTACTTCTTTTTCTGAAACTGGATCTAAATCATTCCAGGCTAAATAGGTTTTGATTGCCCAAGAAGAAAGAGAAGGATATGTGTTTTTTTGAGAATGAGTCATAACTCATAGATGGAATTGAAGATTGATATCTTGTAACGAAATAGAAATATGTTCTAGCAAAGTCTCCTTTATGTTCATCAATCGGTTCAAAAACCGTCCCGTTATAGCCATTGTTGCTCCCCGTTCCCAACTTTGAACCATTTTTTGAGGTATATGTAGCATTAGAAACGTTACCGTGCGGGTAATTGCTGCGTCTGTTATTTACGTATCCATCAGTAGGATAGACGTGGAATATATCGGATTTCATCTTTGCTGAATCAGTACCTGCGAATTTTGATTGAGGAATGGAATGTTCACGATTGTAACAATCTCCCTCGGCTTTATAGCTTCCGGCTCTATCGTTTTTAGGATTGAATTTTTCGTTCGAATACATATCCCAAATGTAACCCTCATCCGTTAGATCGGTTTTCTCGTATGCTGACCATAAACCATCATATCCGATTGACTTAGTATTCTTACTTATAACATTGAATAATGACGTTTTTAATGTTGCGCCCGTGGCATTCCAATCGACACCTTTGTAGTAGCCGTTTTCATCAATTGATGGCTCCACGCTATCGCTACTTTCATAAGAAGAGGAGGTATTTTGCCCATCGGACGATGATGAACTATGCTCTTCTGATGACGAAGATGAAGTCTCTTGTGAGGAAGATGAGGATGAAGAAGAACTTCCAATTGATGAGTATAAAATCTCTATCTTGTGGACGTAGATTCTTCCTTTGGCATTTGCTTTAAAACTTATCGAAGTTGATTTATCGTATTTCTCATTATCTAAATATATATAAGAGTATTTGGTGGCTTCTTCTTTATCAATTGTAATATCCATGCCTTTTGGATTTGCACTTGATGAAAGATTATATTCAACTGAAGCGTCACCGCTATATTTTGTGGCATATATTTCCACTCTTTTGATTATGATGGCATTTTCAAAACTAATATCAAAACTACTCGTTTTCTTTCCTGAACCCATTTTTAAGGCGTTGCTAGTAGAATTGTTATCTTTTCTATTTGCTCCAAAACAATTGGTGAAGTAGAAACTTTTCAGACCGATTCCATCCAACTCATAACTATTTTCTGAAGGAGAGGTGGAAATATTTTCGGTTAAATCTCCAAATGATATTGTTGCAGTTTTTGTCTCAATATTATCAGTTGAACTTGACGCTTCGCTTGAAGAGACTGTTTGACTTGATGATTTTTTGCTTTCACTTGATTCATCATTTTTGCTTGATGAAGAACTTTCAAGGTTCGATTCAAATGAATCAATTTGACTTTGACAGGACGATAAAGGCAATAACAAACTCGCCAAACCCAACAATATTTTTGAACTAATTTTTTTCATACAAGTTATTATACTTAAAATTTAATTAAAGAAAAAGTGCCATTGTTTCCAATGACACCTATAGGCTGTTAATTAACCTTATTTTGCAAATTTAGCAAAACGAGCTTTTGCTTCAGGAGAGAGGTTATAGAAAGCATCAATTCCTGGGTATTGGGCTGTTTCACCAAGTTCTTCTTCGATTCTGATTAATTGGTTATATTTGGCGATACGATCTGTACGGCTCATAGAACCTGTCTTGATTTGGCCAGCATTTAAGCCAACAACTAAATCAGCGATTGTTGTATCTTCTGTTTCACCAGAACGGTGAGAGACAACACATGTCCAGCCATTTCTCATAGCTTCTTGGCATGTATCGAGTGTTTCGGTTAATGTACCGATTTGGTTAACTTTGACTAAGACAGCGTTTGAGCAGCCGAGTTCGATACCTTTCTTGACATAAACTTTGTTTGTAACAAAGAGATCATCGCCAACGAGTTGAACTTTCTTTCCGAGTTTTTCGGTAAGGAGTTTCCAACCTTCCCAGTCATTTTCGCTAAGACCATCTTCGATTGTGATTAATGGATACTTTTCGACGAAGTCTTCTAACATTGCGACCATTTCTTCGGAGGTCTTCTTACCTTGACTGGATCTCTTTAAGTCATAGACGTGTTCTTCGGCATTGTAGAATTCAGAAGAAGCAAGGTCCATACCTAAGCAGATATCTTTGCCTGGGAGATAGCCAGCAGCTTTGATAGCTTCGACTAAAACTTCAAGAGGTTCTTCGTTACTCTTAAGTCCGTTAGGAGCAAATCCACCTTCATCACCAACAGCAGTGATGTCGCCTCTCTTCTTTAAGATTGTTCTTAAAGCGGCAAATGTTTCAGCACCCATTTGGATGGCTTGGGAAAGGGATTTTGCACCAACTGGCATGATCATGTATTCTTGGAAGTCAACAGAGGAATCAGCGTGTTTACCACCATTGATGACGTTCATCATTGGGACTGGTAATTGTTTGGCGTTTGGTCCACCGATATAACGATAAAGTGGGAGACCGACGAAATCAGCAGCAGCTTTGGCAACGGCAAGGGAAACACCGAGCATGGCGTTTGCGCCAAGTTTGCTCTTCGTTGTTGTTCCGTCTAAGGCGATCATTGCTTCGTCGATAGCGACTTGGTCCAAGACGCTCATACCGACTAATTCTGGTTCGATGATCTTATTAACATTTTCGACTGCTTTTAAAACGCCTTTTCCACCGAAGGCATTCTTGTCGCCGTCACGAAGTTCGAGAGCTTCTCTTTCGCCTGTGGAGGCACCGCTAGGAACAGCAGCTCTTCCGAAAGCGCCGCTTTCTGTGAGGACATCAACCTCAATTGTTGGGTTTCCACGAGAGTCAATTATTTGGCGAGCATGGATCGATTCAATAAATGGCATGTTTTTCTTTTCTCCTTTTATTTTTGAATTTTAAACATGCTTACATAGTAAGCGATTAGATTATAGAGCAAATTGAGACAAACTAGTATTAAGAATAAAAATTTAACGAATTATCGATTAAATAAATTAAATCAATTTGCCTTGACAAAAATTAAAAATATGTGGGTTTTGTGTATGATTTTTGAAAAAATACATTGAATCCTTCATTTATAACTAAATATGTTACTTAGTAAAAAATATTTTCCTTTATAATATCTTCGTATGATTCAAGATTGGAAAAAATTATTTGCTAAGGTTGAAGAGCAAGAATATTCAAGGACTTTAAAGGCATTTTTAGATGCCGAATATAAAACCAATGTCATTTATCCTCCAAGGGATATGATGTTTCAAGCGTTTAAGTTTACTTCACCAAAAACTTTGAAGGTTGTAATTATCGGACAAGATCCATATCACAACCCTGGGCAGGCAATGGGGATGTCTTTTTCTGTTCCAAGAGGTATGGATTTACCGCCATCACTAGTAAATATTTATAAAGAGATACAAAACGATACCGGCGTGAAAATGAACTTTGAAAATGGAGATTTGACCCCTTGGGCTGAACAAGGAGTTTTGCTTCTTAATGCATATTTAAGCGTAAGAGCTGGAATTCCTCTATCACATCAACGACCTGAATATGAGAAGTTCATAAATGATACGCTTGTCTACATTGAAACCTTAGACGAACCGATTGTTTACATGTTATGGGGCGGCTTTGCCAAAAAATACGAATCAAAAATCACGAATCCAAAGCATTTAATTTTGAAAGCGAATCACCCTTCCCCATTAAGTGCAAATAGAGGTGGTTGGTTCAACAATCATTTATTTAGCAAGTGTAACGAATATCTTGCTAAAAATGGTGTTGATGAAATTAATTGGCAAATAAAATGAAAATAAATAATTAATTTATTTACAATTCGTGATATATTGCATTGTCCACTTAAAAAGGAGACCAAAATGGAAAATGAAGAAAAAGAAGTAAAAACTGAGACTGAAGCTCCAAAAGAAACTATCGAAGCCGAAGTTGTAACTTCAGAAGAAGATAGCGACTTTGCCGATGAAGTAAAGCCTGAAGTGCCTGAAACGCCCGCAGAAGCGCCAGTTATAGAAGAAGAACCTGAAGAACAAATAAATCTTTATGCAGAAAAGGAAGAAGAAACAATTCCTGAAGAAACTTCAACCCCTGCAGTTGAAGAGAATAAACCCTCTGAAATAAAAGAAAAGGCTGCCAAGAACGCTTCCACTGAATATGTATATGAAGATGATGAACTTCAAGCCATTGAGGAAGCAAGAAAGAACTTCCATAAAGTGTATAAGAAACTAAATATCATTAAATGGGTAGTCACCGCTGTTGGCTTAGCGATTGTTGCCGCTGGTTGGATTGTTCCATCAGCAATCAATGGACTTGGCTCTAACATCACGATGTATATTTCGCTTGGTGCCACCGCTGTCGTATTGATTGGATTAGCTGTCTATTCAATGATTTTCCGTAAGAAAGTCAACGCTCAAATGAAGATTTACTTCAAAGAATATTATGATCATACATGTGCATACGTATACCCTGAATCAATAGAAAATCTTAAAGGAACGGTTGATGACAAGCTGCCTGAATCCATCTTCCTCGACTCTGGAATCTATAAAGATGTCGCTAAGGTTGGATCAAGAGCTTATATGACATTCTCTTATAAAGGATTCAATGGTTTAATATCTGATGCTGCCGCTCAAAAGAAAGGCGATCGTCAGTTGGAAACTTTATTCGTCGGAAAATTCATTCAATTTGAAGGTATTACCAGCAATGACGATCTTCTTATTTATTTCAAAGGCAATAAGAGAGCTCTCCCTCCAAATTCTTTAAAAGGCCGTAAATTGATTGAAGACAGCAAGACAATGGTCGTTTATGGAAACGGCAAAGCAAAGAGTTTATTAACCAAAAAGGTTCGTGATGCTCTTTCTAAATTCGACACAAACAAAACCTTTATTGATTTGGCCATCGCTATTAATGACAAAGGATTATTCTTTGCCGTTGGATATGAAGATGATTTAATGGTTTTGCCTCTTGAAAAACCATTCAACCCCGCTCCAACAAAGCAAAATAAAGGTGATATCGAAAAAATACTTAATCTCGTTGACGCATTAATCTCCCGCCACGAAGTTAATAAATAACAAATTAGATTGTCTCACCATGAGACAATCTTTTTTAATAAAGACCAAATTTTAAAAATATAAATATTCTCATTATTAAAAAACATTTATACTTTAATCGTGGTCTTAGAAATAGACTTTGGCTTTTTATGAATGATAAGAAAAATGATTTAAAAAAATGGACCTTGGTGCAGGCCTATAAACATGATGGAAGTATGCACCGACAATGGTCTCCTGGTTATCTTTTAGAAGAGAATGATGACTATTTTATCATATGCTCTAGATCATCATTAATTACTGAATGTGATGGTCGAAGATGGCTAACTAAAGAGAATGCAGTTTTCATCCTTTTTAAGAAAGAATGGCTTAACGTCATCTGCATGTTTAAAGAAACTGGTGGAATTTGCTATTACGCAAATATGGCATCACCAACAATTATGGATGATGGATTCTTGAGATATATTGACTACGATTTAGATTTAAAACTATATCCAGATAAAAGCATAAAAATCCTAGATGAATTAGAATTTGAATCTAACGCAAAAGAATATGGATATTCTCCTGAACTAATCAAAGCTGTGCGTCATTCATTTGACAAGACACACAAAATGATGGAAGAGAGAATTTTCCCATTTGACGATAAAAAGATTGAAGACATATACGCCTCATTCTTAAAGGACACCATTCCTTTCTTGCCAAGAGAGTCATACGAAAAACACTAGTTTTTTATAGTCTCACTAGTAAGTTATTTATAAGCGTTCTATAATTTACGGAGTTCTTTAAAGAACTCTTTTAACCTATGAAGTACAATTTCATTTCAAAATCAAAAGAAGAAACACAAAAATTTGGTGCATTTATCGCTAATTTATTTTCGCGTGGTGATGTTATTTTGCTCAAGGGCGATCTTGGAGCAGGGAAAACCACTTTAACTGGTGGGGTCGCAAAAGCCTTAGATATTGAAGAAGACGTAATTTCGCCAACTTTCAACATCATGAAATGTTATTTCAAGGGGAAAATCCCGCTATATCACATTGATGCCTATCGTCTCGAAGGCCAAAACATCGAACTTGGCTTAGAAGAATATATTGAAGGCGATGGAATATGTTTCATTGAATGGCCACAATATATCGAACCGTTATTGCCCGATGAGGCTTTATCAATTTCCCTAACAAATCAAGGGGATAATAATCGAATGATAACCTTAGAAGGTAATACGCCTCATTTTGAAGAAATCATCAATGCCGTGAAAGGAGCCTTTCATGATTAGTTTATTAATTGATACATCAAACACAAATCTCTCGGTTGGAATTGCCAAAGATCATATTTTAATTGGCCAAGTCCAGTACGAAGCTTGGCAAAGGCAATCTGAATTCCTCATTCAAGAAATAGATAAGTTATTCACTGACTTAAGCCTTACAAAAGATAATATTGATGAAATTGTGGTTGCGAAAGGCCCGGGCTCTTACACTGGTGTTCGCATTGCTATGACAGTTGCTAAGGTAATGGCTTTTGCAATTAAAAAGCCTCTATATCTTGTCTCTTCTCTTGAAGTTTACAAAGCAAAAGAAGGGCGTTCCATTTGCTTAATGAATGCTCGTAGTAAACGTTCATATGTTGGCGTCTATTCCCCGGATGAAGTTATTCTAAGCGATACAATAATGGATAATGAGCAAATTAAAATATATATTGCTGCCCATCCTGAATATAAAGTTTGTGGAGATGTTTCTTATCTTTCCCTAGAAGGTGAAAAAGTAAACGTCTTAGAAAATTTAATGAATGCAGACATTGAACGTAACCTTTGTTCTGATGTTCTTGCAGCAAAACCAGTTTATTTGAAGGATTTATAATGGATATCACAATTCGCCCAATCAAAAAGAATGACATCGAAAAAGTCGCCGCGCTTGAAGCAGCTTGCTTCATTAAACCATGGCCATTGAACCAAATTGCCTACCAATTTAAAGGCAACCCATGTGCCAAAGTTTTTGTTGCGCTTGATGAAAATGAGAATATTGTCGGATATATCGATTTTATGATTACTTTCAATTCAGCAACGATTGATAGAATTTGTGTTGATGAGAAATATAGGCACAATGGCGTTGGCTCCAAACTATTAGAAAAGATGGTTGAAGTTTGCAAAAAGCAAAGAGAAGTTGTTGAATTCATCACTTTAGAAGTTCGTGTGTCAAATAAAAACGCCATATCTCTGTATTCCAGAAATGGTTGGGAAAAAGTTGTTATCAAGCCTAAGTATTACGATGATGGCGAAGATGCATTATATATGATTAGGAGCATTGTTTTATGACCCGTATATTAGCGATTGAATCAAGCTGTGACGAAACAGCTGTTGCCATTACTGAAGATGGCAAATTATTGGCAAACGTTGTTTCCTCCCAAGTGGCAGTTCATGTCAAATATGGTGGAGTTATGCCTGAGGTTGCCTCAAGACTTCATACCGAAAACATTGACGTTTGCCTTAAAGAAGCTTTAGAACAATCTGGGCTTAGGTTCGAAGACATGGATGCATTTGCAGTAACTAGAGGACCGGGCCTTATTGGCTGCCTTCATGTTGGCCTCCAAGCAGCCAAAACTTTAGCCATGCTATATAAGAAACCATTAATACCTGTACATCATTTGGCTGGACACATATACGCAAATGAATATGTTGGCGAATTTAAATTTCCTCTTCTTTGCGTTGTTGTCTCTGGCGGAAATACAGAGCTTGTTTTGATGAAAGACCATCTTAATTTCGAAATCATTGGAGAAACTAAAGACGATGCCGTTGGTGAATGTTATGACAAGGTTGCTCGTGTATTGGGCTTGCCTTATCCAGGCGGTCTGCCTATAGATCAGCATGCCAAAAAAGGCAAACATACATACAATCTTCCTGAACCATTGCTTGGTAAAGATGGTTATGATTTCTCTTATTCAGGTTTAAAAACATCAGTTATTAATTTAGCTCATAACTTAGAGCAAAAGGGTGAGACTCTTAATATTGATGATATGGCTAAATCATTCCAGGATGTTGCAATCGGAATGATAATTGATCGTGCAACAAGAGCCGCAAGGAACTATCATGTCGCACAGGTCGTTTTGGCTGGTGGAGTATCTGCCAATTCATACCTTAGAGAACAAATGAAGAATCGTTTAGAGGGGACAGGTATTGATTTAATTATCCCACCACTATGGTGCACGACTGATAACGCAGCCATGATTGCAAAAGTTGCTGAACGTTTATATAAGGAGAACGTATTTGCTCCATTAACGTTAGGCGTTGATCCAAACTGGAAGATTTCCGATTTCCGTAAATTTGAATAAAATATATAAAAAGGAGTTACAAATGAAAGAAAAAACATTAAGCGTTAAAGAACTTTACGCACTCGAACCAGAAACCCTAGGAAAACTAGGCACCATTACCATCGATGGATGGGTTAGAAATAATCGTAATTCCGGTAAAGTTGGTTTTATTGCATTGCATGATGGAACGTGTTTTAAAAATGTTCAAGTCGTATATGATGCTGATAAACCATTCTTTGATGAAGTTTCCCATTACAAGATGGGTTCAGCAATTGAAATCACTGGTGAAGTTGTTTTAACTCCTGAGATGAAACAACCATTCGAAATTCACGCTACGTCTGCCACCCTTTTGGGTGATGTCGCTGATGATTACCCTCTTCAAAAGAAGAAGACATCATTCGAGTTCTTACGTGATATTGCCTATCTTCGTCCAAGAACGAATACATTTGATGCTTTATTCAGAGTTCGTTCCGTTTTAGCAATGGGCGTCCATACATTCTTCCAAGATAATGGTTTTGTTTATGTTCATACTCCAGAAATCACCGCAAACGATGCAGAAGGAGCTGGATCCGTATTCTCCATCATCACCGATTCTAAAGAAGATCCGATTAATGACTTCTTCGGAAGAAAAGCGTCTTTGACTGTTTCAGGACAATTACACGTTGAAGCTTTTGCTTTAGCTTTTAAGGATGTTTATACCTTTGGCCCAACATTTAGAGCTGAAAAGAGTAACACTCCACGCCACGCTTCTGAATTCTGGATGATTGAACCTGAATTGGCATTTGCAGATTTAAATGATGATATGGATTGCATTGAAAGCTGCATCAAATTCTTAATTAAATGGGTAATGGATAAATGCCCTGATGAAATGGATTTCTTTGAAAAATGGATTGCTCCAGGCACAAAAGAAAAACTTCAAAAGGTTCTTGATACCCCATTCACGAAGATGGAATACACAGAAGGAATTAAAATTCTCCAAGATGCTGTTAAGAATGGACACAAATTCGAAAACAATAACATTGAATGGGGAATGGATTTACAAAGTGAGCATGAACGTTATCTCACAGAACAATACGTTAAAGGCCCTACATTCTTAATCAATTATCCAAAAGAAATCAAATCTTTCTATATGAGAGAAAATGATGATGGAAAAACCGTTGCGGCTGTTGATCTTCTTGTTCCAGGAGAGGGAGAAATCGTTGGCGGTTCTCAAAGAGAAGAACGTTACGACATCCTCAAAGCAAAGATGGACAAACTTGGCAACACGCAAGGCCTTGAATGGTATCTCAATCTCCGTAAATACGGCGGTTGCGTTCATTCAGGTTTCGGAATTGGCTTTGATAGATTGCTTATGTATATCACCGGAATTGCCAACATTCGCGACACCGAACCATATCCAAGAACATCTTCCGCTTTGAAATATTAATCGCCTATGGAACAAAATACTCAATATCAAAATCCTCAAGCAATTGATACTCAAGCTAACGAAACGAATCCTGCTGATCCTCAAACCATCGAGAAAAAGAACCTTTCTCGTAAAAGAATCTTCTTCGCGATATTAGGAATTGATGCAGCTTTATTGGCTTTCCTTCTATTTGAGATTATAAGCTTATTTTTCTAAAAATAACCCTCATCAAACGATGAGGGTTTTTCATAAAACAAAGGGGTTTTACTAATGATTATTTGAATTTTGAGTGGAATTTGTAGGGGTATTTGCTTGACCAGTCTTAATATCATCAAAGAAGTTGAAATCATCCAAACTCTTTTCAAATATTGAATGAGATAACTTGTTTAATCTAGCCTTTCTTGCGAGATATGCTTGAATAACAACGATATACCAAACAATTGAGGCTAACCACAATGGAACAAGTAAATAAGAACCCCAATAAGCGTTATTCCATGTTGGAGAGCTTAGTAAATCAGGCCACTTGGCGAGTAATGTTAAACCCCAGAAATTAACGAAATTATTAGGATTTGACCAATCAAAGTTGAAAAGTAATGTGGAAAATTCACCAAAGTAATTTCTTGCCCAGACTCCATAAATTGTTGAATACAGTATCCATACAATTAAAGAAAGAAAGGCAAGAACAAATGGTGGAATTGACATTCTAACTAAATATCTATTATTTTTGATCCCACCATATTTTTTAAGTTGTTCAGGAGTTGTTATTACACGAAGAACGACTGCTTCATGAACTTCATAATCCATTCTTTTTCCAAACCTTATGGTCACAAAACGAATTAAGGCGCCAATTAAACCGACAATAATGAATAGGAATATCATTATCACAAGGAGAACGATAAGTAATCTTTTATCTGACTCATTTAAAGAAAAATCTATTAGAGTTTTCATAAATTGTCTCCTCCTTGATCATCATTTGATATATCGATGAATTTATGGACTTCATGTAACTCGTTTTGCGTAGGAATCTCTCCAGAAGTTGGGGCTGCTGGTGCTGGATTCTGCGCGATTGGCGCAGGTGAAGGCTGAGTATTCGGTATTTGATTGTAATAATTCGGCTGTTGATTTATCGAATTTTGATATGGCTGTTGCTGATATGGCGGAACATTAGGCTGCTGAACGTACGTTTGCTGAGGCTGTGGCTGAGGTTGAGGATTTGATTGAGGTTGCTGATAGTAGTTTTGCTGAATGTAAACACGATTGTCAGGCTGAGCTGGCTGTTCTTGAGGCTGGTTTTGCTGAATGGCTAATTCGGCTTGTCTATCCTTAAGATCTTTGACTTTAAGATCTTCTGGTAACGGTTCAAAGAACTTGTCACCTTTGAAGAAACGAATCAAGCCTTTGATAACGTTATAGATTATTACCCCTAATGCATAAACTCCGACCAAAGTTGCAAGTACAAGGAAAATAGGCAATAAAAAGAAATAAACTAATCCAAGACCAAAGTTTTTGAGTGCTTGTTTCATACCTTTTCTCCTTTCTGCTCCTTAAATAATAAACTTGAAATGCAACTACATAAAGAAACGGATGCAAAAAACGTTAAAAATAATAAAGGGGCCACCCTTTTATCTAATTTATCATAGAAGAAGGCCGATAGATAAAACGAGGCAATTAATAGAATAGCAAGGATGAGAAAAAACCACCAAGGGTTCTTTCTGAAAATGTTTTTTGAACTTGCTAAAGATAAATATATTCCTATTGCGGCGAGCAAATAGGACAGCCAAGATAAACAAAAACCCATGCCGAAAGCTGTACTTAAAATCACTAAAGCAGCAATGGAGATAAAAGCATTTAAGTTGTTGTTTGTTTTAGCCGCTATTAAGTCGGTTGTAGTAAAAGAAATAACAACGAACGAAAGGCCGACTTGAATCAAAGCGTATGCGAATATTAAAGTGGGAACAAGTTGATAGATGATTGTTTTATTTTCTAACTTAAATAGGTGGATAAATGTTTCGATTATGTCAACGCTATATATACCTTTCAGTAAAAGGATCATAAGATAATTTAGTCCAACTTTGATCAAGGACAAAAAGAAAATTGAGAGGACATTTGGGATATTCTTCTTTAGAAAAAAGCCAAAGAAAGAACCGATAACAATGGCAGGCGTTACATCAAATAAGGTAACGGAAATATCGTAAACGGTTGTTATTAAAGAGACTGCAATCGTTCCAACAATATAGAAAGGCAGATACTTATCTTCACAATAATATGTTGTTAACGCACATACTAATGGTAAGAATAAAATCACGAACAAAGATGAGAGGGGGACAAAAGTTGATAATAAAGAAATAGCCACAACAATTCCTGCAGAAATTCCCATGAAGGCTATATTCTCTGTTGGTTTTACTCTCTTTCTAAAAAATGTCATCTTGCATATATTATCTAGAAAAAATCAGCCAAAATAAAGAAATAATACACTGTATGATTTTTTACTTTTTTACCATCTCTAATATATGGAAGAAAGTAGTAAAAAATAGTAGAATTAACTTCAGTTAAAATATTATGAATTACCAAGCACTTTTAAATGACAAACAGTATGAAGCGGTATCTACTACTTCCCAATATGTGAGAATAATTGCGGGCGCTGGTTCGGGAAAAACCAGAGTTCTTACATATCGTATCGCCTATCTTATTTCTGAGATGAATGTTGATCCATCCAGAATCTTAGCTATCTCCTTTACAAATAAGGTCGCAAAAGAAATGAACGAAAGAGCCTCAAAACTTGTTGAGGAATCTTTGAATATTCACCCAATGTTACATATTTCAACCTTCCACGCTCTTTGCTCGAGGTTCTTACGCATTGAGCACGAAGCAATCGGATACCCTCAATCATACACAATTTATGATGAAGATGATCAAAGCAAACTCATTCGCAATTGCGCTGCTGAACTTGGCTACAAGAAAGGCGATGAAATTGTAAAAGAGGCGACCCGTTATATCAGGAGTAAGAAAGCTAGAGGTATTTATCCCGAAGAAATTACCATTTCAACAGAAGTCTTCAAAGATGAAAAAGAATGTTTAAAAATCTATCTCAATTATGAGAAGAGAAAAACCGATGCTTTTGCACTGGATTTTGATGACCTTCTTTCAAAGACAATTGAAGTTCTTGAAACAAATGAAATGATTCGTTCTAAATGGTCAAGAAAGTTTCAACACATTTTGGTCGATGAATTCCAGGACACAAACGATGTTCAGTATAAATTGCTCAAACTTTTAACTGTTCCAAGTACATCCGTTTATGTCGTTGGCGACCCGGATCAGACGATTTATACATGGCGCGGGGCCAATCAGGGAATCATTTTAAACTTTGATAGATATTTCCCTGACTCCGAGACGATCATTCTTAACGAAAATTATCGTTCTACAAAAACGATCTTGGGCGCTGCAAACAAACTTATCATGAAGAATAAGAAACGTGTCGCCAAAGATTTATTTACCAATGGTGCTGAAGGGGAAAAGATTACAACCTTTATGGCCCCATCAAGCGCTGATGAAGCGGATTGGGTTGCTAGAAAAATAACTGGTTTAGCACACGACAATAAAAATGAAAATAACGAACCCACGTATGACAATATCGCCATTCTTTACCGTTCTTCATATATGACTAGACCATTTGAATCCGCACTAAAAGATCGTGGAATTCCATATAAGATTTTCGGTGGAGTCAGATTCTACGAAAGAATGGAAGTCAAAGACCTTTTGGCTTATTTCAATCTTTTATTGAACCCTCTAGATAATGTTGCATTTGAAAGAATCGTTAACGTTCCAAAAAGAAAAATAGGGGATACGTCTGTCGAAAGAATACGTAATGAAGCCACCAATATTGGTATGTCTGAATATAATTACATCAAGCATCTTAGAGACAATGGCGGAGATACCGAAGTGCCTTCTAGGGCTATTAATTCTCTTTGCTCTTTGATTGATAAGATGGAAGAGACGAAAAAGAAACTTAACGATAATCTTGAAGTTTATTCGGCGGTCTTGAAAGATTTTGTAACGAACATTGGCTATTATGAATATTTGAAAGAGAATGAAGAGCCTGATGAGGACAGAATTGGCAACGTCAATGCTCTCTTTGATGATATCAATCATTTCATATCCAACAATTCCGAATCGACTTTTGCTGAATATCTTCAAAACGTATCCTTGTTATCTTCTCAAGATGACATCAATGGTGGAAATTATGTTTCTCTTATGACCATTCACGTCGCTAAAGGCCTTGAATTTGATAATGTTTTCATTATTTCCATGAATGATGGCGCCTTCCCTTCGCAAAGAAGCCTTGCTGAAACGGATAGAGATGGTGATGAAGAAGAAAGAAGACTTGCTTATGTTGCTATAACAAGAGCCAAGAAACGCCTATTCTGCTCTTGCAACAGTGGCTACTCATATGTCACTGATTCCACGTCACAACCTTCAATATACTTCAAAGAAGCTGGGTTGGAACTTAATCGTGGTGGTGCTTATTTCTCTGATTCATCTACTTCGAGATTTCAAAAGACACCGCGTCGTGGTGGCTGGGATGATGGATATTTCCCTGATGAATCACATGATGAATTTGACCCTGGTTATAGAAGGCCTAAAACGACGACCATCAATAAAGTTCCACCAAAACCGACAAGCAATGGAATTGAAAATTGGCGTGTTGGCGATATTGCCCATCATGAAAAATTTGGCGATGGGACAGTCGTTTCTATAATCGATGGAAGCATTATTGTTATCGATTTTGGCCCTTTAGGAAAGAAAACGTTGCTTGGCAAGCATCCAATGCTATCAAGAGTTAAATCTGTTGGAGGAGATGCATGACATTTATCGAAGCGGAATCACGTGTCAAAGAGCTAACAACTCTTTTGGAAAAATACAATTACGAATATTACGTTCTCAATCAATCGAGCGTTTCCGATCAAGAATTTGATCGTTTGATGGAAGAGCTTCAAAAGCTTGAAGAAGAGTTTCCGGATCTTAGGAAGAAGAACTCTCCAACGCAAAGAGTTGGTGGCCAAATTCAATCTGAATTTAAAAAAATCCCCCACAAAAGGCTCATGCTTTCTCTTGCTGATATCTTCAATGAAGACGAAATAAGAGATTGGGATAAGAAGATCAGAGCTGCTTTAGGGAAAAACGAAGTCGAATATGTTGGCGAATTAAAAATCGATGGCTTAGGAATGTCCCTCATTTATGAAAATGGTGAATTCCAGTATGCTGTAACTAGAGGAGATGGCGTTCAAGGGGAAGACGTTACTGCCAATGTTATCACAATTCAATCGATACCTATGCACGTAAAAGAGCTAAGACCATTTGAGGTCCGAGGTGAAGTTTATATGCCTAAGGCATCTTTGGAACTTGCTAACATTCAAAGACGTTTAAATGGTGAACCTGAATTTGCAAATTGCCGTAATGCTGCAGCTGGCTCTATTCGCAACCTTGATCCTAAAGTTGCCGCTTCAAGAAAACTTGAAGGCTTTTGGTATTACCTTGTCAACGCAAGAGAACTTGATGTACGTGTTCACTCAAACGCTCTTGATTATCTTGATGAACTTGGTTTTAGAACAAATAAGGAAAGAAGAATTTTGCATGGTGCTGATGAACTAGTCGCATACGTTGAAGAAATGGCCAAAAAACGTGATTCATTGCCATACGATATCGACGGAATTGTTTTTAAGGTCAATAATTTAAACGACTATGATACCCTTGGATATACTGCTAAGGTGCCTAAATGGGCTATCGCTTATAAATTCCCTCCAGAAGAAGTAACTACCAAATTACTCGATATTGTTATTACTATCGGACGTACTGGTAGAGTAACGCCTAACGCTATCCTTTCTCCAGTTCGTGTAGCGGGTTCAACCGTTCAAAGGGCAACTCTTAACAATGAAGACTTCATTAAAGAAAAAGGCTTAATGATTGGGGATATCGTCGCTCTTCATAAAGCTGCTGATGTTATACCTGAAGTAACAGGCCCTATCATTGCTAAACGTGATGGAACGCAAAAAGAATGGATTATGCCTGAGACATGTCCAGTGTGCGGCCATAAGCTTTCGAAAGTTAAAAACATGCATTATTGCTTAAATGCTGAATGTGATTCGAGAAAAATTGAGAAGATGATTCATTTTGCGTCCCGTAATGCTATGGATATTGATGGCATGGGCACAAGTGTTGTTGAAGAATTCTTTGCTGAAGGCTTCATTAAAGATATACCTGATATTTATCATATAAGCGATCACGCTTCTGAAATAAAAGCGTTGGATGGTTGGTCAGACAAATCCATGAATTCCTTGCTTGACGCCATTGAAGCCTCTAAGAAACAATCTCTAGAAAGACTTTTATTTGGCTTAGGAATCAAAGAAGTTGGTGAAAAAATGGCTAAGGTTTTGGCCAAACGCTATAAGAGCCTTGACGAATTGTCTAAAGTAAGCGAGGAAGAACTGCTTAAGATACCCGATGTTGGTCCTGTCGCATCAAAATCTGTTGTCGAATTCTTTATGGACGAAAAGAATAAGCAGGAGATTGAACTTCTAAGACAAGAACATCTCAATTTTGAATATTTAGGAACTGATACAATTGATATCAATTCTTATTTCTATGGAAAAACAATTGTTTTAACTGGTACGTTAGTGCGTTATTCAAGACAAGAGATGACGGAGATCCTTGAAGGCATTGGAGCAAAATGCTCTGGTTCAGTATCAAAGAAGACTGACTTGGTCATTGCTGGACCTGGTGCTGGTTCAAAACTTGATAAAGCTAACGAACTTGGAATTACAGTAATCGATGAAGAAAAAGCGTTAGATTATCTAGCAAGAACAACTGGAAAGTAAAAATTTTTGTCCCAAATTTAAAAACGCCCCCTTTATATAAGTGAAGGAGGCTTTTTATATGAGTTTTGTTTGCGAAAGGTGCGGGAATGATGATGAAAGGTATGTGGGAATACTTAATGGAAGAAAGTATTGCCGGAAATGCATCACTTTTAAAGGCAAAGAGGTGAAATATGAAAAGCCTTCTCCAAAGGAGGCTCCCTTAAATTTACATTATTCCTTGTCCCAAGAGCAGGCAAAGCTTAGTGAAAAAATTGTTTCAAATTATAAAAAAGGCATAGACACACTTGTATATGCGGTATGCGGGGCTGGTAAAACTGAAATCTCCTATGCTTTGATATCCTATGCGATATATAGCGGATTAACTGTTGGATTCGCTTTACCAAGACGTGATGTTGTCATTGAATTATATTGGCGAATAAAGGATGCGTTTCCCAAAAATAAAATAGTTGCAGTTTATGGTCAACATACAAATAATTTACAAGGCGATATTATTATTCTTACGACCCATCAATTATATAGATATAAGGATTATTTCGATTTGCTTATAATGGATGAAATTGATGCATTTCCATTTAAAGACAATGAAGTGCTTATTGCCATGTATAAAAGATCGGTCAGAGGAAATGTCTTATTAATGAGTGCGACCCCATCCGATACGGTTCTTGATGAATTTAAAAAAGAGGGCCATGCCATATTAGAATTACGCACTCGTTTTCATAAAAAAGAAATACCGGTTCCCGTATGTAAAATTATACCAAAATTTTTAATGCTCTTTTATGTGCTATATAAGTTGAAGAAGTACAAGAAAGAAAATAAGCCTGTATTCATATTTGCCCCAACAATTGAATTGTGTGAAACCATATATTTCAAGTTATCAAGGTTTGTAAAAGGAGGTGAATATGTACATTCAAAAAGAGAAAATAGAGGGGAAATAATAGGGAATTTTAAAAATAATAAGTATTCTTACCTTGTTACAACTTCAGTTTTAGAAAGAGGCGTTACATTCAAAAATCTCCAAGTAATTGTTCTTGAAGCCGATGAAGAGAGCATATATAACTCTGCTACCCTCATTCAAATAGCTGGTCGTGTCGGGAGAAAGATGGATGCACCCAAAGGAGATGTTATTTTTCTTGCTGAAGTAGAAACACTAAGCATTAGGAGGGCAATAGATGAAATTAAATTTTGCAATACCTTTTTGTAAGGTTTGTTTCAAGGAGAACCCATCAAATTCTTTAGCATCTTTAATTAATGAAGAAACCCATTTATGTCATGAATGTTTTTTGGAAATGGGTCCGAAACTGATGAAATTCAAACTAGGAGAATTCCCTGCAATCAGTTGTTATTATTACAACGAGAAACTCAAAACGATGATATACCAATTCAAAGGCTGTTTTGATATTGAACTAGCAAATGTATTTCTAGTCAACCAAAAGAAATATTATCAAATGATTTTCAGACATTATTACCTAGTGCCTGCACCATCTTATGATAAGAAAAATGTCGAACGTGGTTTTAACCATGTTGAAGAGATATTTAAAGGCATCGGAAAGGGGTATTTAAAAGCGATTATTAAAATAGATAACGTTAAGCAGGCTGATCTCAATTATTTCCAAAGGCAAAAAATAAATGAACATTTATCTTGGAATGATGAAATTGATGTTAAAGGAAAAAACATCCTTTTTGTCGATGATTTGATTACAACTGGCGCTACGGCTAAAGCCTGTTGTGAGCTTATAAAAAGTCATGGTGCTAAGAAAGTAAAAATACTGTCTGTATGCCGTACAAAAACACCAAAGAATGAAAAACATTGAATGGTTTCGTTGATTACCATTAATGGTAATGATAAAATCTCAAAGAAGTTTTTTAGGAGATTACTGTGGCTAACATAATTGAAAAAATATTCCATCTCGAAAAAAGAGAATTAAACAAGTACTATCGTGAATCGGAACAAGTCCTCGCCTATGACGAGACTATGAGCAAACTCACAGATGATGAACTTCGTGCGAAAACTGTCGAGTTCAAAGAAAAATTGAAGAATGGCGCTCCATTAGAATCAATTAAATATGAAGCATATGCTGTCGCTCGTGAAGCTGGGTGGCGTGTTTTAAAACAAAAACCATTCCAAGTTCAGATTATTGGTTCTTTAGTTTTAAACAATGGCGACATTGCTGAAATGAAAACCGGTGAAGGTAAGACCTTAACTGAAACCATGGCCGTCTATTTAAATGCCCTAACCGGAAAAGGCGTTCACGTCATCACTGTTAACGAATACCTTGCAGCTCGTGACGCAGAATGGATGGGACAAATCTATCGTTTCTTAGGCTTAACAGTCGGCGTTAATTTAGCATCTAAATCCCCTGCCGAAAAACGTGAAGCATATGCATGTGATATCACCTATACAACTAACTCTGAATTAGGTTTCGACTATCTTCGTGATAATATGGCCCCTGACCTTTCTGGCCGTGTACTACGCGGCTTATATTTCTGCGTAGTCGATGAAGCTGACTCCGTCTTAGTTGATGAATCAAGAACACCATTAATCATTTCCGGCGGAACACGTACAGCCGCATCTCAATATCAAGTTGCCGACCGCTTTGTCAAAGTTCTTAAAAAAGATGTTGATTTTACCATTGATATCAAAGACAAGACATGCTCCTTAACTGATGAAGGAAACAACAAAGCCGAAAAAATGTTTGGCATCCGCAATCTTTATGATCCGGAATACCAAGATCTTGTTCATAGAATTCACCAAGCTTTAAAAGCTAACTACATCATGGCTCGTGACGTTGAGTACATGGTTGATGCAGATCGCCAAATTCAATTAATCGACCAATTTACTGGCCGTGTAATGCCTGGTAGAGAATATAATGATGGTCTCCAACAAGCCATTCAAGCCAAAGAGGGCGTCGAAATCAAACAAGAGACTGTCGTTATGGCAACCATCACATACCAGAATTTCTTCCGTTTATACGAAAAACTCTCCGGTATGACTGGTACTGCAAAAACAGAAGAAGAGGAATTCCAAACAATCTATAACATGAAGGTTGTTGTCATTCCTACAAACAGACCTATTCAACGTATTGATGCTTCCGATTACATTTTCGGAACTCATAAAGAAAAACTTGAAGCGTTGGTTAAAGCTGTTAAAGAAAGACACGAAAAAGGACAGCCAGTTCTTATTGGCACAGTATCCGTTGAATCCAACGAGGAAATTTCCGCTTTATTAACGAAGGCAGGAATACCACATGAAGTCTTAAATGCTAAAAACCAAGCTCGTGAAGCTGAAATTATCACTCACGCTGGTGAAAAAGGCGCAGTTACGCTTGCTACAAACATGGCAGGTCGTGGTACCGATATTAAATTAACTGATGAAGTTAAGAAAATGGGCGGTCTTTGTGTCTTTGGCACCGAACGTCATGAATCCCGTCGTATCGATAACCAGTTGCGTGGACGTGCTGGACGTCAAGGTGACCCAGGATTTACACGTTTCTTCATTTCATTTGATGATGAACTTTTAAGACGTTTTGCTCCAGACAATCTTCGTGAGCAATTCCAAAAGAGTGCAGATGGTGAACCAATCGAATCAAGATTGTTAACGAGCGCTGTTACAAATGCTCAAAAACAAATTGAAGGCAAAAACTTCGATATTCGTAAAAACTTAAAGGACTATGATGATGTTTTGGCAAAGCAAAGAGATATTATCTATAAGAAACGTGATGCAATACTCATGGCTGATGATATCGTTGATTTAATTCATGATTTCTTCAAAACGACAGGCTTATACCTTTGCAAACAAGCAATCGATAAGAACGCCAACTTAGATATAGTTTCTGGTGAAGCCTTGAAACGTCTTGTCGAACCTCAATTCTTACCAGCCGGTTCAATTACCGCATCTGCATATGATGGCGCCCCAATTGATGAAGCGGGCGAAGATTTAGGCGATATCTTATATGCATCGTATTTGGAGAAACGCAAGACATGGCCTGCTCAAGATGCAGATAACATTGAACGTAATATTTCATTAAGAGTCATTGACCGCAATTGGCAAGGACACATTGATACAATGTCTCATTTACGTGATGGTATCAATCTTAGAAGTTATGCTCAAAAGAATCCTTTGCAAGATTATGTTAATGAAGGATATGACCTATTCGCTGAAATGAATGAAAAAGCGGCTGTCGATACCACATTTAACTTAATGAATGTTCGCTTACAAAAGAAAGCACCAGCTCCTCAACCAAGCCAAGATGCAATCGACAATAACGAACAACCTAAGGCACAAGGAACGGCAATTGGAGCAATAAAATCAGAAAAAATTGTCGTTGCAAAACCTGCCAATGCAAGCGAAAAACCCGTTGAAGCCAAAGAAGAGAATAAAACTGAAGCGCCAGCTACACCGGTCGCTGACTCTAAAGTAGAAGATGAAGGTGAACCAATTGTCCCACATCTTACTAGACCTGATCCTCTTCCAGAACCAACGGATGATATGACCTTAGAACAAAAGGTAAAACTTGCTGAAGGCAATTTACGTCGTGCTAATCGTGACCTCATTGGTGATGAAGCGTATGCTAAAGTCATCCAAGCTTATAACGATGCAGTCGCTGCCCTTGAAGCAAGCAAAAAATAATCAATATTAATATAAAGGAATATATGAAAGAGCTAGTCGAATTAAAACAAGAAGCCCAAGAGATTGGGAAACTCGTCTCGCAGCTCGGTGGTTCTCTTTGACCTCGCAAAGCTGAAAGATGAAATAACTTCTTTGAGTGAAGAACAAAATAAAGAGGATTTTTGGAATGACCAAAAAAGCGCTTTAGAAGTTGTTAATAAACTCAATGATGCAAAATATAAATATGATACGTATAACCAAATCCAAGGGGATTTTGATGGGGTTTTTGAACTTTTGAACGATCCTGATGCAGATTCGGAAGAGATGAGAGAACTCATTGAAGAAACTGTTACATCCTTGAAAAAGAAGATTCATGAATTAAGAAATGATCTTCTCTTTACTGGAGAATACGATTCTTTGAATGCAACAATTGAAATTCATCCTGGCGCAGGTGGAACTGAAGCTCAAGATTGGGCTGATATGCTTTTTAGAATGTATGGTCGATGGGCTGAAAAACATCATTTCAAATGGCAAGTGTACTCATATGAAAATGGTGAAGAAGCTGGCATGAAGTCATGCATGGTCAAAGTGTCTGGCAAGAATGCCTACGGCCTTCTTAAAGGAGAAAAAGGCGTTCATCGTTTAGTTCGTATCTCTCCATTTGATGCAAATGCTAGAAGACATACATCGTTTGCATCTGTCAATGTCGTTCCTGAATTTGGCAAAGTAGCAGATGTCGTTATTGATCCTAAAGATTTACGTGTTGACACTTTCCGCTCGGGCGGTGCAGGTGGACAAAACGTTAATAAAGTTTCTTCTGCTGTAAGAATTACCCACATTCCAACTGGAATCGTTGTTTCATGTGAAATTGAACGTTCTCAACTATTCAACAAACAGACGTGTATGGAAATGCTTGCTGATAAACTTATGCAACGTAAATTAGAGGAACGTGATGCTAAAATGAAATCCATCGTCGGTGAACAAAAAAATATTGAATGGGGTTCACAAATACGCTCTTACGTATTTTGTCCATACACCATGGTCAAAGATCATCGTACAGATTTCCAAACGGCTGATGTATCAGGGGTCATGGATGGCGAAATAGATGATTTCTTATCAGCTTACTTAGAAATGCTTTCGAGAGAAGGCAAGAAAGGATAAAAGAATATGGCAGGCAAAATTAAACAAGTCGTTCGTTCTGAAACCTATAAGAAAGTTAAAGATTTTGCGCTTGTAATTCTTGGCTGCATCCTTTTTGCTTTCGGCGATGCCGTTTTTCTAAATAAATGGGATATCGTTTCAGGTGGCGTTTCTTCTGTCGGCATTATGGTTGATACATTTGTCGAACCTATTTTGGGTTTTGGCATTCGTGATATCGTTGTTGCAGTGGTTCAGGTTGCTTTATGGTTTGTAGGCCTCGCTTTGCTAGGAAAGAAGTTTTCAATTAAAACGGCAGTAGCCATGATTGCTTATCCTGCTTTCTACGCTTTGTTCTATCGATTGGATATTGGAACCCATTTGGGACTTAGCGGTTTGTATCCACCTGAAGGAGTTACTTTAAGCACATACGCACTCTCTGGATCTGATATTTCTAATCTTATCATCTGTGCAATCTTAGGTGGCATTCTTGATGGTGCAGCGGTTGGCTTAGCTTTCCTTGGCCATGCTTCAACTGGCGGTTTCGCTATCCTTTCAAGTATCTTGGCAAAGTTTACTAGTATCAAAGAAGACGTATCAAGTTTTCTTATTGATGCAACCTTGATCCTTTTGGCCACATTATTGAGACTTAATCAACCAAGCATTGGCATCTGCTGCCTAGGCGGCATCCTTTCATCATTAGTATGTTCAATAGCTATTCAATATGTTTATATCAACGCTGATCGCTTTGTTATTTGCGACGTCATTTCAGACCGTTATCAAGAGATTGCTGATTTTGTTATTAAAGATTTAGAACATTCTGTAACTCTTATTGACGCAATTGGCGGTTATACTGGCAAGCAAAGAAAACTTCTTCGTGTCATTATCAACAAATCAGAACAAATTGATTTGGAACATAAGATCGCGGAAGTTGACCCAAATGCATTCGTTTCCTTTTCCAAAGCTAATACAATAAATGGCGAAGGTTTCCTCCCGCTTTCTATGAGAAAAAAGAAAAAGGAGAAGAAAAAAGATGAGTGATGCATCTCATCCATTTAAACTAGTCTCCCCTTTTAAGCCCACAGGGGATCAACCAAATGCTATTAAAGAAGTCCTTAAAGGCATTGAAGAAGGAAAACATTTTCAAGTTATTAAAGGCGCAACAGGCACTGGCAAAACCTTTACTGATGCCAACATCATCGCTGCATTGAATAGGCCAACTCTTGTTTTAGTTCATAACAAAACTCTAGCTTCCCAATTATATGGAGAATTCAAAGAACTCTTTCCTGAAAACAGAGTTGAGTATTTTGTTTCAAACTTTGATTTTTACCAGCCTGAAGCATACGTTCCTAAAACAGACACATACATTGCTAAAGATGCAATGATGAATGATGAAATTGAACAATTAAGAACAAGTGCCGTTAATTCGATTCTCGAAAGAAGAGATACGATTGTTGTTGCTTCCGTGGCGGCCATATATGGTTTAAGCGACCCTGAAGAATATTCAGGACTTGTTTTTGAAGTTCGTGTTGGAGAAACGCTAGATCGAAGCAAATTCTTTACTAAATTGATTGATTCTCAATATACAAGAAATAATTTTGATTTGACCCCGGGTAATTTTAGAGTGCATGGTGATGTCATTGACATTTGCCCCATGACGCCTAGTGATTATTTCATTAGAATTGATTGTTTCGGAGATGAGGTCGAAAGTATTTCCGAAGTGGATAAAATGAGTGGCGAAACCCACAAACATTACCACACGTATCCCATATATCCAGCTTACGACCATGCTTCATCAAGAAATAAAATCAATGCTGCATGCGAGACGATATCCAAAGAATTAGAAGAACGCCTCGCCTATTTCAAAAGTGAAGGAAAGCTTCTTGAAGCAGAACGTCTTGAGATGAGGACAAGGCAAGATATTGAATCCATGCAAGAATTTGGCCGTTGCCCTGGTATAGAAAACTATTCAAGTCATATTGATGGCAGAAAGGAAGGAGAAAGACCTTTTTGCTTAATGGATTATTTCCCTGAAGATTATCTTCTTTTGGTTGATGAGTCACATGTCACATTCTCACAGGTCAGAGGGATGTATTTTGGGGACCGTTCAAGAAAGGAAACTTTGGTTGAATATGGATTCCGTTTGCCATCCGCTTTAGATAATAGGCCTTTGAATTTCTCTGAATTTGAAAATTTGATGGCAAGGAATGTAGTGTGTACGTCCGCCACCCCTAGCGAATATGAACTTAATAAAGCAAACAATGAAGTAGTTGAACAAGTTATTAGACCCACAGGTTTGCTTGATCCAATAATTGAAGTAAGAAAACCATTAGGCCAAATTGATGACATGATGCAGGAGATTAAGACAAGAATCGAAAAGAATGAACGCGTCATGATTGTCACTCTTACCATCAAGATGGCTGAAGATTTAACGGCATATCTTAAAAGCGAAGGAATCAAGGTGACTTACCTTCAAAATGAAACAAAAACGCTCGAAAGAACAGAAATCATATATCAATTAAGAAAAGGGAAATATGATGTTCTCGTTGGAATTAATCTTCTTCGTGAAGGTTTGGATATTCCAGAAGTGTCGCTTATTTGTATTCTTGATGCGGATAAAGAGGGTTTCTTACGTTCTAAAACATCTTTGATACAAATTACTGGACGTGCTGCAAGAAATGCCAATGGTAAAGTTATTATGTATGCCGATTACGTCACTGACTCAATGAGAGGATGTATCAGCGAAACTAATCGTCGAAGAAAGATTCAAGAAAAGTACAACACTGAACATAATATAACTCCAAAAACTATCGTTAAAGATATACGTCCTCCACTATCTAATTCCGAAATAGAAGAGGAAAAAATCACAAAAACAATCACAAAGAAACTTTCTAAGAAGGATTCTGAAGCGCAAATCAAGAAACTTGAAAAAGAGATGCGTGATGCTGCAAAGGTCTATGATTTTGAAAGAGCTGCTCAAATTAGAGACATTATCTTTGAATTAAAAGGAGAACTAAACCAATGAAAAAATATAAGTATTATTATTTTGACTTTGATGGAACATTAGGAGATTCACTTCCTGCCCTAATCAAACCCTTCCAGGTGGCTTTTGCAACAGAAGGCATCACATTGAATGAAGATGATGTTAGAGCTCTCACTCATATGGCTTTTATTCAAATGTGTGAAAAATTTAATATTCTTGACGAAAAGAGAATATGTGAACTATATAAAATTATGAATGCTGAGATGTTCAAGGAAGAGGAAATTGCTAAGGTTACATTCTTCCCTGAAGTGAAAAGCATTCTTACAAAATTAAAAAAAGAAGGGGTACGTGTAGCGATCGTTTCCGGAAATCACACTGATTATATTCATAAAGTATTGCTTGCTCACGATCTTGATGTTTTCTTTGATTTCGTTGTTGGCGGTAATACAGTTTCAAAGCCAAAGCCATTTGCTGACCCTCTTTTGAAAGCAATCGAATTATCAGGAAATCCTTCAAAAGACGAATGCATTTACATCGGTGATTCCTTACAAGATGTTGAGTGCGCTAAAAACGCTCAAGTCGACGGCATACTTTTAGATAGAAGAAATGAATATCTAGAATACAAAGACAAGAAGATTAAGTCTTTAGAGGATATTTTTGATGAACAATGATCTTGAAACGATAAATTTACTATTTTGCCTTGATAAAAAATGCTTTGATGGCTTACTAATAACTCTGCTATCAATTGCTAAAACCACAAAGCATCCTCTAAAAGCCTTTGTTGTTACGGGTAAATTTAAATCCAAGAAGAAACAATTTGATTGCTTTAGCCAAGAACAGTTAGATTTCATTTCCAAGGCAATCAAAAAATATAATCCAAACGTGGAATTAATCTTGATGGATTTAACCGATGAGGTGCTTAAGTATTTTGGAAAATCTGTTAACCTTAATGGCAAATTCTCCCCATATTCAATGATAAGACTTTTAGCTGATTTTCATCCTGAATTTGGGAATAAACTGCTTTATTTAGATGTTGATCTTGTGATCATGGATGATATATATAAAGTTTTCTCTACAGATTTAGGGGACAATGATATTGGCATGGTTAAAGATGAGGTAGGCTCTCACTGGCTAGGGAAAACATATTGCAATTCCGGCGTTCTTTTGATGGATTTGACCAAATTAAGAGAAAACCATCATTTTGATTTAGTTCGTCGCAAAGTTATTAACAATCATTATTTTATGCCTGATCAAACGGCTCTTAACCGTGGAATGAAAAAGACAAAAAAGGTTCTTTCACCTAGGTTCAATGACCAACATTTCATCCATGAAGATACGGTTGTTAGACATTATTGCCAGTGGATTAAACCACATAAAGGTGGAATTGGAAACGTTGCAGAAAAGCCATGGAACGTTTCAAAGTTCAGAAAAACGTATGGCGAAAATGTTCATAAAGAGATTTTGGATGAATTCCTTCTTCTAAAAGAAGAATATTTAAAGGAGAATAAGTAATGAAACAATCATTCTTTCGTTGCGAAAATCTCTTTTCTATAATAAAGTTATAGAGCGTTCTTTTTTAGAATGTTTATTTAGGTAGATAAAAATTATGCATTGGTACGATATTGTCTTCATCATCATTTCATTGATTGTTATAGTTCTCTCCCTTCTCCAAGGCGGTAAATCCGAAGGCGCTTCAGGTGCTATCACTGGTGGTGGATTGAACGTTTTTGCAAAAACCAAGGAGAGAGGCTCCGAAAAAGTCGTTTCTTGGTTAACGTTCGGATTTGGAATTCTCTTCTTATTCATGGCTATTTTGGTCATGTTGATTAACTCCTCATCCTCATCAAGTTCAACTTCTTCATCATCTGATTCTGCTACAACAGCAATTTCAATGATTCTCCCATTCATTGGATTATAAACTTCTTAAACAAAAACCCTAAGCCATTTGGCTTAGGGTTTTCTTAATTTAATGGAGATTAAGCAACAATTACTGTGCCATCTTCTTTGATTTCGATTGTATCGCCTGTTTTTACTGCTTCTAAGAAGTCATCACCAAGTTCATCAATTGCAATTAGTCCAGCATTATTCCAAACGTTTGAGAGAATAATGCCTGATGCAGCTAACGGATCGATATGATGTGAAAATAACCATGCTTTAGGAGCAAGATTCCTAACTGCGATCGTTTGAATAACCATGCCACCGGTGGTTGAGCCAATGGTTTCTGGCATGCATAAAGCTTTGCCTGTGATGTTTTTCTTATAAAGATCTTTGTTGTTTTGGTCTGAAACGACAATCTTTTTTGATGTTGCTAGCAAGGCGCTGGTTTGGCAAGAGGCTAATGTGTTGAAACCTTCATGGGAAACAACGGCTTCGCCCTTCCACGCACTTGCAGCAATAACACGACCATGGAATTCTTTCATGTTATTTGACCTCCTTTTGGCCTGTAATTATCTCTAACACTTCTTTGTCTTTGAAATAACGGGCCTTTGTATAAGTTCTTAATTTATTGGAATTGGTCATTAAAACCTTTTTGCCAGAGATTGGGTTATCAGCATACATAAGCGGGCAAATGTAAGAAACATGAGCACCTGTCTCTAATAACTTTTTGTATTTCTCTTCTTTTTGGAATTCTTTAATAACGGCAGGAGAAGCAGTTAAGACAGTATCGATTACAAGTTTCTTTTTGCCACTGGCTTTAAGACCATCAACAATATCATCGGCCCACGTCTCTAATTGCTTGAGAGTTAAGTGAGGGCAGCCAATGAAACAACGATGAACCTTTGAATCAGGTTTCTTCCACATAATTGGATATGCTTTATAAACTCTTTCAAGTTCCTCATCGTCGATAACATATTCCTTAGCGGTGTCTTTGATAAGCTTTGTTCCGAGTTCTTTTGCTTCAGGAGTGATTCCATCAATATGGTAGAGACCAACAGCGCCATTTGAAGCAGTAGCAGCACCAAAATCTTTCAAATAAGCCAATGTGTCTTCGTTTGGCAATCCCTCTAAGTATTGGTCTAGCCCAACAACATAAGGAACTTCAGCCATAACTTTAAGGCCTATTGCGGAACCTAAGATTTGCGCTTCAGGCTTTTTACTCGTCTTGAGAATAATCTTCCAATCAGCTTTTCTACCTTCATCGGTAATAAAGCCAAAATTTGGAGTCTTGCCTAAGATTGCCTCAAACATATCTAAGATGCCAGAGTTTCTGTTACATCTCGCACCCAAAACAGAGTTGGCAAATACAACGGCAGAAGATTCGCTCCAAGCAAGGATATCTCCTTTTTTAGGAGTGTTGCCCATTTCTTTAAGATAGCATGTGCAAGAGAAAGCATCTTCAGCATTTGTTAAGCCAATCTTTTTAAGTTGCTCTTCATATAAATCTTGTTTGTTATACATGAAGTGGTTGAAGACTAATTTTTCGATTGGATCACACTTAACATTCTCATAATCAAGTGGACGTGGATCCATCGTGAATCCGCCTTCAACAGTCAATCCGGCAGCAATAAGTTCATCCATAAGAGGATAAACACCCTTGAGAAGGCCTAAGCCAAAACTGGTAACGAAGTGGGCTTTATTATGCGTAACGGGAATCAAACTGTCAGCTCCGAAAGCATCGCCATATCTGACAACAACTTCCATGATTTTTGCTTTAGTATCGCCTTGCTTCCCTTCTAATATTTCTAACTCTTCTGGAGTTAATTTCATTTTTGGTTGATACATGTATCGCTCCTTTTAGATTTTCATGACTGTTTCGTAAGCACACCAAATGGCCGAACGGAGGTTGCCAATCTTTTTGCAATCGCCAACGAGATGGATGTTCTTATCTTCTTGAGCGATAGGAGTTGGCTTGTAACCGATTGAGAGAATGACTGTGTCGGCTGGAATCTCAATGTCACCAGTCTTAGTTTTGCAGATAATCTTATCATCTTTAATTTCTTTCAAACATGTTTCTAAATGAACTGGGATCTTATGCAAAGCAAAATAGTCTCTAAGGTATTGAGAGTTGGCCATGCAGATGCCTTTTTGCTTAACAAGGTCATCCATTGCTTCAACGATTGTAACGTCTTTTCCATCTAAGGCTAATTCATAGGCACATTCGCAACCTGTTAAGCCGCCGCCAACGACAACAATCTTGTTACCGACTTTTGCACCATTTAAGAAATCGGTGGCGTCCATCGCTTTTTCAATGCCTGGAAGAGGGAATTTCTTAGCGACGCTACCTGTACAGACGATGTATTCATCTGCTTTGATATCTTTTATGTTTTTAACTTCGGTATTTAGATGAACCGGGATATCCATTTCTTTCATTTGGAGAATATACCAAGCTAATAAATCTCTTAATTTGCCTTTGAATGAAGCGGCAGAAGCAGGAATGAATACGCCACCGAGGTGATCGCTCTTTTCGTAAATTTCAGGTTGATGTCCGCGAAGCTTCGCTACACGTGCGGCCTCCATTCCACCAATACCGCCACCGATGATGGCAATTTTCTTAGGAGAAGATGTCTTCTTGATATAGTGAACATTTGTTTGCATTGTTTCAGCGTTAACTGCACAACGAGCGAGATGCAAAGAATCATTTAAACTTTGATCGTTTGCTGTGCCTTTGTAGTGACACATATTGAAACAACCATTGTGACAATAGATACATGGTCTGATTTCTTCTGGATGACCTTCTTTGAGTTTTGTGACCCAAGCACCATCAGCCAAGAATGGACGAGCAAATCCTACAGCATCAATTTTGCCTTCTTTAATGGCCTCTGCACCAACGTAAGGTGACATTCTACCGGCAGCAACAACAGGAATATCAACAAATTTCTTGATGTGTTCAACTTCCTCTAAATTGCAGTTTTCAGGCATATATATTGGTGGATGAGCCCAATACCAAGCATCATATGTACCATTATCGCAGTTGAGCATATCATATCCAGCGTCTTGAAGATATTTTGCTGCCTTTTCTGACTCGGCCATGTCTCTGCCTGCTTCAACATAATCTTCGCCAGGTAAAGCACCAGATCTGAATCCTTTTGTTTTTGAAACAACTGAATAACGTAAAGAAACTGGGAAATCTTTTCCACATGCTTCCTTGATTGCTTTAACGATTTCTACTGGGAAACGATATCTATTTTCAAATGAACCGCCGTACTCATCTGTACGCTTATTTACATATTTGAGGGCGAATTGGTCAAGCATGTATCCTTCATGAACAGCATGAATTTCAACACCGTCAACGCCTGCATCTTTTAAGAGTTTAGCTGTTTTGGCAAAGGCATCTACGAATTTATGAATTTGCTTCACTGTCATTTCCTTTGAAGGAACTTTATCTGACCAAACGTTTGGAGAAGCACTTGATGAAGCACAAATCTTATCAAAATTCAAAACAGGTTTTGATAATACGCGTAAGAATTTGTTCGTATACAATTTTTCCATTGTTGGGGAAATAGTAAACGATCTTCCAAATCCGGCGGTAAGTTGAATAAACATCTTTGCGCCATGTTTATGAATTTCCTCCATGAATGGTTTAAGTTTCTTGTACATGCCTTTCTTCTTGTAAAGCCATTGACCAAACATTGGGTTATAGACTGGTTGAATGCCAGGAAGAATAAGGCCGACATCATGCTCGGCTTTATCCAATAAGAATTTGGCTGCTTCTTTATCAAAATGGTTGATTTCCATCCATCCAAATAAAGATGTTCCACCCATTGAAGTCATGACAAAACGGTTTTTAATTTCACAATTGCCAATTTTCCATGGGGTGAAAAGAGGGTTTAATTTTTCGTCCATTGTAAAAATCTCCTTAAGACCCATATATTATACAAAAGTAATAATATATCAGTCTATAATTATCGGTTTAGCGATTTAACATTAAGTGCAATAAAGACACGCAAATAATAGAATAGGAATGTAGGTAAATATTATGACAATTAAAGAGTACGTAGCTTTTAGAAAAGAACAATTAAAAGAAGAAATTAACGCAATGGAGAAGAAACCAGTTCTGTCCATTATTACAGTTGGTGATGATCCAGCATCGGAAGCATATGTCCGTGGAAAAAAGAAAGACGCGGCAGAAGTAGGCATTGAAGCCCTCCATACAGTTTTCCCAGCAGATATCTCTGAAGAAGAAGTTCTCAACTTAATAATTAAACAAAACAATGACCCTTCAATTAACGGAATCATCGTTCAACTTCCTCTTCCAAAACACATCTCAGTTGAAAAGATAAATGCAACAATCTCTCCAAAGAAAGATGTTGATGGTTTTACTCTTGGCAGTCATTTCGATCCATGCACACCAAAAGGCATTATCAATTATCTTACCAATGAAGGGTTTCCATTCACTGGCAAGAATGCTGTTGTTGTTGGGCGTTCTGAAATCGTCGGTAAGCCAATGGCAAGAATGTTATTGAATAAGAATTGTAACGTTGTTCAGCTTCATTCTAAAACATCTAGAGAAGACAAAGAATTTTATTTTGCCCATGCCGATCTAATCGTTTCGGCAATAGGTAGAATGTTCATTTGGGACGAGACATTTACATATAAAAATGATGCATATCTCATCGACGTAGGTATCAATAGAGGAGAAGATGGTCATCTTCATGGTGATTTCATTCCCAATCTTCCAGTCAAACTTCAAACGCCCGTACCTGGTGGAGTTGGATTGTTAACTCGTTTAGCTCTGTTAGAAAATCTTCTTGAAGCTGCCAAATAAGAATGAATAAAAACAAAAATCGTGCATACGTGTGCACGATTTTCATTTATTTTTGAATTTTAATTATTCGGCTTTGTTCTCTTCAGAAGACTCGTTTTCTGATTTTTCTTCGTTAGATTCCGGTGCGTCAACTACTTCAGGATTTTCAACAACTTCGACATTTTCATCTTCACTGTTTTCTTTTGAAACAGCTGCCGCTTTCTTTAATTTTGCTTTATGAATCTCTACGACAGTCATGATAGCCATGGCAATGCCAGCTAAGACAAGGATAATGCCTAAGATGATTAAGGCAATCATGCTTGTTAAACCAGTGTTACCAACTAAGAAACAAAGAACGACGATACCTAAGGTAAGAAGAGCTGCGCCAAAGATAATTTCAACAATAGGGAGATAAATCTTATAAAGTTTAGAAACGATGAATCCAACTGCAAATAAGATTAAGCTTACGCCTGCGATGATTAACAAGACGCCTGCGAATACAGCTAAGAATGTCGTAATGACGCCGACAGTTTCTTCTAACGCTCCATTGAATTTGTTATAAGCAACAATCAAGGCGATACCTGCGGCTAATTCAATCGAACCACCAATGACTAAATCATACGATAATTGGGATTTGATAGCGGCCTTTACTTTAGCGTCGACAACGTTTTTTCCAACAATTGGTAAGAAATTGACAATGATTTTTAAGGCACCGCCAATGATCAAGAAGATACCAGCAATTAAGATAATTGTTGAGATGACTTGAACATAGGCTAGTGTTCTTTCACCGTCAGTTGCTTTAGATTGCGCTTGTGCGGTGTAGACAAAGCAAATGATGCCCAATGCAAAAATCAAAGCGGCTTCTAAAAAGTTCCAAACCGACCAAATAAGACCACCTTTTGAAACATCGATGACTTTCTTTGGCTTTGCTTCTTTGATTTCGGTTTCATTCTCACTAGCGTTCTCGGAAACCTTTTCTTCTTTATTTTCTTCGTTATTTCCTTCTTCGCTTGTGATTAATTCGTTATTTTCCATAAATTAACACTCCTTTAAGCAAAGAAAATAATACATTATTTTGCCCTAGAAGTTTACTAAATTAATTCTCTAAGGTAACACTTGTTAAACATTTGAATGGAATTTCAACGTTTTCGATAATTAAAGTTTTATTCATGGTTGATATTTCTCTTATTTTTCCATGTATTGAATATATGTATCCATCATGCCAATATCTTGCAACCAATGTTTCATCTTGATGATTCATAAGAACATCATTGATTTCTTCAGCCTTATCTGATGACATCTGTGGACAAGGTATCTTATTTCTTTCATATTCTAATTTTGCAAGATAATCTGCTTGTCTTTCTAATGATTTATAAGGCGCCCATTTTAGCATTCCACGATCCTTCATTCTCTATGCCCTCCTATTTGAGTATGACGTTGCTTGATTGTTGATTTTTCTAGTAAAGCGGAGCAGCGAAGAACGCTATTACGACCATACGTATCCCTTATTTTGTCTAAAGTTATGCTTAAATTCTTCTCTTTTTTCAATGATATTGGATCGGTTAAAAATGATGATTGAACCATATTCCCAACTGATAAATTCCCATAAGAAATTCCTAAGCCATATATTTCTTCTTCACCTATATGGTCATAGAATGCTTCCTTGATGCAATCAAACAATTCACTAGGCGATTCGGTTGAATATGGCAATGATAGTTCTTTGCTATATATGCTAGTCTTTCTTGAGGCCCATACACCCACTTTTTTAGCTAGATATCCACTCCGCCTAAGCCTTTCTGATAAGTCATCATTCATTTCTCTAAGAAGAAGTTCACAATCTTTAGGCGAATATGGATGAATCAAGGTTTGACCATTTGATAATGATGGATTTTCTGGAATGATTTTTTCTCTGATGTCAGAATCATCTATACCATTAGCTAGATTCTTTAACTGGATGCCCATGATTCCAAATTCTTTTTGAAGAAGTCGTGAATCCGCTTTAGCAAGGCTTTCGATACTATTGATGCCTATTCTCGCTAAATGATTTTTTGTTCCTCCGGCTATAGACCATATTTTGTCTATAGGCTTAATCTTCCATAGCTTCTTTTGAACGTCCTCATATGTCCATCTTGCCAAGAACGGCTCTTTCTTTTTCCCTTCATTATCTAGCGCAATCTTTGCTAGAAACATGTTTGGGCCTATTCCTGCCGTGGCGACTAACCCTAATTTGTCTTTGATTTCTTTTTGAATCAGTTTAATCATTCTTTCAGCTGAACCGTACATCTTTATATAAGGTCCAAGATTGAGAAAACTCTCATCGATAGAGTAAACATGCAGGTCTTCGGAAGATACATATTTCAGGAATATAGCGACCACCTTAGTTGATATTTGAAGATAATATGACATTCTAGGAACAGCAAAAATCATATTAGGAACATTTGGAAGATCTCTTTTTCTACAGACGTTTCCTATGCCATATCTTTCTTTTAGATATGGCGTAACAGACATTACTACGGAAGATTCAGAACGATATGGATCACAACAAACCAAAGGGGTTTTAAATATATCAAGATGTCTTGCTGCGCATTCGCATGAAGCGTAGAAACTTTTTAAATCTATAATTCCAACTACTTTTTCCATGCAACAATTAAATTAAGATTTTGATGTGTTTTTAAGACTTGACTTTTGAAAGAGTAGAAGGGGCCAAAAGAAAATGGCAAAATCTTTACAATTCACTCAAAAATACTTTTAGACAATGACATAATTAGTCAAAAAGTATAGATATTTTCAGCAAAATATTTTTGTGTGCAAAACAGTGAAAATGTTTTTCAAAAACTTACATGAAAAACGACCACCAAAAATAGTGGCTGTCATCAGTATTTTTAGGGTAACTTTACAATTAAGCGAATAATTCCACAAACGTTCAGTTTCATTTTTTTCTTTTTGAGAATATAATTGTTCACGCCTGGGACATTAGCTCAGTTGGGAGAGCGTCTCGTTCGCAACGAGAAGGTCGACGGTTCGATTCCGTTATGTTCCACCATTTTGGACAACAGTCGAACGGGGTTATTAGAGATATATCTTTATAACGGAACGTTCGGCTTAAGGTTAGATGCAAGAGACATTCTCAAGCGATAACCATATATAAGGTGAATTCAAAAGAGTTCACCTTTTTTTGTGCCTAAAAAAGAAAAATCATGCTTTACGTTTTTAATGATACATAAGTTAAAATTGTACTCATTGCACAAACTTGAAAATATTTCCTTAAGTTTTGCCTTTTTCAAGAGGTATTAAGTGAGGAGTATTAAAAAATAACCAACAATCACAGTGTCTGAATAGTGACAAAGAAGAAAGAAAATAACAAGGTAATATTACTAAGATTGAAGTCTGACTTTATGTTTTGAAAAAAACTTTAAGAATTTTTTCTTAACTTTTACTGTTTTCGTGACCTATTAAGTAGAGGATGTTAAAAAACAATCAACAATCACAGTGTCTGAGGCTAGTGACCGAGAATAGAAGATAGTAAATATAAATACTATACATAGAGTCACTAAGGAAAAATATTTTGTAAGCTTAAGATTCAACGTGTTTGATTTTTTCCTTGAAGGAATAACATCATTCAATTTATACATGATATCTTTAAGTAATAACAAAGAAAGAATCTGTGTTTGAATTACTTTCTCTTAACCGCTTCTCTTGAAATTCAAAAGAAAAATGTTCAAGTTTTGCACTTTCAAGAAGGTCTATAAGTGAGAGGCAAATAAAAATCTTAAAGTTTTTTGTCAAGTTTTGCCGTTTTCGTGAGGTATTAAGTGAGGGGATGTTTTTTAATTCTCAATCCAAAGAAATAAGGAGGTATTGATTTGGAAGAAAAAGAAAAGAGAACAATCGAAGAGGATGCCAACGTGTATAAGGTGTTGGCGATGCTACTAGAACCAGTAGTAGCGAAAGAATATGAGAAGATGAAGGCTGAAAATGTCTATAAATCGAGTATTCATCCAATGGCGATCAATATGTCTAAGGTTAACGATGTTAGAAATTGTGCCTAAAATTAATTGCTAGTCTTTAAGTAATTACAAAAGTGTTATATAATCATAACTGAGGAAATCGATATGAACTGGCCTAATATTATTAAAAATATAAGAGATAAATTATTCATAACACAAACTGAACTAGCAAATATGATTGGTGTTTCTTTTGCATCGGTTAATAGATGGGAACAAGGCCACCATGAACCTACAATGAAAGCAAAAAGAAAACTTGCTGAAATATGTAGAAACAATGGCATTGATATGGAGGCCGATTAATTATGCATCCATTTGTTAAATGGGCTGGTGGCAAAACACAATTGCTCGATAAAATCAGAACGTTGATGCCCAAAAAATACAATCACTACTTTGAACCTTTTATTGGAGGAGGAGCTTTACTTTTTAACGTTGCTCCAAAAAATTTCACAATAAATGATTTCAATTCAGAGCTAGTTCAAGCTTATAAATGTTTTACTAACAATGATGATTTCAGAGCGCTTGTCGAAAAACTCAATTTCTACCAAAAAAATCATTCAGAGGAACAATATTATCAAGTGAGAGCAATGGATAAGGAAGAAGGCTTTTTAAGCCTACCTATTTACGAAAGAGCAGCTCGCATGATTTATTTAAATAAGTCTTGCTTTAATGGCTTATATAGAGTTAACAGCAAAGGATATTTCAATGTCCCTTCAGGAAAAAAGGAAACTGTTAATTGCTACGAAGAAGCAAATCTTAATGAAATTGCCGATTTTTTCAGTAATTCAAAATTTGAGATTTTAAACGGAGATTTTGAAAAAGCTGTAGAGAACGCTCAAAAGGGAGATTTCGTATATTTTGATCCGCCATATGACACGTGGGAAGATAAGAATTCGTTTACTTCATACGCTAAGAATCCATTTGGTAAAGATGAGCAAAAAAGACTTGCTGAAGTTTTCAAAAAACTATCAGACAAAGGCGTTTTCGTTATGCTAAGTAATCACAATACTGAATACATTCGTGAGTTATATAAAGACTTCAATATCCATGTAGTTGAAGCAAAAAGAATGATTAATTCAAAGGCTACTGGTAGAGGCAATGTAGAAGAGGTGCTTGTTACCAATTATGAATAAGCCATATTTTGATGAAAACGGATTTCAGCTGTTTAATGGCGACTGCAACAAAGTCCTGAAAAACATTGATGATAAATCCATTGACGTTATCTTTGCGGACCCACCATATTTCCTTTCAAGTGGCGGTATTTCATGTCATTCAGGGAAACAGGTATCTGTAAACAAAGGACAATGGGATGGTGTACTTTCACCCGAAGAAAAACTAAAATTCAATAGAAAATGGCTTAAAGAATGTCGTAGAGTTCTTAAAGATAACGGGACAATATGGATAAGTGGAACGTTTCATAATATATATTCGATAGGCGTTGCACTTGAATTAGAAGGCTATTCAATTATCAACAACATTACTTGGCAAAAGCCTAATCCATCGCCTAACTTAGCTTGTAGATGCTTCACCAATTCAACCGAAACAATTTTGTGGGCTAGAAAAATTGATGAAAAAGGAAAAAAAGGAAAACATTATTTCAATTATCAATTGATGAAGGAAATTAATGGTGACAAGCAAATGAAGGATGTGTGGTTACTAAATTTGCCTAAGAAAAACGAAAAGACTCATGGTAAACATCCAACTCAAAAGCCATTATCGGTTTTAGAAAGAATCTTGCTGGCTTCCACCAAAGAAGGAGATTTGGTTCTAGATCCATTTAATGGAAGTGGTACAACCGGAATTGCCTGTATGAATTTAAATCGAAAATATATTGGAATAGATGAATCCAAGGAATATTTGGATTTGACTATTGCTAGATACCAAGATACAAAAGGAGGAAATTAAAGATGAAAAGAAATTTTGAACCTTGGCTTTTAACAATGAAGGACAGCATTGCAACTTGGAATTACTACACTGACTTTCCAAAAGTTTATGAGAACGTTTCGAAAATTAAGATTGAACTAAATATTCTTAATTCTTTAATTGGTTCTCAAAACATCGAAGAAGAATTTAAAGAGATATTGGTTAAGTATCCAGAGGTCACTAAAGCGATTCCTATTCTTTTAGCAAAAAGAGAAACTGAAATAAAAGTCATTGATGCTCATGATACTTATGTCTTTAATTTTGCAAAGATGAATTACTCAATCGAGCAATATGCCTTATTTATGAGAAATACCGGATTGTTCGATTTACTTCAAAAGCATGTCATCAACAACCTTATTGATTATGTTTTAGGCGTTGAGGTCGGAATGGATACCAACGGAAGAAAAAATAGAACTGGCGATGCTATGGAAGATTTAGTTGAGTCGTATCTAATAAAGGCCGGTTTAGTTAAAGATAAAACTTATTTCAAAGAAATGTATAAGTCTGAGGTAGAGAGAAGATTTGGTTTAGATTTATCCGCTATTAGCAATCAAGGTAAAGCTGAAAAGAGATTCGACTTTGTGTTTATTGGAGCCATGGGAGAAGTATATGCTTGCGAGTGCAACTTCTATAGCGGAGGTGGTTCTAAATTAAACGAGACAGCTAGAAGCTACAAGACATTAACATTAGAATCTCAAGGCATTAAAGGCTTCAACTTCGTTTGGTTTACTGATGGCATCGGTTGGAACAGTGCAAGACATAATCTTGAAGAAACATTCGATGTTCTTGAAACCTTATACAACATTAAAGATTTAGAAGATGGGATTATTGAGAAACTCCTTGATGCTAAATACTTTATCAACAAGGCAATGGAATAAAAAAATTCAGACACTATATTTGTTATAGACCTTATATAAAAATATTAAGTCTTGCAAAACAGGATAAGGACTTGAGGCATTTTGCGCCAAGTCCATTCTCAAACAAGTTTGAGCGGTGGGAAACCCACACGACATTATCCTGAAGAAAACTGATGTGAAAGCACATCAAAGCACGTTGGTTTGCTATATAGCCAGAAATGCGGAAGGACGCTTATCCGGGACCCTTAAGTGTGGTTGAACCTCCATTCAAGTCAGTTTGATTCGAAAGGAGGTTTTTTCATTTATGGAGAATCACAATACCGACAAAAGACTTAGGGGAGTCATCTATGCTAGATACTCTTGCAACAAACAAAGGGAAGAGTCTATCGAAGGACAAATAAGAGAATGCAAAGACTTCGCTAGGAACAACAATATCGACGTCATAAACACCTATATCGATAGGGCTATGTCAGCAACAAACGACAATAGACCAGAGTTCCAAAGGATGATTTCGGATTCCTATCTAAATAGGTTTGATGTTGTCTTAATCTGGAAGTCTGATCGTTTCTCTAGAAACAGGAAACAAGCCATTTCATATAGAGAAATCCTCAAAGAGAATAAGGTTAGATTGTTATCGGCAACCGAACCTAATATTGAAGGACCCGCTGGTATTCTTTTCGAATCCATGAACGATGGATACAACGAATACTATGTGTCCGAGATGAAGGTCAAAATGAAAAGAGGCGAGAAGGAAAACGTCCTTGAAGGTAAGACAAATGGCGGTGTCACTCCGTTTGGATATCGCTACGAGAAATACAAGTTTTATATCATCGAAGAGGAAGCGAAGATAATCCAATACATGTTCGATATGTATGCGAATACCGACATAACCGTTAATGGATTGGTTCAGCTTCTAAGAAAGAAAGGAATGTACACAAGAAAAGGAAATCCGTTCCCTCACGGAACAGTCTCCCATATTCTTTCTAACAGAAAATACATTGGCGAATATAACTGGGGAGATGTCAAAAACGACTGCGTTCCACCAATCATAGACAAAGCCTTGTTTGATAAGGTTCAAGCAAAACTGAAAGAGAATGGCAGAAGACCTCAATGTTTCCAATCGACCGAGGATTACATACTCACAGGAAAAATTAGATGCGGTAGATGTGGTTCCTTGATGATTGGAGAATCCGGTCAAAAAGATCATGGAAAGAAGGTCTACCGCTACTACAAATGCACAAAAAGAAAACATGGAAACAAATGCAAGATGAATTCCATCAACAAGGATGTGATAGAAGATTACGTTTGTTTCAAGACCATCAACTTCCTATCGAATCAAATAAACCCGGATAGACTTGCCAAAGAGATTCATGACTATCAAGAATCAAAGACGCCAAATACAAAGAACTTAGAGGCTAGAATAGGCGAGATATCTAAGAAGATGGCTAATATTATTACAGCAATCGAAGCTGGTCTAGATCCAATGGATTTGAAAGGTAGATACAATGATTTGAAAATCCAAAGAGATGAATTAGAACATGCTCTTGATGAAGAGAAATGCCGTAATCCAGTAATGCCAATAGAAGATATCAAATTCATTTTGAATAGATGCAAGAACATCTCTCTAAATAGTCTAGAAGAAAAGAAGATGCTAATCGATTTGATGGTCAACACAGTTATCATCAATGATGATGGAAGTATCGATATTCTTTATAATTATAGGGAACGAGAGCCTAAAGTCCCTATAACGTTCCACAGTTCGACCACGCCACTAACTTGGTCCACCATTTTGTCCAATCGAACCGATATTGTCGAAATGTATCTGTATAACGGCA
>CAVHQU010000004.1:0-131818 GCA_963638555.1 bacterium | reverse complement strand
ATACCGCCTCCCGGCAGGTCGCCCCGCGTGGTCAGCGAGAAAGATTATACACTTTCCAGAGGGATAAGCAAGCGTTTTCTGGAAAAAAAATTCACCATTCATGAAAAAAGGCGATGAAGACTGATGTTTTGCTAATAAATATTTTTGTTTTTTTGGCTTTATTTGTCATACATATTTTATATCATCAATATTATTATTGTGTTTTGCGTGCAAGCGTGCGCGCGCACGCTGTAAAAATAAATAAAATAAAAGGCCTTCTGCAGGCCTCTTCTTTTTTTGCTGTTACTTTTTATTGGATCTAGCCAATAATGCAAGAACGCGAATGAATATCATTATGAAATCACAATAGATATTAAAAGCGCAAAATAAAGCTAAGTTATTATTTTCTGGTGCTTTATCTTCAATTCTTTTTATGTTGTAAGCGTCCACGGCAACTATCACCATAGAGAAAACGATAATAGCTATCGATATGCCCCAATCCAATAAATAGCCAGTTTTAGGCGATATTAAATAAAAAATCCCCCAAAATATAGATGTCAAAAAAATCGCGACGCCCAATCCGCAAGCAACAAGAGTAAACCAATTATGTTTTGTTTTGGTAAAGTAACCAATCAAAAACATCGACCCGAATGCCAAAGATGTAATTCCAAAAGCCTCAGCGAAAGTAACAGCGTTAATTCCGCAAAATAAAAATATAGTAAGGGCAAGGCCAACAAAGATCGCATATAAAATAAAGCCAAACCATGGTGCTTTTCGCCTAATGACAGAGAGTATGTTAATTAAGAATGAAATAATAAGCATTCCAGCCATAGATGCAATGGCGGTGCCCAATACTATTTTCGATCCGGTTTCAGTGAGCGTTCCATTTGTATCATAGCAAATACGTTGCATAACAAAATTCCAGCCAAAGGCGACAGCAGCAGTTATTAAAAGGCCAATAAACATATAGCCAAAAACTTTAGCCATAAATTTAGAAGATGAAGTGTCTTTTACCTCTTCCGCTTGATTTTCATAAAATTTATATTCCATAAGAAAACCTCCTTATGTCTATTGTAACAATAAGGAGGTTAAAATAAATTAATTTTTACTTATTTCGCAAGCATCCCATCAATTAAGCCCTTAAAGGATTCTGGTTCTAAGGAAGCTCCACCAACTAAAGCGCCATCAATATCTTTTTCGGACATATATTCAGCAACATTATTAGGTTTAACTGAACCACCATAAAGAATGCGAATTTCTTCAGATGCTTCGCCAAACATTTCGTTGAGTGTCGCACGAATAAATCCAATAGTGTCTTCAGCCGTTTCCTTTGTTGCAGATTTTCCTGTACCAATGGCCCAAATTGGTTCATAAGCAATGACAACCTTTTTGGCATCATCGGCATTTAATCCGGCAAGGCCAGTATGAATTTGTTCAGCAACAAATGATTTTGTTTCACCTTTTTCGAAAGTCGTTAAGGATTCTCCACAGCAATATACAGGAGTCATGTCATTCGCAAGAAGAGTTTTAATTTTTTCATTGCACTTTTCAGATGTTTCACCATTATACTCTCTTCTTTCGGAATGTCCTAAGATAACCCAGGAAATTCCAACCTCTTTTAACATAGGAATGGAGATTTCACCGGTAAAAGCACCATGATCATGCTCATTAACATTTTGAGCGGCAACAATGCACTTTGGATTGATGTTTTCTTTAACTGTTGCTAAGCAGACAAACGTAGGAGCAACGCCAACATCAATGTTATTTGCAACTGCATAGTCGACCATTTCATTAGCGGAAAGCGCAAAGGATTTCGCTTCTGAAGGGGTCTTGTTCATTTTCCAGTTGCCAAGTAGTAATTTCTTTCTCATTTTAATCACCAATTAGCGAAGAACATCAACGCCTGGAAGATGTCCATCGTTTTCGATCATTTCCAAGGAAGCTCCGCCACCTGTAGAAACATGTGAGAATGTTTCTTTGTAACCGAATTGCTTAACAGCAGATGCGGAATCACCACCACCGCAAACTGTAAAGGCTTTTCCTTCTAATCCTGCAATAGCTTCACAAATTGCTTTTGTACCAGCTTGGAATTCATCTTGCTCGAAAACGCCAACAGGTCCATTCCAGAATACCATTTTGGCTTTGGAGATGATTTCTTTGTAGAATTCAGCTGTCTTTGGTCCAATATCGCATCCTTCAAATCCATCTGGGATATTTCCACCTTTTTCAATAATTGTATCAACCGTTTTGATAACGCGGTTCGTATCTGCTGGATCAAAATTCGTCGTAACGATAGCATCAGTTGGTAAAAGTAAGCGGCCCTTTGCTTCAACAATGCACTTACGAGCATATTCCAATTGTTCTTCTTCAACTGGGGAATTGCCAACGCTCATGCCCATAGCCTTTTTAAAGGTATACGTCATAGCGCCGCCAATTAAGACGTAATCGCATTTCTTCAGTAAAGAATCGATAACTTTAATCTTATCAGAAACTTTGAAACCACCAAGAATGGCAACATATGGTCTATCGGAATCTTTAACTTCAACACAACGTGTGAGGTTTTCAACTTCATTGATCATTAAATATCCTAAAGCGACTGGTTTTCCTTCTGCTTTTAAAACGGATGGAACGCCAACTGTGGAAGAGTGTGCACGATGAGCGCTTCCGAAAGCGTCCATAACATAGATATCTGCTAATGAAGCCCATTCTTTTGCTAATTCTGCATCATTCTTTTCTTCGCCTTTTTCATAGCGTGTATTTTGAACGAGCAAGATATCTCCGTCATTAAGAGCAGCAACTGCATTTTTGAGTTCTTCACCACGTGTGGCTGGGCAGAAAGAAACTTTCTTTCCTGGAACTAATTCTTGAAGAGCGTTTGCAACTGGAGCCATATCATTGGCTTTTTTCATTTCTTCGATCTTAGCTGCATCTGGTTCTTTCCATTTAATTTTGCCAAGGTGGCTCATTAAAATAAGGCGAGCACCATGATTGGCTAAATAATTAATTGTTGGAAGAGCGGCCTTGATACGATTGTTATCGCGAATAACGCCATTCTTTTGTGGAACGTTAAAGTCAACGCGAACGTAGACTTTCTTTCCTTTTAAATCTTTTAAGTCTTCTACTGTAAGCATAAAATTTTAATAATTCTCCTTATGCTCCTTTATAATAACACTTTTTAAAATGTTATTAATGTATTAATAAAACTTTACCGATATACTTAAATAAAAAAGAGGCCACATAAGTGGTCTCTAGTTTTGCTAATTGGCTAAATTAGTCGCTCCAGCCATGGGCCAAATAGGAGAAGGCTGTTAAAGCATTGGCAAGAACGGCTGCATTATTAACTAAATCAGTGCTTGGAACTAATGTATAGTCGGAACCAATCTTTGTTGATGTGGATGCTGTTGTCCAATCAAACTTCTCTTCATACTTTTGATAGTTGTTGGAGAGGCGTGTTAATTGATAGTTCTTAAATTCGTAAATGCAGTTTTCTCCGCCTTGATCAATTAAAGATTGTTGATATGGATACATGGCGGTGATGTTTGCTGTCATTTCGCCATCAGCATATTTTGTATAAGATTCGCTGCCGATATAGCCTTTAACAGTGCAGCTTGCATCTAAAGAGTTAAGGTCTTCGGTTGTAAGAGTCGTTTTTCCTGTTGCTTTTTCTGTCTTATCGAATCCTCTTAACCAATTGGCTGTGCCTTTTGCTTGGCCATTAGAACCGTTTGCATAAGAGTTTGCAACAGTGATGAATGTTGAAACATATGTTGTGGCAACGTCTTTTGTTGTTGTGACATATTGTTTTGTTGTTCCGTCGCTATAAGCAATGACATAGTTATCGCCATCTTGATATGCGAAGGCTTCTGTGCCAGCTTCAAAAACTGTTATTGTGGTCTTGTCAACTGTTTTTGTGACAGCGGTGTTGAATTTGCGATAAGCGTAAACAGCGGTTGAATCAGCGATAACTGTGCTGTTCGTTGTCTTATCCCATCCTTCAGAGTAAGTAAGTTTTGTTGCGTCAACTGTTTTGGCGGCAATTGTGTCAAGTTCTGTTTCAGCTTCGGCACGTGTTAAGCTTGTTCCCTTTGATCCGCAGCTTGCGAGCATTGCAACGCTTGCTAAAGCAAAGAGACCTAATTTAATGTTTTTTGCGTTCATTATGAATCGCTCCTTTTCTTTTTGCAAAATGATTGTAATCTCTAAAAAATGGTTTTACAAATGTTTATTTAATTATTTTTTATATTTTTTATTGGTTCACTCAAAAGTAGCCTATCGGCAAGGAATGAAGTCAGTAAACCACTAGCCATAGAAAATAGGACGATAAAAGGAAAATAGTAGAATGTTGTGAATCCATGTTCAACAAAAATAGCCGCAACGGCAACTTGAGCGAGCGAATGCACAAAAGCCCCCAATAATGAAACTCCGTAGATTGTTATTAGATGAAATTTCTTTTCGAAGAGAAGGTAAGATAAGCACATTATTAAATAGGAACATATGGCGCCAGACAAGGACATGTAAAATGGCATTTGAAATATGGTACCTCTAAGTAATGCAACAATAAAAACTCTTAAGATCGAAATTATAAACGCTTCATAAAAAGGGCATGAATAAAGCAAAATCAAGACGACTAAATTCGCCAAGCCCAATCTGACTCCAGGAATCCATGTGGGAATGAAGGATTCAACATACCCTAAAACAATTGCTAAAGCGAGCATGACAGATAAAAAGGCTATTTTATGAATAGAATATCTTCTTTTCATATAACAATCTCCGAATCTGATGTGACCGTTTCTGAATAAAGAGTAACTCTTACTTCATTTGGCGCGCAAATTAAGGTCTGCATCGTTGAATTTGTAAAACCTTGGTGAACACAATACTGATTAGAGCAATTGCTTGACTCGATTCCGATTTTATCGTCTTTAACCTCAACTATCATTTGAATGTTCAAATCACCGTCTTGGATATTAATTGGATATTCTTTATTCACCGATAAATCTATTTTTTCGTAAATCAAAGAATTTTGATGATAAACATTGGCATAAATCTTCCCGTTAGAATTTCTTGGAATCAAATAATAAATCAACAATGAAAAAGTTATTGCTAGTAAGGAAAAGCCAACAACGAAATCACCAGTATGTTTCCTAAAAAATGCTTTCACTTTCATTATTTTTCCAATACCAAATTCAAATTATTAGAAGTAATAATATTCTCTCCGTCGTAAAGAAGGTACTCGAAAGAAAATTGTTCTTTAAGAGCATCGGCTAATTCTTTCCCGCCGATAAAGACAACCGTACTTAAAATATCGGCAACGGCTGCATCATCAGTCTTAATGCAAACTGTATCAAATTTAGCTAAACCACTACCTGTATTCGGATTAACGATATGTGAATAAGTATTGCCTTGGTATATTCTACCTTGTTCTGAAACTCCCGAAGTGCCAACCGATGTATTTTCGGCCATGAAATATGCCTGAGAATACCCATTATTTTTGAGGCTGCTTATTGTAATTTTATAAGCTCCGCCTGTTGAATTCTCTCCAAAGGCCAATGATGATGATCCGCCATTAATGTAATATCTTGTTACACCTTGCTCTTTTAGATAATCTTGAACAATCTTAACTACATATCCTTTAGCATAAGCACCAACATCAATTTTCCCCTTACCACTTCTTTTTATGATGTTTCCATTGATTACTAATTTAGATGAATTCATTTCATCGAGTAATTGAGAAATCCTTTCATCAGTAGGAAAAGTCGTTTTGTTATCTATGAAGTTTTTCCATAAAGAGGATAAATTTCCTATCAAAGGATTGAAGTAATAAACTGCATCAGTTCCTGGAGTTTGAAGACAGGTTTTATTTCTCATTTCGTTTCCAAATGACAAAAGAGATGCTAAGCGTGAATCTACCTCAATTTCCTTTCCTTCGTTTTCATCCTTATTTAAATAATAGATATTGTTAATTTGTTTAAGATCGGTTCCGGCATGTGGATAATAAGCATCAGTTAAATCGCTATAATCAGAAAATATTTGGAAAACATGTTCCAGCACTTCCTTAGATGAGTCAAATAGCGTGACACTCATCGAAGTACCAAAATACCATCCATCTTGGGAAATATATGAATTTTGTGCGGAACTTTCATTAGATGAGCACGAAGTTAACAATAAAGGGAGTATAATTAAGACTGGTTTTTTCATCTCAAAGATTATAAAGACTGTTTGAAAACAAAAAAAGACTCTGAAGCAAATCAGAGTCTAATTTTTCAGTTGAATTTCCTTATTTTGCGCCAAGGATCTTGCCATATAAGCCAGCAAGACGGACGTATTGGGAAGTGAAACTGTATTCGTTGTCATACCATGCAACGACCTTGACGAACTTCTTGTGTTCTGGAGTTTCGACGATCATTGTCATAGTTGCATCGAAGATTGAACCATAAGTATTGCCAAGGATATCGGAAGAAACGATTTCATCTTCATTGTATCCAAGGATGCCTTTGAGTTCACCATTGGCAGCTTCTTTCATGGCAGCGTTGATTGCTTCAACGGTGACATTTTCATCTTTGAGTTCGATTGTGCAATCGCAAAGGGAACCATCTTGAACTGGAACACGGATAGCATTGCCATTTAAGCAGCCATTGAGTTCAGGGATGACTTTGCCGATAGCTTTTGCAGCGCCTGTTGTTGTTGGAACAATGTTTGCAGCAGCTGCACGGGATCTACGGAGGTTGCTTCCAGCGAGATCAAGAATTCTTTGGTCATTTGTATAAGCGTGAACAGTTGTCATAGTTCCACCGATGACACCAAATTTGTCATTGAGAACTTTCATAACTGGAGCTAAGCAGTTTGTTGTGCAAGATGCGCCAGAGATGATTGTTTGATCAGCTGTGAGCTTGTCTGTGTTAACACCATAGACATATGTTGGGATGTCTTTGGATGAAGATGGAGCAGAGATGATAACACCTTTTGCACCATTGTGGAGATGGACATCACCATCTTCGTGGCTCTTTAAGCGGCCTGTGCATTCTAAGACAACATCGACACCGTATTTGCCCCATTCGAGTTCTTTTGGATCTTTCTTTCCGAGAACTGGGATCTTGTGTCCTTTGAAGATGATGTTTGTTTCATCAGCATCAATTTCGTCCTTGTTCCAGACACCATGTGTTGAATCGTATTTTAAGAGATAAGCAAGAGTTTTTGCATCAACTAAGTCATTGATTGCAACAACTTCGAATTCGCCACTTTCATAAGCGCGACGGAAGGCGAGACGGCCGATTCTACCGAATCCGTTAATAGCTAGTTTAATTGACATGTTACTTTATGTCCTCCTTTTTAAACTGCGAATGTATTATAGCAAAGCTAAAAGAGAAAATAAAAGAAAATACACATTGATAAATCGGTAAATTTTCTAATAGCGCTAAAAAAGTTATTTCTTATCGCCTTTAGCCGCCTTGTATTCCTCATTCAAATGGCGGAATAAATGATTAATGTTGCTGCGAGAAATGGTAGTATTCAACTCTTCCGATAGTAATGTTGCAAGTTCGTTAAGCGATGCATCTGGATGATCAAGCCTAAGTTTCATTAGAGTCTTTAATTTTTCATTTTGGATGCCATCCCATCCTAATTTATCGACAAAATAATTAATTTCCTCAATTTGAAGTTCGCTTGATTTAAGGGTTTTGGAATAATTGGCCGAATCTAAATTGCTCAATCTATTTGTAACATTAGCAAAATCTCTTTCAACCCGAACATTTTCGAATTCTAAGCAAGATTCTTTTGCTTTCAAAATAATTAGAAAGTCTGAAATTTCATCGCTTCTTTTTAAATAAACAACATACTGGTTTCTTCTCTGAACGAGTTTTGCACTAAATTGGCGAAATGGATAATGTTGTAAGAGTTTCATAATCCACTTAGCATAATTTTGGTCTCTAAAAGAGAACTCTAAATGGTATGAAGATGATTTTGGACTGTTCATTGAGCCCTTAGCTAAAAACGCACCAGTCAAATAAGCACCAATTTGATTTTGATTAACAACTAGGTTTTTAGGATTCTCAATGAAAAAATAATCGACGCCTAAATCATTTAAAATGTCTTCAGGCTCTTTTTCTAACAAAACATGATAAACGATTCTTTTTAAAAATCCTGCAGAGCGTGTATATGCAAAGCGAGCATTTACGCCATATAAATCATGAAGGTATTGATATATGGCTTTAGCAATCGAAGAAGATTCCGAAGATATATCTAGTCTTTGAGCTCCTTCTTTTATAGACAAATAACCATTTAAACGAATAAAAGCAGAAAGCAACGAACGTTTCTCTTCATCGTCTCTTTCTGATCTAGCACTTTCTTCTTTTACTTTTTCGGCAAATGAAATGCCTCCTGTTTTTTTCATTTCGTTTCTCTCTTGAGTTTATTTAAATAGGAAATAATTCCGCTTGAGGCAACCGCGCCATCCGAAGCGGCAGTAATTGCTTGGCGTAATTTTTTAGCAACAACGTCACCTGCAGCAAAAAGACCTGGAACATTAGTCATCATTGAATCATCCACAATAATGAAGTTTCTGTCTGTTTTTACATTTAAAGGAGATAAAAATTTTGACGCGCTTCTTTCGCCAGCAAATGGAAAAATCATACATGTCTCAATTGTTTTTTCTTCTTTTCCGTTTGAATAAGTAATCGAATTAACAAATTTATCGCCGTTAATTGAAATGACCTTTGAAGAGCAAATAAACTCAACATTGTTTTTTTCTTTCAAGGTATTCAAGAGATTTTCTGAACCCTCATATTCAGGGTCAGGCGTTATCACATACAATTTCGCAACGATATTCGCTAAGTATAAAGACTCCTCCAATACGCGATCGCCTTTCCCATAAATTACAGCGGTCTTTTTTCTTAAAAGAGGCCCATCGCATGTCGCACAATAAGACACCCCTTTACCAAAAAATTCTTTTTCACCCTTAATTGAAATAACATTTGAGAGACCAGTTCCAACTAAAACCGTCTTAGAATTGATATCCTCTTTATTCGTTTTAATGACGAAATGGCTGTCTTCTTTTCGAACTTCAAAAACCTCTTCGGCTTCAAGCTGAGCACCTGCGTCATATGCAGATTTAAGCATGTTACTAGCCAAAGTAAAACCATCTTCGGCTGGAAGACCAGGATAATTTCCAACTTCTGCTAGGTTAACCAATTTACCACCAGGCATTGATTTTTCAAGCCAAATAAATGAGACGTTAGCTCTTTTTAGATACAAAGCGGCCGTAATCCCCGCAGGACCAGCACCAATAATAACGACGTTAGTTTCCCTCATCATGATTCGCCTCCATCTTTTCTAACACTTTCGTGTCTCTTAAATATATAAAGGCAATCGCTAATGACATCAAAGCAAATGCAATAGACAAGATAAATCCATAAGACAGGTTAACGTATAAATTGTTTTCGAAATTGTTTACATTCTTTCCGATCAAGTAAAGAATCATCGCAGCAAAAGATAAGACTCCGCCACTTAAAAGAACATAATAACCTATTTTTTTGCTTTTTTTGATAATGAAATAAGAGGCAACGAATACGATGGTTGCTATCCCTAAAATGATAAATGCAGCTAGTAATAATGGAGTTTTGCCAGTAAATAACAAATCATAACCATTATAGGAAACAATTGTTCCTGCACCATCTTTGTCAGATGATGTGGTCAAAGATGGCAAAAGAGGGAAAACAAACGTTGGTAAGAGGATTCCTGCCGAAACAAGCGGCAAGAATGAGCCATTTTTATTTTTCATGTAATAGTCATGCAAATGAGCGGCAGCAATAATTACAATACCAATAAGAATATAGATTAACGAATTGCAGATGCTCCAAGCGTTATCAGTTCCCATATTGAAATTCGTATCGCGGAATGGTTCCATAATTACACGGACAATGCCATACCATAAGAAATAGCAACCAACTCTATCACCTTTGGCAGTCCATTTATTTAAAGCTTTCCCGACAACGTATTGAATTATGAAATAACCGGCAATAGAAAGAACCGATTCAATTAAAAAGAGAGGGACGTATATCATTCCAGCACCTGCCGTAGCGTTTGCAGCGCCAGGAGTTGAGATATGCATTTGCTCAACCAACCACGTAGGAAGCCATCTGAAGTAATCAACTGATACAGTGCGTCCGTATACTTCATTGTTAAAGAAGTTTCCCCATCTACCAACAGCTTGGCCAATTAAGACGGTCGGTACTACTTCATCAACCGTCCACCTTGCGTCTAATTTCTTTTTGGAGAATCTAGCCATTAAAGCGCCAACTAAAATGCCAAAGAAAGCTCCACCAAGAATAGTTAATCCGCCGTTCCAAATTTCAAAGACATGGTAGAAATCCCTTTGGGCAAATTCTCTAGACCAGTTTCCAACGACATACCAGACGCGGGCGCCAACAATGCCGGCAGGGAAAGCAACAACAAAAATAATTTCGAGCAGACCATGTTTATGATAACGTTTATACATTCTTTGATCTGAAACAAATAAGCACATTAATGCACCGATTAAAATAACAACTCCGTAAAAAGCGACGTGGAATCCACCAGGATTGCTATGGGATGTAGACGTTTCAAAACCATTTCCTGTGATGGATATGCCATTTGGCAATGGATAATAGATATAATCAGCTAAGCCTTCGGACCACATCCAAAAAGAACAAATAAGTAAAGGAATGGAGACATAGTATAATATTCTAATGAATTTCTTCTGCCTTTCGTCTATTTTTTCTTTGAAAAGATGAACCCAAAAAGTCGGGACAAATAAAGCCAAAGATCCGCCAAAGAAGAATCCGCCAATGACTGTTAAAGCATAATTGCCAGCATAATTAATCGCTTCGCCTTCGTAAACCCCCGTTGTATGAACATTTATGTCCTTCCATTCCGGATGACATAAAAACGTAGATAAAAGCAGCGCTAAAAAGCCTAAGCCAGCAACTCCAATATAGATTCCATAGCGGAGCAGTTCCTTCTTTTCTAATCGCAAAAGCAAACTGTTTTTTACGAATGATAGGGTGTCCTTTATCACAAAAAAGAAAGAGCCAGCAATAAGGACTAAGCCAATAATTAATGAAATGATTCCAGTTGTAGTCATAATTTCTCCTTCTTATTCGTATTGATTGTTCTTTTTTGCTTTTTCAAGCAATGGTTTTAAGTATTTGCCTGTGTAGCTATTCGGGTTTTCGGCAACTTCTTCAGGCGTGCCAGTTGCTACTATTTGTCCCCCACGGTACCCGCCTTCAGGACCGATATCGATAATGTAATCAGCAACCTTAATCATATCCAAGTTATGCTCGATGACAATGACAGTGTCACCATGATCGACAAGGTTTTCTAGTACACGTATCAAGCGTTTTACATCATCTGTGTGTAAACCAGTTGTTGGTTCATCAAGAATATAAACAGTTTTGCCCGTAGGCTTCTTTTGAAGTTCGTTTGCCAATTTAACGCGTTGAGCTTCGCCGCCAGATAACGTCGTTGCGGGCTGTCCAAGTTTAACATAGCCGAGACCTACATCATATAATGCTTTGACACGGCGATAAATAATTGGCCTATTTTCAAAGAAATGCATAGCCTCTTCTACTCTCATTTCTAAAACATCATAGATGTTCTTTCCTTTGTAGTAGCAAGAAAGAGTTTCTTGATTGTAGCGTTTCCCATCACATTCGTCACATTTGACATAGACATCAGGCAAGAAATTCATTGGAACCCATGTAACGCCAGCGCCTTGGCATTTCTCGCATCTACCACCAGGAACGTTAAAAGAGAATCTTCCTTTATCAAAGCCTCTCTCTTTAGCCTCCGTGGTTTCAGCAAACAATGAACGTATGTCGTCAAATAATTTAATATACGTTGCAGGGTTGGAACGCGGCGTTCTGCCAATCGGTTGTTGATCAACGTTTACGACTTTATCAACGTATTGAAGGCCACTAACGCTCTTGTATTCGCCGGGTGTGCATTCTTCTTTATTCAGTTTCTTAGCAAGTATTTTTTCTAATGTTTCGTTTATCAATGAGGATTTTCCTGAACCAGAAACGCCAGTTATCAAAATTAATTTTCCTAGTGGAAATTCAACATTGATATTTTGAAGATTGTGGCAAGAACAACCTTTGATGGTAATTTTCTTGCCATTGCCTTTTCTTCTTGTTTTAGGAATGGGAATAAATTTTCTGCCAGCAAGATAATCGCCAGTGATAGATGATTCATTATGCATAACCTCATCTGGTGTGCCCGCCGCAACAACTTGGCCGCCATGCACTCCTGCCCCTGGGCCAATATCAACAAGATAATCAGCTGCACGCATAGTGTCTTCGTCATGTTCGACAACGATAAGGGTATTTCCCAAATCCCTCATTTCTTTCATCGTCTTAATTAATTTGTCATTGTCTCTTTGGTGCAAGCCAATAGATGGTTCATCCAAAACATAGAGGACACCTGATAGTTTTGAACCAATTTGTGTCGCCAAACGGATACGTTGCGCCTCTCCTCCGGAAAGGGTCATAGCCAAACGGTCTAAGGTTAGATAATCGATGCCTACATCCGCTAAGAACTGAGCCCTATTTTCAATTTCTTGCAAAACAAGTCTCGCAATTGTCATTTCTTGCTCATTTAACTTGGTACGCGTATCTTTTATCCATTCAATGAGTTTATCTATTGTTAATTGAGTAACTTGATAAATGTTTAACCCATTAACCAGCACAGAAAGAACTTCTTTGTTTAATCTTGCACCGTGGCATGCTTCGCATACGTCATCACGCATAAAAGATTCGTAATATGGTAACATCCATTTTGATGTGGTGTCTCTATACCTTCTTTCTATGAACGTTTTAACCCCTTCAATGTAGCCACGTTTGTTCATCTTATTACCATTAACCGTCGTTAAAACGTGATCCAATGGTTTATCAGATCCGAATAGAATTATTTGTTTTTGCTTAGTCGTCAAATCTTTGTATGGAACATTTGTCGGTATCTTATAAGCATCTAAAAGATATTTAAATTCTTGCCATTCTAGATTAGATGTATGAATAATGTTCTTATAATAACGAATTGCACCTTCATCAATTGTTTTGCTAGGATCCGGAACCAAAAGATCTTCAGAAACAGCACGAGATATACCCAAGCCGTGGCATGTAGGGCAGTATCCTTGAGGGGCATTGAAAGAAAATAATCTAGGTTCAAGCTTTGGAACGGAGAAACCACATATTGGGCATGTATGGTTGCTAGAAATCAATTTTTCAGATTCATTTGTATATAAAATAACATACCCATGTCCATAATTAAGAGCTAAATCGATATCTTCGGCAACGCGTGAACGAATGCCACCTTTGACAACTATACGGTCGATGACAATATCAATGTCGTGTCTTTTGTTTTTGTCTAATTCTTTAACGTCTTCAACAAGCAAGAATTCTCCATCAACCCTTAGACGAGTGAAGCCCGCTTTCTTGATGGTATCCAAGATATCTTTGTGTTGCCCTTTTTCGTGTTTGATGGCCGGAGCAAGTATTTGAATTCTGCTTCCTTCGGGATATTCAAGAACCATATCTGTCATTTTTGCAGGAGAGAAAGCAATGATAGGTTCATGATGCTCTGGACAGTAAGGAACACCTATTCTTCCAAACAAAAGACGTAAGAAATCATATATCTCGGTAACGGTTCCAACAGTTGAGCGTGGGTTATGCGATGTAGTCTTTTGATCAATGGAGATGGCAGGTGATAATCCTTCAATCGAGTCGACATCTGGTTTGTCAACTCCACCTAGGAATTGTCTAGCGTATGGTGAAAGAGATTCAACATATCTTCTTTGACCTTCTGCATATATAGTGTCAAAAGCCAATGTAGATTTTCCTGAACCAGAAAGGCCTGTGAAGACAGTTAACGTATCCTTTGGAATTGTAACATCAACATTTTTGAGGTTATTTTCTCTTGCCCCTTTAACAATAATAAATTTTCTGCTATCCATATCGTTAGAATTATATTCTAAAGGTTGACTTTTTAATAGTTAAAAGCAATCTATCGTTCATTGAAAAGAAAATATTTTTCCGATATTAATATATGGGTCCATTATTTTTTATAAATCACGATAAAAATATAAAAAGCAGTTCATGATGAACTGCTGCTATTATTCGATTGGTCGGAACAGAGGGATTTGAACCCTCGACCCCTTGGTCCCTAACCAAGTGCACTACCAAGCTGTGCTATGTCCCGAGCCATATAATTATAACGGCTCAGGATAATTTTGCATTAAAGTTTTTATTTTGATAAGCCAGCACCGTTTTTTGTTAAGAACTCAGCAGCTTTTTCAACCCAAGAAATCACTTCTTTTCTTTGCCCAATATCGGTATCTTTTAAAGAATACGTAGTCACGTCCCCCGTAGAATAGCCATGATCGGCATTAGGATACATTATTAATTCCGTTGGTATTTTCTTCTTTAAGATTGCTTCGTATAAAGCTTTTGCGTTTGTGTCAGGATCAACGGTTTTATCCTTTGCGCCAGTCCAAATAAATGAAGGCAAATCATATTCATCTAAACGATTCAGCAATGAATAATTCTTCTTTACGTGGTTCTCACCAAGAAGATTGTCGACTGAATTGGCACAGCCATTTTCAATAACCACTGGGTAGGAGTATATAATTCCTTTTAAGTGAGCACCACATTTGTCTAATGGGTAAAAGAGCCCCCTTTCCGCTTCGGTAGCGGTCGCTAATAATCCAGCAAGATGGGCACCGGCAGAGAAACCGCAAGCAACTATTTTGTTGGGATCGGAATTCATATCTTTAGCTTTCTTATATAAATATGTTAAAGCCATCATCGCCTCAATAAGTTGGGTTGGATATCTATCTTTTGGAGCAGTCGAGTATTCGAGATAAAAACAATTATATCCATATCTAAGGAACGCTAAGCATGGCGGAACGGATTCTCTATGCGATACTTGCAAATATCCTCCTCCAGGAAAAATTAACATCATTGGATGAACGCGTTTCTTGTCCATTTCATCTGTTTCTTGATCAAAAAATATTCCATGTAAAATACCCTTTGCAGATTTACTTGGCCTATCTAAACCAAAATATTTGTAAAGATCGATGTTTGTTACTTTCATAATCTTCTCCTATTTTTCACTAATCAATAATATAAGCGACATCTTCTCTTCTGAAGAGAGATATTGTTTATTTTCTTTAATTTTAGCGACTATTTGATCATACGGGGTCTCTATCTTTTCTATTCCAAGAAGATAATCCGATGTCGTATTTAAGGCTTCAGCTAGTTTGCCAATTATTTCTATATGAGGGGTTCTTACCCCACTAAGATATTTTGAAAGAGCTGCTTCGCTTATTCCAGTTTTTATAGACAATTGACGTGCCGAAAGATTGTTTTCCTTCATTTTCTTTTTAAGTCTATGATGCAGTTTTTCTTCCATGCTTTTATTTTACATTCATAAATCAAATGAATGCCATATCAAATTGCTTTATTCATACACGTATGCCTTATTTTTATTTTTTATGTAAGATTCAATGCATATAATATAAAAGGTTAGGATCCCTTATGGTAAAACTCTATTGCATTAATGTTAATACGATGACTAAAGAGGAAATCGATTCTCTTTCTTTAATAAGAAAAGAAAAAGCAAGCCGTTACATGTTCGAGAAAGATAAAAAGCTTTCTTTAGCCGCGGGTATTGCTTTTGCAAGAGGTTTAAAAGAATATAGACTTAAAGAGTCAGAAGTAAGAATTGGCTATAGCAAATATGACAAACCATATTTAATCGATTATCCTGATATACATTTTAATTTGTCCCATTCTGGAGAAATGGCGATTGCTGTCTTTTCTGACAACGAGGTCGGCTGCGATATAGAGCAGATTAGAAAGCTAAATGTGCAAATTGTACAATCTTGTTTTACGAACGAAGAGAATAATTATATATCAAAAAACAAGAATAAAGATTTGGCATTTACTAGAATTTGGACCTGTAAAGAAAGTTTTTTAAAAGCCACTGGACGTGGCTTAAACACCAATTTAAAAGGTTGCGAAATACTTTTTAAAAAAGGAGTCTTTTACATTAGAGATGAGAAATATGTCACTCTACAAACACTCCAAAATGAGGATTATGTTATTTCCATTTGCGAAATAAAGCAAACGCCTAATAAGCGGTAACCAATGTAATTGTTATTGGTGTTGTGCATCCGTAGATTGTAATTGTAGGTTTTGTTGGATCTTTAGGCGTTAAAGTGTATTCCATAACATCAGAGACTCCACCAGCAAAATACCTTTTATTATCCTCGATACTATCTTCCTTAAAAGAAAACTTAGTTTTTGAGCTTTTACTTCTTTTACAATATGAAAAGTATCCTTCACTAGTTTGATACAATTCATCAGTCGTATAATGAGAGTATGAATACTTATCTGCAAACAATATTGACTCTTCTTTAGTTAAACAATTGTTTCCCTTAAAAAAGAATGGATTAAGGCCTTCATAAACGCTCGCTTCATTAATTTCTATAGTAGCGCCCTTAAATAAGAAACCCATTGTTACTAAAGAATAACGTTCTATGACTACATTTTCTTTTACACCGACTTCAACAATATCATAATCATCTAAAGAAGCAGTTTTTGTATTTGAGTTACAGGAAGTTAAAGCTGAAAGCGTCATCAAAGCAAAGATTGCTAACCTAAATTTTAATTGTTTCATTTTACAACCTCCCCGCTATTTTGATAAACAATGGTAACAAAGGGATTAAGTGCCAAATAAATATAATAAGTTGAACGGCTTCCACTAACTTCGTAATTTCCCCACCAATAATTATCATATTGCCATTTAGAACATTCAATTTGATAAACATCGGCAGCCACACAAACAGCGAATTTCTTGCCTTCAATAAGGGATTGTTTTACCTTAAAACTGACAGTTTGTGTCGTTGATTTGCTATAAGTGTATGTTGTTGTATTTTCGATATCAAACTCAAACGTTGGACCGGATTCCTCACCAGCTTCAACACCAGCGATGTTAATTTTAGTTGAAATAGCTTTTGCCCATTCAAATCCAAATTTAACAGATGTGGAGATTGAATTTGTTTCCACGGTAGTGATTGATTCCGAATATGTAAAATCTTCCGCAACATTACCGCTATAGTAGCTTGTTAATTCTTTAATGCACACTATTCCAAGATGTTTGTTCGAATTTATCGTGGACATTTGATGTCTTCCAACTAATCCTTCATACCACCAATTTATTTCAAAATCGCCCGTTGGAATATTTACACTAGTAGTTGTTCCAGCGCCATTCGAACCGTACGTCGAAATTTGGCCGCTTGTAATATCAGATGCAACTGATGCCGCATATGGATCATCGCTTAATGCATCAGTTCCGTTTATGATTGAAAACGATAAAAATGCTGTCATTAATACTGTTAACATAATATCCTCCTTCACTAAGAATTTAAATTAATATACATCAAGAATATTGAATGTCAAGCAATAAAATAAAACGTAAAGATATGCTCATTTCTCGCCTTATTCAAAGCGATTTTGATTATAAAATAAATTCAACGAAAAATGTTTGCTTAGGGAATGAAACGACATTCAAAAGAATGAAATGACATTTTTTAGAAACAAAACGACTTTTTGTAAGGAAAATAGTTTATTACAGCCTTTAACATATCTATACTAATAGGCATGAAAAAAACGCCTTATTACATCATATATGAAGATAAAGATATATTAGTCGTGTACAAGGAACGTAATGTTTTTAGCATTCGTACAAATGATAAAAGAACTTATTCTCATAACTTATATCATTACTTATACGAATATCTTAAGAAGAAAGGCGAAAGGCCATTCATCGTTCATCGTTTAGACTACGAAACATCTGGTATTATGATATTCGCTAAAGAAGAATCGCTCAAAGTAGAACTTCAATCATATTTTGAAAATAGGCGAGTAACTCGTTTATACGAGGCCGTTATTGAAGAAAGAATAGAACCTAGCATTCATCATGATGTAACCCAATATCTCTCTAGCAATGGTATAGGTGGAAAAGTATTCTCTACAAACAAAGAAAATGGGAAGGACGCAATAACCCATTTAACTAGTAAGAATCAAATCCAAATAGGCACAGTTTTAGATATATCCATAGAAACAGGAAGACGCGCCCAAATTAGAATGGCAATAAATTCTCTCGGATATCATTTATTAGGCGATGCAAAATATTCGAACACTCCCGCAAAGCGCATGTACTTAAACGCCTATAAGTTGGTCTTCCCTGAATCTTCTTCAATAAAAGTAAAAGAATTCTCAGTTAAACCATTATGGTTATTATGAGTAAAAGAAAAAGACTCCATCTTGCGATGAAGTCTTATTTTTTAGGAATTATAAGCCAAATTTCTTAATTGCTTCCCAACGAGATTTTGCGTATTGTTCACACTTCGTGAGAAGTTCTTCAGAATGTTCTGGATTAATAACTGGAAGTTGGGAGAATCTTGTTTCTAACATCAAGAAGTCTCTGAACTTGCTCCAATCCGGTTCTTTGCAATCAAGTGTTAAGCCAGGTTTTCCTTGAGCAACGAGCCTTGGATCATATCTGAAACATGTGAAATAGCCACATTCGACTGCTTTCTTTTCTTCAGAAATGGAATTAACAAGACCGCCTTTGATATGTTGTTCCAAACATGGGCAATAGCAGATAACAAGTGATGGTCCATTATAGGATTCAGCTTCCTTAAGAGCTTGGATTGCCTTCATTGGGTTTGCACCTAATGCGATTTGAGCAACATAAACGTGTCCATAAGACATTGCCATTAAGGCAAGGTTCTTCTTGGCTTCCTTTTTACCAGAGGCAGTGAACTTATTGATAGAGCCTGTTTGAGAAGATTTAGAAGCTTGTCCGCCTGTATTGGAATAGACTTCTGTGTCAAGAACAAGAACATTAACGTCTGCTTCATTGGCAAGAACGTGATCTAATCCACCATAGCCAATATCATAAGACCAGCCGTCGCCGCCAATGATCCAAACTGATTTCTCAACTAAATCACGATAGTAATTCTTAAGTTCTTTGACAGCTTCGTTCTTAGAAGCATCGACTTCTTTGATAAGAGTTGGAACGATTGCTCGTTCTGCGTCTCTATCTTTCTTAGAGAGTGCTTCAAGGTATTTTGTTGCAGCATCCTTTAAACTTTCTTCAACTGTTTCATCGGCGATAGCGGCAGAAACAATACGATTGATAACAGACATCTTATAGTCATTGGCAATTCTCATGCCAAAGCCATATTCAGCATTATCTTCGAATAAGGAGTTGGCCCAAGCAACACCTTCGCCATTCTTATCTTTGACAAAAGGAGTTAATGGGGTAGAACCACAATAAATTGAAGAGCATCCTGTTGCGTTTGCAATCAATAAGTCGTGTCCGAATAATTGTGAGAGTAAGCGATAATAAGGAGCTTCACCACATCCTGCGCAAGCACCTGAAACTTCCATGTATGGGCGTAAGAATCCAACACCTTTAACTGTTGTGAGTGGGAAGATATCGGTCTTATTCGAAACATTGTAGTAGCAATAGTCAGCCGCAACTTGCTCACCGAATTCTGCTTTAGCATCTTTCATGACAAGCGCAAAGTGATCATTGCCCATCTTCTTGGCTGTTTGGTTGGCCATACATTCAGAGACACAAAGTCCGCAGCCAACGCAGTTTTCTGTTGCAACGCTAATACGATATTTAAGGTTAGCGGCTTTTGGTGAACCGGTGACTGGTTTGACTGAATCTTTGATGATGGAAGGAGCCTTTGCAAGTTCTTCTTCGTCTAAGAGATATGGACGAATTGTTGCGTGAGGGCAAACGAATGCACATTGGTTACATTCAATACAGTATGCTGGATTCCAAACTGGAACACGGTCTGCAATAGCTCTCTTTTGACGGAAAACAATATTTTCTTCCATCGTGCCATCGGCCAATTCGTACTTAAGGAATTCGGATGTTGGGAGTTCATCACCATCAAGACGATCAATTGTGCCAACATATTCATCATAATATGTATCACCAGTATCTTCTAAGACCTTGGTTGTTGGGAGTTCAATCCATTTTGGATCGATAGCGACTTCACGAAGACCTGCCGGGCCAGCATCAATAGCATCGTAGTTGTTTTGAACGATGTCCATTCCTTTTCTTTCGTATGTTTTCTTAACAAACTTCTTCATCCATTCTTCAGCTTGTTCATAAGGCATAATTTGCGGATTTAATTTGAAGAAAGCGGCTTGAAGAGTTGTATTTGTGTGGCGACCCATATGACATTCTTCAGCGAGTTTGTTAGCGTCGATAGCGTAGAATTTTACATGTTTCTCAGCTAAGAGATGTTTCATACGATTTGGCATTGCTGAGGCAAGTTCTTCATCACTCATGTTTGTGTTGAGTAAGAATGTTCCGCCATCTTTGAGGTTGGCAATGATATCGTATTTCAAGATATATGTATCAAGGGAGCAGGAAATGAAGTCTGCATTCTTGACATAATATTCAGAACGAATTGGCTTCTTGCCAAAACGTAAGTGTGAACGAGTTGTTCCACCGGATTTGCGGGAGTCATATTGGAAATAAGCTTGAGCGTATTGTCCAGTTGCATCACCAATAATCTTAATAGAAGATTTGTTAGCAGAAACCGTGCCATCACTTCCTAAGCCATAGAATAAGCAAGATGTGTAGTAGGCAGGAATCTTGAAGGAATTGTCAACTGGGATAGAGAGGTGTGTAACGTCATCTGTGATACCAACTGTAAATCCTGTCCAATTCTTTTCTGCATTCAAGAAGTCAAAGACTGATTTGACATCTTTTGGCTGAGTATCTTTTGAAGAAAGGCCATAACGTCCACCGATGATTGTGTCAAAATGGCGATTGAGTTTGAACATTGCAGAAACAACATCAAGGTAGAGAGGTTCTCCTTCAGAGCCATTTTCTTTTGTTCTATCGAGAACAGCAATCTTTTTAACTGATGCAGGGATTGCTTTAGAAAGATGTTCAGCGGAGAATGGACGATAAAGATGGACTTTGACAACACCAACATGTTCTCCGGCTGCGTTTAACGCATCAACGACTTCGCTTGCGGTCTCAGTGACTGAACCCATAGCGATGATAACACGATCGGCATTTGGATCACCATAATAGACAAATGGAGCGTATTCACGACCAGTTAAGCGTGTTGCTTCGGCAAAATATTTCTCAGCGATTGGAAGAATGTTATTCCAATGTGAGTTTTGCGCTTCACGTGCTTGGAAGTAAATATCATCATTCTCTGCACCACCACGTGTTACCGGATGAGTATGTGGGTTAAGGGCGCGAGCGCGGAATGCTTCAACCTTATCCATAGGAAGAAGTTTTTTCCATTCTTCTTTATCAACGAATTCAACGTTTTGAACTTCGTGAGAAGTACGGAAACCATCAAAGAAATGCATGACTGGAGTTGATGCATCAATTGCGGTTAAGTGAGCAATTGGTGCTAAATCAGCGATCTCTTGAACTGAACCAGAGCAAATCATCGTAACGCCAGTTTGACGGCAAGCATAAATATCAGCTTGATCACCAAAAATGGAAAGGGCGCGAGTTGCTAAAGAACGAGCGGATACATGTAAGACTGCTGGTAAAAGTTCACCACACCATTTGTAGAGGTTTGGAATCATAAGTAACAAGCCTTGGGAAGCTGTGTATGTCGTGGCTAAAGCACCACCTTGTAAGGCGCCGTGAACTGCGCCAGAAGCGCCTGCTTCAGATTGCATCTCAACTACTTTAACTGGTTGATCAAAGAAGTTTTTCTCACCCTTTGAAGCCATAACGTCAACGTTTTCGGCCATTGGCGAAGATGGGGTGATAGGATAAATGGCTGCTACTTCTGTAAAATAGTAGCTTTCTATTGAGGCAGCAGTGTTGCCATCAACGGACTTAAAAGTTTTTTTAATTTCAGACATTTATATAAATATCTCCTTAAACACTTAAAGTATAGAACTTTAAAAGTAGTTTAACAAAACAAAGATTTCATTAAAAATACAGATAAAATCGACGTTAGTTTAGACTAACAAAGAAATATTTTATTTATCAGTTTTTAATTAAAATAAAGTTCAGATTGTAAGGGCATTTTAATCGTGAATGTTGTAAAGAATTTTGAAACGTATATCAAGGATTCGCTTTTGAGTTAGTATATGTAGACTTTTATTGCAATTATAATTATATTTTGAAAATGTTGCTGCTTATTTCAGTTTAGTTAACAATTCCTCCAATTGCGACTTTAGTGGTAATAAATCATCCTTTGCTGTTTTATAAAACAACTGTCAAATCTACCCCGCCATAATCATGAACTATTCTATTTCTCAAACCAATAATTTTGTTAAACGGTATTTGCTTGTTTTTGTCAATTAGCTCCTTCTCAAGCATTTTCCCATGCTCCGAGATTTGAATAAAGCGAAAGCAAATTGAATCTTTTATCAAAATATTAGACGAAAATTCCTCAAACGAAACGTTTTGAATCAATTTGCTAATGTAATCTATTTCATCAATTATTTTTTCTAGATAATATTTGTTGTAATTTTTAGCCATAAATCTTAATTCCAGTTTTCAAAACCTCACTAATTAATTCCTTGTTATTAACCAGTTGGTTTAAATCAAGTAAATCGACCCTTTTATGCAAATTTTCTCTTAAATCTTCAATCAATCCAAAGAATGAAAGTCCAGTAACTTCAATGTCTATCACTAAATCAACATCGCTATTATTTCTTGCCTCTCCTTTTGCATATGAGCCAAAAAGGTAACATGATTTGACTTGATAATTTTTCAAAACATCAGATACAGTTTTTCTTATCGTTTCCAAATCTAATATGCCGTGTTCTTCATCTAACAAGACATACTCATTAAGAAGTGCCATTATAGCCTTATATTTCAATGTCCCTTCTCTTTCCGGAAGATTTTCATAATCCTTATATGTTCTTATTGGCATTCCAACTATTTTTGCTGCCTCTATTTGAGTAATTTTTGCATTTTTACGTAATTCTTTAAGTGATGACATCTGATTCATAACTAGATTACAAGATAATTGCCCTTTTAATAAAATAAAAAGTGCATTTATTGCACTCTATTTATAAAGTTAACAGACATGATAACGTTTTCCATTAATCCATTCATCGTTAATCAATGATCTTAAAAATCCAAAAAACATGATCATTCGATATTAGACAATATGCTAGTGTTCTGCCCTTGTTTTTATTATTTCCCATAAAGGAACATATTTTTCTAACATTGCGCTACCGTTTTTATAAGAGCAATCATTTTTTCTTTTTCTTTCTTCTCTTAGATATTTCTTCCTTTACGAGCAATTCTAAAATTCTGAGATCATGATCATTTAGCTCTTCCGAAGGAGAAATCAGTCCGCCTGGGCCAGCCATTTTTCTATAGACGAAATCAGATACGGATTTATATTCATGAACTTCAGCCTTTTTTACTGGAGTTCTTCTCGGCTTGTTGATTCTATTTTCCTTATTCTTTTCATCAATCTTTGAAAGATATTCGTTTATTGCTGGCAAAATATCCATCATATTCAAAGATTGGTCCATTTTTATCATCGGTTCAAAATAAACCAGTTCATCGGAAACCACATCAGGATATAATGCGACCCATCTAGATAGCATGTCTAATGTAACGTATTTCTTTTGCTTTTTCTCCAAAGCCGCTTTAATCCTTCTTAAGCGAGAGATTGATAATTGTTTTTCCATTTATATATATTAATGCCTATAAATGACTAATTTTCAATAATAGTTTCATTAAGACACAAAAAAAGCTCCTTATTAGGAGCATTTCTTTTTGTTTTGGTGATCCCTGAGGGACTTGAACCCGCGACCCGCTGATTAAGAGTCAGCTGCTCTACCAACTGAGCTAAGGGACCAACGCATGAAGTATCTTACTACAAGCAAGTAAATCATGCAAGAAATAATATTTATTCGTTATTTCTTTGTTAATGGAACATCGCCATCGAGAGAAACGTCGCCATCGGTAAGCCCTTTTGCTGTAAAGGTAAATGTTGATAGATTGTTTTTTGCCGCTAAGGTTTTCTTATTCAACGTTTCATCATTTACACAAGAGAATTGATATTCCGTGACATAATAGAACTCTTCACCATCAATAGTATCTGTAATACGTTCGGAATAGAATGTGACTCCCCATTTCTTATTGCCAACGTCATCAAGAGTTATGTAACGTTCTTCCGTGCGAGAACCGTTACCATTTTGATAAGTATATTTAAGCGTGTATCCGATAGTCGTATTTGCATCGGCAAATGTTAGAGAAACGTTCGTGTAGGAAGTGTTATCAATTTCTGCAGTTCCGGTTTTTCCAATGAATTTTTTCATATAATCATATACGGATAAGACTGTTTGATAATCCGTATCAATGATTGAACGAGCCGCTAAGCGATACGCGTTGATGTCATCAGGATCTGTGGAAACGATACCATTCTTATCGCCTTCAACAAGGAAATACGTATCCACATCATATTGAATAGTGAATCCAGTATATTTAGTCGTTTCTTCATAGATAAAATCATTTCCTGAATAGATTTCAGCATTATGATTCGGAAGATTGCTTGGCGTTAAATCAGCATCTGGTGCCTTATCTGATCTTGAGAAGACGCGATTTGCTTTAACAACATTGAAATCATCGTCAGAATCTTTATAAATCATGACAAAATCATCTAACGATGTAATTTCCTTGCCAAAAGAGTTAATTCCGCAAGAGGAGAGAAGCATTAAAGATGCTAAGCCTAATATTAAGTTCTTTTTCATAATTATCTACCTCTTTCTCCACCTTTGTTTTCTAAGCCACTTCCAACGCCAAACAAGACGGCTGCAATAATAAAGACAATAGCAGCAACAATTGCTCCCCAAGAACAATGACAATAAAAAGAATCGTAAGTCCAATATCTTGTCAAAGTCGTGGTCGAAACGGCATAATCATTACCAATATTATTAGTGACCATGAACCAAACAGGAGATGCTATAGCAGCAAATGCGCCAATGGCAAATCCTAAGGTTGTTAATTTGGAGAATTTTTCCATCTTCTTCGTGAATGTAACAAACAAGCCAAGAACCATAAATGCAACCATGAAGATCAACAAGATGAATAAAATCCAGTTGAATTGAGCTTGAACGGAAGAAAGGACGTGAACGCCTTTGATAATGTTGCTCTTGAAATACATCGCGAAATATCCACCGCCAAATAAAGCATTAGGTCCATAAATTGTTTCGGCAGGAAAAAGCAAAGCTCTAGCATTGTCAAATTCCGACGAGGATGAATAGAACTTATATTCAATCGTGACTGTAGGAAGGACAACCGTAAGGATTATGGCAACCAAACAGACGAGTATTGCCAATAAACGGAGAATGACGCCAGGTCTTTTTAATGTTTCTTTATCGAATGAGAAGAATCTTTTGTTTTCTTCATGAAAATTGTCTTCTTCAAGGGTAGAGACTAAATTCTTTGCCATACTATTTGTCCTCCTTTTTTGCCTTGTGGGATTTCTTGTATTTACTAACCCAAATAAGGTGTTTTATTGATGCGATAAGTTTTTCAAACCAGACAACAATAACCAATTTAACTGGCTTTGTTTCTAAGTTACCGGTTTCACGAATATGATCAATATCAGCTAAAACTTGTCTCTTTTGACGATAAATTACAAAAGAGATGATGACACCAGCAAGGAAGGCGACTCCGCCAATCGCTAAAGCAACCATGGAAACCCAGAATTCAGAGCATCCAGTGTTGACGACATATATTTTTTCAGATGTGTCAGGATCAGTCGAAGATGTGAAGGAAAGATAATAGAAGAAGAAAGCAATGACTAATAATATCGCTCCAATGACAACAGATGATAAGGAATGACTAATATAGTGTCTTAAATCATTTGTTCTTTTGTGCAATTTTTGAACAAAAGGTCTGATTTCTTCTTCACCATTAAGAGTCGTTACCATCTCATTTCCACAATGAGGACATACTCCAGTGGAGCTTTTATTCTTTTTCAAACATTCTTTGCAATATGTTTTCATACCTCTTCTCCTTCTTTAATAATTGTAATTAGGATCTTTTTCGCCATGTATCTTCAATCCTTCTTTTGCTGCTTTATTTTGTGCATCGATAAGGAATTGATAATAAGAGATTCCTTTGTAGAGCATCTTTGAAGATGTATCCCCAGAGAATGCTACATTAGAATAGCCATTTAAGACTATTTGGTGATTGACCATGTAGAATGAATCATCACCACTATCTTCATTTGAAGCCCAAACATAGAGCAACAATCTGCCATATGTTTCAGTGATCGAGACATCTGGTAAAGATTGAAGTCTTATGCGTTTAGCTTTGTTTAATAAGCCATTGGTGAAATCTTTAGCTGCATCACCCCAAGGATCTGCAGGGGAATTTCCACCATGGTATATTTCTGGCGTATCGATGTTTTCATAACGAACGCTTGTACCATCTGGATATCCGGCGTTGTTAACTTCGTCGGGATAATAGAATTTAGTCGTATCACCATCAACTAATGATTTAACGGTGACATCGATATATCCTCCACCACCAAGTGTTGTGGAGCCTTCTTTAAAGAATGAAGAATTTTTATATGGTTCATCAATTCTTGGACCTTCAAGGAGTTCTTCTTCAGAAAGAGGGCATTCAAGAACGCCTAAACGTGAATATTCTGTATTTGAGTAGCCAATCCAATCATAGGCTTCGAACTTTTCTTGCCCGACCATGTATTCATTTTTTCTGACTAAATCAAGATCACCACAGTAAGAAATCGAATAGCCTAATGTGCCTAATGTGTCATAGAAATATGTTCCATCCGTAATAATCATCGGATATGAACCAATATTTGGAAGTTCATCATCTAGTTGATTAGCAGCATTTTTGATTGATTCATTAGCATTTTTATAAGCGATAACATACGTGGATTTCGCATCTAACGTTCCGCTTAGTTTAATCTCGTAGGGATTGTCATATGAACCAGATTTATAAATGACGATTGAATATTTGCTTAAATCGATCGAGGAATTTCCGATATTGCCAATTTCAATGGCTCTATCTGAAGTAAAGCTTCCTTTGAAAAATTCTGTGAATATCAAGGATGAGCCAGACTTAAAAGTAAGCCCTCCATTTGTTGAAGAAGAAATCTCCTCAATGGAGGAAGAAGTTTCATCTTTTGAGGAGGCAACGTTAGTTTTTTTTCCGCAGGAAAAAAGAAGAGTTACAGCAAATAAAGATAGTAAGCCTGCCTTTTTCTTCATCATTCAGCCTCAATGTAAGATGTTAATTCGGCAATCTTTGCTGTGCCAAATTGAGAACATGTAACGGTTGTTTCGTACGAAGAATAGCCTCCTCTATATTGAGTATAGAAGGTAACATTCATAGTATTAGCACTTGGACCGAAATAGATTTTTGCATAATTAAGTTCCATATCGGCTTGAGTAAGAATTTCATAAACGCCTAATGATTTAGCAAAGCTCATAAGCATCTTTTCTGAATCTTCGTCTTTGAATATTTTATTTAATGTGAAATAGCCATTTAATAAACTCTTAGCGGAATCAGTTAGTTTGTTTTCTGCTTTAGAGTCTGTTTTTTCGTTTTCAGATTCATGATGAAAAGAGTGAATGTAATCTGTTTTGTTTACGGCAATCTCCATTGGATAGTGATAAAGATCTTGATATGTTCCTTCACCAACTTTGCTTCCAATGGCTAAAGAGGAATTTTCCTTAGTCCAAGAATAGACTCCTTCTTCAAGACCATATTTGGTCGCTAAAGCGGAGGAGATGTTGATCAAACCAGTATTTTCGAGGTTTGTAAAATTACGATATGTAGTGTAGCAACCATCTTCCAAGAAAACTGATGTTGCTCTTGGCTTTGCTGTTGCATCAAAGAAATTATAAGCCGCAACCGTATTGACGCTACCAATGAACCAGTCAAGGGCTATGCTTAAATTGTTATTTCCTTCAACGCTAGAAGAGACTTCCGTAGAAGAGTTATCGGATGTTTCCGATGCAGTAGTTCCATTACATCCAACTAAAGTTAGGATTGAGAATGGAATTATTAATGTTTTCACTATCTTATTCATAAGAAAAGTTTAATGAAATAGAGAAGATTTTTCAACAACAAGAGTATCTACTCATATATTTTATATATGAAAAAGCCCTTTCAGTTAAGAAAGGGCTAAGATGATTAGATGCGATTAAGCAACCTTATAAGTAATTGCAATAGCGGTAATTCTAACTTGTGCAGAAGCGGCCGTCAAAGTAACGGTATTTGCACCCGTTGCAGGTGCCCATGTAGCAGTTAATTTATCGCTTGAAATCGTTAAATCTGCATTGTCGGTTCCGAATCCGGATGCTGGTTTACTGGAAGCGGTAGTAAACACAATCTTTGTCATTGTACCAAGTGTAGTACTAATAGTGATCGTCTTATTTTGGTAGAGCCTAATTTCGCTGGAAATTAATCCATTGCTTATTTCAAATCTAAAGCCTTTAACGGTTTGATCTATTGCGCCAGCCGTTGAAACAGCCGTGAAATCAGAAACTCCTAATGTGACTGTCGTTTCTGCACCAGCAACTGGTTTCTCTTTGAAAGAAACAGTGACTTCATTCTTGCATGTAACAGTGTAGGAATATGTTCCATCTTCTGCTGCATCAAGAGTTGTTGTGCCATAGGCTGTCTTAACTTTGACTGAATCAACAACGTATCCATCAGCTGGAGTTGCTGTGACAGTGATCTTTGTGCCATAAGCGGCTGCATCAGTTGAGCTTAATGCGGCTGTACCATGCTCGCCAACAGAGATTGTTGAAGCATATGTGTTTGTGGATGTTGTATGGGAGATAACAGAACCAGCGATGTTGGCTGTGCCTTTAGCATTTTCAAGCATGACGTTTAATGTGACTTCTTCACCATTCTTGACATCGGCTAATGTTGTAGCGGCATCTTTTGGATTGCTATAAGACCATTTTCCAGAAGTATATGTGAAGCCATTGTTGGCTGTGCCAGAAAGACCATAGATCTTGATTGTTTCGCCAGTTGTGGCATCAGTTAGATAGCCATTGCCATATGCATCACCAGTATATCCTTCGAAGATACCGGTAACTTGATAGATATCATCTGTAAACCAAGCATAGGAAGATGTGTCTGTTTCAGCAGCAACAAGAGCATTGAGTTCAGCAATTGTCTTTTTAACAGGTGCGATTTCAGCAACAGTAATTGTGACTGAATCAGTCTTTGTGACTGTTTCGTTATCAACTGTGCCAGTGGCTGTAACGGTGATTGTTGCTTCACCTTTCTTTAAGCCCTTGACTGTTCCATCATCAGAAACGGAGACAACTTCGGAATTGGAAGAAGAATATGTGACTGTTGTTGGAACAACACCACCTCTTAATGTTGTGGTGATCTTGCCAGTTTCGTTAACGAGTAATTGAGATGGAGCAGAAACGGAGATAGGAGCTTCTTCCCAGGATGTGCAATCGCCATAAACGAATTGATAGACATTGTTATAAGCGGAGACATAACCTGTAAAGGAAACGATATCGCCAGCTTCGACAACTGTTGCTTCTTCTGCACCACTTCTTGTATGTTTCCAAGAGTCGATAACATCAGCAGAATATGTTGCATTCATGAAGACTGCATAAGAGTTTCCGTTTAAAGAAACTGTAACGGTGAGGTTACCGGAGGAAGAGTTAGAAACGTTTGTGACTTTAGCGCCAGTAATGGAGGCATATCTATTGTCGTCGCCCCATTTTAAAGCACGGGCTGTTGTGGATGAGAAATCAAGAGTGACTGGATCTTTGAGATCTGCTGGTCTATCTGTGAGTTTTGTGACTGTTGTGCCGCTTGAAGAAAGTTCACGGAGACCGCTGTAATCGGAGATTGTACCTGTAACGGCAACTGCATCACCAACTTTGATACTTTCATCAAGCGAAGTTGTCTTATAAGCAAGAATTGCATATTCGCCATCGCCAAAGATTGCACCTTGTGAAGGATACATACCCATATAAATAGCATTGAAGGAAACGGAGGAATTGTTTTTAACAACCTTGTCACCATTTTCATCGGTGGAATAGATGTAGGCTAAATCCATTTGGGCGATTGCTTTAACTAAAACATTGATATCCGTTTCATAAGCGACTTCATCACAGCCATCTAATAAAACTTGGACGTGAACTTTTGCTTGAACGTCTGTGCCACCCTTTAAGGAATTTGGGCATGTGACAACGAGTGTGTCACCAAGGATTGTTAAGTTGTCAGAATATTTGGCATCGATGGAGTAGATAAGATCAAAGTTATATGTCTTTGTTCCATCAGTATTCGTCTTCTTTGCTGAACCAGTTAATGTTTGGTTGCCTGTAACACCAGAAGATGACCAGCTGCTATATGTTGTAGCAACGCCATTGTAGGCCTTTTCTGCAAGAGATACGATCTCATCTGTAAGCGCGCAAACGTCAGCTGATGATGAGCTAGATGCTGCTTGTGAAGAGGCAGCTTCGGAACTAGCAGTGGAATCTGTGGTTGTTCCACAAGCTGTGAGTCCGAGCATAGCAAAGGCGGAAGCCAATACTAAGATGTTTATTTTTTTCTTCATTTATAATTTCTCCTTCCTGAAGATAAAACCTAATTATTCTTCACTCATGTGAAGGGTCAAATCTGCTTTCTTTGTAAGATTGACCTGGTATGTGGTCTTACCAGATGTAGTGACATATTTGACTACGGCTCCGGTAATTGTTATGTATTCAACCTTTCTAGAATCGGTGTTCTTGCCATTATTAAGTGCTTCGGCAATGGATTTTTCACCTTTCCAGAATGGGATACAATCTTGGATACGAGATAATGTACCTGGATAGTTGATAGCGATTGAATCAGCAATACGGATATTTAATTGTTCTGAAGTATTGTTTTTATCATGGCAATATAAAGTGAAAGCATATGCAGTGGATGTTGCAGTATTAAGAGTTGCATACCCGCCTGTGCAAACAAGATCAACTGTTACCATCGTGTTGACATACTTGTCTGATGCAAATGTTCCAGCAGATCCAGTGAATGGTTGAACTTTGTCAGTATGACCAGTTGAGATGACTTTAATATCATAATCATCTGGATAATATGGTGAATAAGAGACATCTACGACTTGTAATGTTCCGTTGTATTCGGAAACCGTACCTGAAATTTCAAGGTAGTTTCCAATTGTTTGTAATGGAGCATAAACAATATATTGCGTGAAGATATACATACCATATCTTTGAGTATGTTCTCCATCTGTGTCGGTCCATGTGACATCATCGCAGACATATGCGGCGCCAGCATCAGGGCCAACACCTGCAACATAAGCGTTGAATGTTACTTTTGAACCAACCCAGTCGTATTCATTACCTTCAGAATCAAATCCTTCGACAATCATGCGTAAGTCAATCTTGACTGGATCAGAATAGTTATAATCCGGGTCTTGTTCATCGCTCCAAACATGAAGTTGGAAGGCTTTTGCTTGGATATCAGCGTTAAGGAACGCATCGGCATATTCTTTTCCAGAAACGCCTTTTGCTTTGGAATATCCTTCTTGGCAAATAGCAAGGTTAACATTGATAAAATCATCTAATGTTGGATTTTCAACATTGGCAACCCAAACATATACGAGATATCTTCCACCAGTGGAATCAAGAGCTGGTCCAGAGGTTGAATCTGCTTTATCTGTGGTTAAAACGATATGCTTTGCTTCAGAAAGAAGTTTGCCATTGTATTCTGATGCGCCATGGCCCCATGGCTCGATCATACCTGTGGATTCAGGTGTATCAATGCAGTTGTATCTGCCTTTGATTGTGCCAGAAGAGCCTGTTTTAGATTTGAAATGAGCTGTATCGCCATCAACTTTTGTGACCAATGTAACTTCACCGATACCATCTTTTAAGAATTCTTTACCGGTGTAATCATAAGTTAATTTTGTTGTGGCTGTATAATCAACGAATTGAGTTTGCTCAGAGCTGGATGAAACCACTTCATCAGTTTTAGATGATGTTTGGGTTTCGGAACTTGGGGCTGTATTGCTAGAATCATTGCTACCGCAGGATGCTACCGAGCAAAGGAAGAGGCCTGAAAGCAAGCAACCAATTAATTTCTTTTTCATTTTCATATTCTTACCTCGCTAAATTATGAGTTAACGCAATTGGAAATTGCATTTTCGAAAGCATCGTCAACCGTTTTTGTTCCAAGAAGGACGGCAGTCAAAAGAGAGCCAACTTCATTTCTTGCGTTAGCTGAGCCAACGAAAACAGGTGAATTGAAATATGAATCAAGCATTCCGGAAGACACTTTAGCAACCTTATTCATAAGGCTTGTTGTATCTGCAGAGAATGTTTTATATGTTTCAGTCTCATAAGATGAAGTTCTTACCGGTTGATAACCAGTAGAAACGGAATAGAGTGTGCTATTTTCAGCGGATGAGATGAATTTGTAGAATTTCCAGGCGGCTCTAAGCTGAGCATTTGATGCGGCCTTAGATGCACTTGCATTGAAGAAACAAATAGATGGTCCTTGGGAAACGACGGCTTTATTAGAAAGGTCGTATGCTGGAGGTTCAGCAACGCCAACTTCAAAGTTGACGGATTGGTTATATGAGGTGCCACCAGTTGAACCAATCGTCATCAAGACCTCTTGGTTTGTGAATTTTGTAGATGTGTATGTGCTATTGCTAGAGCCTTTTGTGATGAACAATCCTTCATCATATTTAGTTTTAAGATCGCTTACCATTGCTTTAGCCTTATCATTATCGAATAAATAATGATTGCCTGTTGCACTTGTGTAAGGGATTCCCTGTTGTTGGCATAAGGAAATGAACATATTGGAATCGGAATCATATCCTAAAGGAGCAGTAACTCCATCGATATCCATTTCTTTGATTTCTTCGCAAAGAGCCCACATTTGATCCCATGTTTGAGGAACTTCCCAACCATAGGCATCGAAAGCGTCTTTGTTATAGAAAAGGGCTTCGGTTGATTTTGCGAAAGGAACGCTATAGACGCCTTCTTTTGTATAATTGCAGCCTTCTTGCCAGAATGTATCTACATAATCGGCTGCGCCATAGACTTCATTTCCCTCTTCATCTTTATGGGAACCTTCCTCTTTTGTGAATCCGATTTCGGCATCGTTGATGAAAGAAGTCAAATCAGTGACGGCTCCGTTATTGCCACGTTCAAGATATTCAGCAACGTGGTCTGGATAGCAGAAAGCCATCGTTGGTAAGGTGCTTGTAGCAATGTTCTTAAGGATAAGAGCCTCTAAATCATCATATCCACCAGCCGCTGAGCTTGCTTTAATGGTGATATTTGGGTTTTGAGCTTCAAAAGACTTGATCATTCCATCAAGGATATCGGCGTTGGCCTTACCCATTGTGTGCCAAAATTCTACAGTAACTTTTTCATCACCATTATTTGATGAAGTTTCTTCACTTGCGCTAGAAGAACCATTAACTGATGAATCGGAGCCTCCGCATGAAGCAAGCGATAGAAGAGTTGCCGTGATAAGTATGGCTATATTTTTCTTTTTCATAATCGTATTTTTCCTCGTCTAAATTGGAAGATAGGCGGGAAGAAAAAGTTCCCGCCTATAAAGTTGTAAGAAGATTAAGCTGCGAATAAGCAGTTTTGATATGCGTCTTCAAATGCTTGGTCAACTGTCTTTGTGCCAGTCAAAACACCGGACATTAAGCTGGTGATTTCTGAACGTGCAGCAGACGATCCTTTGAAAGATGGTGATGTGTAATACCAATCTGCATAAGAAGATCCTGTGCCTGCAAAATTAAGAACAGTGTTGACTAAAGAATATTTGGATGTTGCATAAGCGCTATCGGTGAATGAGGATGTTCTAACTGGGTTATAACCTGTCATAGAAGACCAAATAGCAGAGTTATGGGTGTTGGTGATGTATTTGTAGAATAACCAAGCACCAACTCTTTGCGATAAAGAGGAATCAGACATAAAGCAGATGGAAGGTCCTTGCATGATGACTTTGCCATTGTTTAAGTCGGATTGTGGTAAGGCGGCAACGCCAGTTTCGAAATTGCTAGAAACGTTATATGTTGTGCCACCCGTTGAACCGATAGACATTAAGACTTCTTGGTTTGTAAATTTTGTTGATGTATATGTGCCAGAGCCTAATTGTGTTTGCGATGTCCAGTATCCTTTTCCGCCAGTAACGCAAGAATAATCTTTGATTGTGTTAACAAAGGCTTTTGCTTGATCGTTATTGAAAAGGAAGTGTTCGTTTCCTTCACCTGTTGTATATGGAATATTATTTTGTGCGCAATATGTGATGAAGAAATTGGCATCAGAGTCATATCCAAGAGGGATTACGCTATCACCATAGATTTCTTTTGCTTCTTTGCAAAGAGTCCACATTTGATCCCATGTTTGAGGGACTTCCCAGCTATTTTCTTCGAAAACGTCTTTGTTGTAGAAAAGGACTTCTGTGGATTTGGAGAAAGGCATGGAATAGTAGCCTTCAACCTTTTTACCATTGACTGTATAGTTATTTCCTTCGGAAAGATATGTTTGGATGAAATCGGATGCGCCTTTATCATCAAGACCGTTATCAACGCCTAAGCCAATTAAGGAAGAATTCATATAGTTATCAAGTTTGACAACTGAATCAGATGGAAGATAATCGGCGACATGATCAGGATAGCAATATGTCATCGTTGGAGTTGTTCCAGCTGGAATAGCATTGGAAACAGCACTCTTAACATCATCGTATCCGCCTTGCTGGGAATGGGTAATTTTGATGTTTGGATAAACTTTGTTAAATTCGGTAATCATGGAATCAAGCGTTTCTTGATTTGTTTTTCCGATTGTGTGCCAGAATGTAACTTCACAAGAGAGTTGTTTTAAATCTCCAAGTGCAGCGACTTGTTCATCAAATTTAGCAAGTCCATCTGTTGTTGTTGAGGAGTTTTGTTCTGATTGAGATGATTCTTGAGCGCTCGATGTTTTACCACTATCGTTTGATTCGCCACAGCTAGTTGCGACGAAGGCGGCGGATAAGACAGCAAGTACGCCAGTTAATAATTTTTTCTTAGACATTTTTTTCTCCATTTTCTAATCTAATTTTTATATTACATTCTTACGAACTGTAACCAATTTGAAGGCCTATCCCTTAATACCAGCGCGGCCAACGCCTTTCATAATATACTTGCGGAAGAAAATAAACAATAAAAGTAACGGAACTGTTACAAGGATGGTCGCAGCCATTTGAATGCCGTATTGTGGTTCGCCAGATGTCGTTGAGAAGGATGAGCGAAGACCATTTGTAACAAGTCTCCAAGATTCATTACCTGCCGTAACGAGTTGAGGCCATACGTATGAGTTCCAAGTACCCATAAGTTTAAGGATAAAGATTGAAATTAAGGTTGGCATAGCAAGAGGGACCATGACATGCCATAAGAATTGCCAATCCGATTTACCATCGACTTTGGCGGCTAAGTATAATTCGTTAGGAATTTGTTTAAAGTTTTGTCTTAACAAGTAAATATAGAAGACAGAAACCCAGAATGGAACAATCATAGAAGCAAAAACTGAATCTTTATATGTTAGCCATCCAGTTACTTGTCCAACGCCAAATTCATACCAAGGCAACTTAGCGACAGTGATGTAGTTCGTAATAACCATCATTTCACCTGGAATCATCATTGTTGCTAAAAGAATAGCAAAGATGAAATCTTTTCCTTTGAAATTAAGTCTAGCAAAGGCGAAAGCGGCAAGAATCGTCGTAATCAAAGTACCGATTGTAGAAATAATACCAACGACTAAGGTATTGCCAACATAAGTAACAAAGTCGAATGTATTGAAAACAGTGATGTAGTTTGTCCAAAGAACCGTTGCAGGGAAGAAAGTCTGCGTTGTAGCACGAATTTCTGTTGTGCTCTTTAAAGAGGTAATAATCATCCAATAGAAAGGGAAGAGAATAATAACGCTCATGAAAAGCAGGAAGGCGTATGTGATTATTGAGGTGATTATACGTCCCGCTTTTTGTGCTTTCTGAAGCTGAGCGGCGTTTGCATGCCCTTCTTTGATAACAAGGGTCATACTTGAAGTGTCAATTGCTTGATACTCTTCAGATGCTTCTCTTTCTGCTTGTTTTTCTTCGCGTGATTTCATTTTGAAGAGTTTTTGAATGAAATTTCTTGAATCGTATTCCATATTAATAGTGAACCCTCCTCTTTGAAACTTGGAACTGAATTGCTGTAAATATCATGATGATGATGAAGAGCAAGACAGCTGCGGCAGCACCTCTAGAAACTGTTGTTGGGGCGCTTAAGCATTCGTAGATGTAATAAACTATGGTATACATGTTCTTAGTTGAACCGCCATCTGTTGAAGGTGAGCCAAATAAGCCAACGACCGACGTATATTCTTTAAATGATCCAATGAAAGATGTGATCATGATATAAAGAATTTGAGGCGAAAGCATTGGAACAGTAACGTGCCAGAATGTTTTCCATTTACCTGCACAGTCGATTTTTGCAGCATCGTAATATTGTTTATCAATATTTTGAAGAGCTGATAAGAAGATAAGAATCTTATAAGGAAGGGCATGCCATACAATGTAGATACATAAGGCAAGCATACCTGAACCCCATGTAGCGCCACCATCGATCCATTTATGATTTCCTAAGCCGAAAATGAAGTTCAAGATACCTTGAGAATCAAACAAAACAGCGAAGACCATGCCGACGGCGATGGCATTAGTGACATAAGGAACGAAGAAAATTGTTTGAAATATCTTTTTGAAGGCTTTAATTGAATTCAAACAAACGGATATCAATAAAGCGATGATAATTGAAACAGGAACTGTGACGAATGTGATAAGCATCGTGTTTGGCAAAGCGTATGTTAAGACATCTGTTTGGAAATAAACACGAACTTGTTGACCAGCTTCATTAATGTAATAAGGAAGTCCTTTAACATCGAAACAATTCCAACGATAAACAAGGTTTTGAGCACCGTCCTTACCAGCTAAAGTTAAGACAGTAAGGAAATTATCAAAAGTGAAGCCATCGCTTGCTTGTGTTGTATAGTCATAGTTTTTAAGAAAAGCAATGACAATAGTATTAATTAATGGATAAAAAGTGAAGACAGCCAAAAGAATGATAACTGGAGCAAGATAAAGCCATGCTTTCCAGTTGTTTCTTTCGCCTGCATCAGCGGAAACTCTCTCTTTCCTTTTGAAGAGCTTGGAAAATTTGGAAAAGAAATTTGGTTTCTTTGTGTTAGTAACAGAGTTTTCCATCCTTAGATAATCCTCTCCTCATTTCCTTCAAGAGAGAAGGCAAAGCATTTATGAGGTTTGACAGAAGCATGAACTTCGCCGGTTGAGACTTCAACGAAAGCATCAACGACAAATTTGATGTTGGAAACTGCTTCAGGGTGTTCAGAAGCGAGCATGATATCACGGCCCATTGTTAGGATGCGTTCACAATTGAATGTAAATGTTCCTTTTGGATCAACGACAATACCTTCTGGGCGGATGCCAACTGTGCAATCTTGATCAGGCACTTCTTTTTCCGTGATTTCACGGACGACTTGATCACCAATATAAACCTTATTGCCTTGGATGCGGCCTTTGAAAAGGTTAATTGGTGGGGTGCCTAAGAAATTTGCAACGAATTTATTGCAAGGATTGTTATAAACGTCTTGTGGAACACCGCGTTGTTGTTCAACGCCAAGCTTCATGACAACGATTTCATCAGAAATGGACATCGCTTCTTCTTGGTCGTGTGTAACGAATATTGTGGTAATTCCAGTAGATTGTTGAATTCTTCTGATTTCTTCACGTGTTTGGAGTCTCAAACGCGCATCTAAGTTAGAAAGAGGTTCATCAAGTAAAAGAACTTTAGGTTTCTTTACTAAGGCTCTAGCAATAGCAACGCGCTGTTGTTGACCACCAGATAATTGATTTGGTTTTCTTTCTAAATATTCTTCAATTTGAACTATCTTGGCTGTCTCACGGACGACTTTGTCAATCTCATCTTTCGTGAGCTTTCTCTTTTTGATGTATGGCTTTCCAGTTTCATCAAAAACTTCATTGCCATCATCATCTAAAACTTTTTCTTCGATACGAAGATTGGTAAGAGGGAAAGCAACATTCTTGTAGACGGTCATATGAGGGTAAAGAGCGTAGTTCTGGAAAACTAAACCAATTCCTCTCTTTTCTGGTTCAAGATCGGTAACATCTTCATCACCGAACCAAATTTCGCCTTCAGTAGGTTCTAAAAGACCAGCAACCATGTAAAGGGTTGTTGATTTGCCACATCCAGAAGGACCTAAAAGACCAACTAATTTCCCATCAGGGATTGTAACGTCCAAAGACTTCACAGCATAAGTATCAGGAATTCCCTTCTTTGGGTTTCCTGGGAAGCATTTGGTAAGATTTTTGAGTCTAATCTCCATGAGCGTCTCCAATCATATATCTTGCATTACTGATTTTAAGAGAAAACTTGCTCTAATTCAAGTCTACTATTTTTTACAAATAGAGTTCTTCGAAAATGTAAGCGAATACATTACTACTTGTCACGTAAATTACGCCAAATGGAATCATTGCCAAGCGGGGCGCTTCTATCATCCTTTCTTGGTGGCAATAGAGGATTGCTATCTCTATCCTCAGCTTTCTTCTGCAATTTTTCCATCTCTTGATAAGTGTAATAAACAGATTGCTCAGACGAATCAACCATATAGGTACCAGCAAGGTAATCATGAAGACATTGACCATCTTTTCTAAATATCATCATCGAGAATGAAACGATTAGAGGTATGCCAAAAGAGACTAGCGAAAGCAAAACAATCAAGAACAATTGAATCATTTGCCTTCCAAGATATCTTTTAGCCGTGCAAGAAAGAGCGTTAGAGGAAAGCAAAGAGAGTTTCATGCATTTCATAGAAAGAGTCTGTTTGCCTCTTCTTCCAATGGTCATAGGAATCAGCAATTCAAAAACCAAGAACGACAAAGTAATGGAGAGAGGTATCAAAACAAGGTTGATGTATATCGTTAAAACATTTCTCGCTTGAAGGTAATTTTCGTTATTTTGAATATAGGCGACAGCTTTGTCATATGCAGTTAAATAAAATGAGTTCATCTTCACTTCGGTAAGAGATGGATTCTTTTGGGGTGTACCACTTGCGTCAAGCATGAAATACTTGTTTCCGTCATCAGAAGTAATACATGTCTCGCCTATTTTTTGTTTGTAATAAATATTTGGGCCGTAATTTTCGTTAGATGGATCTTGTGAAAAAAATTCTTCAAGGGTATAAAACTTCGTTAAGGCTTCCTCTATTGTGTTATTTTGAACTTCATAGGTCTTGCTGCCATAATATTCAGTTAACGTAACGAGGTTGTTTTCAGTAGATTCATCGCATACGTATAAGCCTGAATCTTTGGAAATTTGCACATAAATATTAAATGAATCAGTGTATAATGGCATCTGTTCCACGATCAAACGTGAGCAAAAAAGAAAGGCAAACGTGCCAAAGGCGAGCATCAATATTTCCATTATGATGGCAACCATCCTTTTGCCAAATGGTGCTTTGAAATATTCCAATGTTTTCTTTTCCTTAGTCTCTTCCATCTTCTTTTTTCTCTAATTTCGCTTCTTCATCACGAATCTTTTTAATATCGGACGTATTTACGTATGTCAATGAAGCTAAATCATGCAACGATTGTTTTCCTGGGGTAACAAATAGCATAATTAAAGAAGCCACGGCCAATAATAGACCAACGATGGCAAATGTAGATAAATTCAAGCTAAAGGAGCCAATTTCCAATAACGGCATTTCAAAAGCGCCGAATCCATATGACATTACGCCAATAAAAGGTATCATGAAACAATAACATATTATTTGAACCAAGCCTCTAATCAGGAAAGAGTACCAATGCGGTTTTTCTCCCTTGATATCGTTAACTTGAAGCTTAGCAACTCTTTTGCCTAAAGTTAAGCCGCTCAATTGAATTAATGGAACAAGCAAGAAAGTTATAATAGCACCAAGCAAATATGAAGAAAGTATGGCGGCCGATTGCAAATAAGAACGCGTCCACATATTTGATGCAAATTCTAAAACCAAATTCTTATACGTCTCATCCTTGACCGCTTCGGAAAAGGCGACATCATATGCATTGGTGAAGAAAGTTGACATCGTATCATAGGCATTCTTTGGCTCATATGCATCAGTGTTTCCTAAATAATATTTATTAAGATTTGTTTGAATATCTAAATTGAATATAGGCTCAGAATTTAGAGGGTCCTTAACGTTAGAATCATACATGAATACCGTATTTTCATATGAACCATCTATCGTTGAAGGTAATTTAAGAATCTCAGTATTGAATTGGAACTGGCTCATATTGGAAGAGCCAACTCTGCTTAGGGTGTAATAATCTTTAATTGGCTCATATATTTCTTTTCCGACATAGGCATCATTCGTTTTTGAAAGGTAATAATAAGACCAATATTCAAAAAGATCCGCTTTAAGAAGAGTTGAACCATTGTTGCTTTGCTTATACAGATTTTTATCAACCATGCAGGAAACCATTTGCGATGAAACATTCGACATCTGATTAGAGTAATAGTCATAGCCGAAAAGCTTTTGGAAGCCAACGCCATAAATCGTGATTGCTAAAATAAAGGCGGTTAAGATATCGGCCAACTCAGCAAGGATTCTTCTTAAAGGTGAGCCTCTAACGATTAATACGCCATTCTCATCAGTTCTATTTTCTACTTTTTCGACATAATCTTTTGGCATGGTTTTTATTATAAATAAAATATTCAAATACTCAAAAGAAAAACGAGGCTATTTCTAGCCCCGTCTAACATTGATGAATTATTTGCTGTAATTAAGAGTATTATCGACTCTTGTTGTACCATCGCTTGCAGAAAGAACGCAACCAGTCCAAAACTTCTTGCTATTCCAATTGCATGGAGCAATGTCTAAAGTAACTTCGCTTCCTTCAGCAAAGGCGTTTGCTAACCAGTTATATTGGTTTGCGCTAGAACAATAAAGAGAAAGTTTTGTGTCACCATCAACAAGTGCGATTTGTGAATAGTATGTCGTTTCAGTCTTTTGAATCTTAGCGGTAACTGTATAAACTTCAGTAGAATGATCAACTGTTGCATCTAAATTGTAGATATCAGCAAGAGTTTTTCCAGTGATGAATGTATCTCTAGAATATTCGTGCTTACCGTATAAGTTAGCAACAAGAGAAGAGTCTAACAAACAGGATTGCCCAGCAGACGTTGATCCTTCTTTAATACCATATCCTTCTTTCTTGGTTCCTTTGAAAACAACTTCATTTCCTAAGGAGATTTCAGCTAAAGCATCAGATGTCGTCTTAACCGCAATAACGCCTGTTTCATCGATGAGATAGAAACCATCTTGATTAACTAGAGATGGACCAGCAACGCCTTTAACGGTAATTTCTTCGCCATTTTCTGCATCAATTGCTTCTTTAACTGTTATTGCATCATCATATGTAGCTTCTGAATAAGCAACGGTGAATGTCTTTGTTAAAGTGGCATTTGTACCATAATCAATATTAACTGTGATTGTAGAATCTCCTGCAACGCCTTTGATATGGAAGATTGTCTTTCCTTCTTCAGTTTCAAATGTGGCAACATTTGTGTTGCTTGAAGTATAGGTAATCGTAGCGCCGCTGAATCCTAATAATTCAGAGGAAACGCTTGTTGGAACTTCAAGGACTGGATCACCAGTATAAAGTTCTCTGAATAAATCTTTAACGTGATATGTCCAAACATATTCATTAACGTTTGCTGCATCAAAGGTGTAGTCTTCATCAATGACTTCGATTGGCATGAAACGCCATACTGCACCAGCAGCATTGCATTTGGCATTGATTGCAGTTAAGTAAACTGTGCAAATCTTTCCATCAAACGCATCTAACCAAGAGAAATCAGATCCGTTACATTGTGTGTATGTGTAAGAACCAGTTGTTCCATCAATATCATCGAAATAATAGTTTGTAAAACCCGTACCTGCAACTTTCTTGACATAAGAATTAACCTTATAGACTTTATTGGTAATATTCTTTGTTGCAGGTGTGTCCATGATATCTTTGATTGTCGTTTCTTCAATCCAAGATTTATCATAGGTATTTGTAGTTAATTTATCATTTTGCGTGATTGTAACGTCTGACAATTGGCAAGATCCTTGATAGCCAGCTTTAGCAGCACTTGTCTTTTCGGAATCAAGAATCCAAAAATCAAGAGCGCCACAAACTGTGATTTTATTGCCTTCGCTTACTTGAGAAGCGGCTGCAGATGAATGAATGTAGATTGATGATGTTTCATCGATAACATAGAATCCAGATTCAACCATGCCATTAGCATATGTTTTTCTCGTAACGACACCTGTGACCTTAACTAGGGAACCAGTCGTCATTTCTCTTGCTTCAGCAATTGTTTTTGCAGAATAGTCGCTCTCATCAAATTCTTTTTCGACGCTTTTTTGCCAAACAATCCATCCAGAGTAGATTTGTGGAGTGTCTTTATAATTATTGAGATTGGCATAAAGAACGACCATATCACCAACTTGTGGTTTGTTTTCTAATTCGGAATAACGGCTAACGCCATCAGCTGAATATGTGCCATATGCTTCAATAGAACCCGTATCATCTTTAATCGTCATTTGGCCATATGTGTAATTTGAGATAGCCGTGATTGTGCCAAAGATGTAATAACGTGTTGTTGTGGTAGTTGAGTTTTGCTTAGCAATTTCGATTGCTTCTGCGATTGTCGTTAAATCGTAGTCAAAGTCGTATGAGGAAGATTGGCTGCTTGAAGTTTGAGAGGAGATTTCAGAAGAAACAGATGATGATTCTGAAGATGCAACTGAAGAAGACTCATTAACTGATGAATTGTTTTCTCCACAGCTTCCAAGCATAAGAATGCTGCCTAAAGCTAATAGGCAAAGTTTTTTTGTTTTCATTAAATAACCCTTTCTATTCCAACAAAAATGAAAAACACCCGGAACGTCAACAAAAAGTAGCGAAACGTTTTAATTTTTCTTTTCCTTCAGGAAACGGGGGTGTCGTTTGTTATTTTGCTGGGAAAGCGTTTTCCCAAGAGATATTCTAGCAAGAAAAATAACTTAGGAATACTAAAGAATTTGAAAAATTGTAAAAAGATTTGAACATTGTTAAAATCTAAGTAGATGAAAAAGAGAGTTTTTAGCAAAATCGATACTGTTCTCTATATATACAAGAAATTGATTGATGGAGAAATAATCACAAAGAAAGATATCATGGAAAGATGTCTAATCAATGAGGTTTCATTCAAGCGTTATATTTCAAGTATCAGGTTATATCTAAAGAAAACTCATTCAGAAGATGAACTCTACTACAACAGGAAAGAGAACATATATTATTTAAAAAAGACTAACCACGTAGGTTAGTCTTCTTTCTTTGTTTCAGATGATTCTTCGTTAGAGGTTTCTTCAGTCGGCTCATCATGAACTGATAAATCAATCATATTTCCAGTTGATGGAACTCTTGCTGGTTTTATTTCGGCTTTCTTTTCTTCTTCTGCTAAATACGATTGTTTCTCGTCCAATGTTTTGAAAATGATGGATTTTTTGTTTGCAACAACATTCGTTTTGAAAATCTTATCATGCAATGATTGACACGTTTTTCCAAAGGCCACGAAGCCAAAGTCAAGCAAGCAGACGATGCCAAACACAAGAATGCTTATAGCGTTATTAGGAATCAAGGTGCAAGCGCAAATAAGTAACAAGAAGAGAGGTCTAAGGAATCTTTGCCACGCTTTCATATATGTTCCGTCTTTATTCACTACGGCTAAACCAAAGATGTATTTGCCAATGCTTCTGCCTTTTTTATCGCATACAGGTATCAAATAGAAGAGTATGAAATAGATTGGCAATAAGGCAACAAGGGAGCATTCCCAACTAATCCAAGTTACTTTTGTGTAAATATTTGTAAAGTAAGTTTGGTTTGATCCAGATTGCCCTTCCATATGGAGAGCAGCTTTGTAATAAATACCAGTCCCAGATATTGAAATTGAATTTGATGATTCACTAATTCCAATAAAATAATCGCGAAGGTTTGTTAACGTAGCAGTTTTTTTTGTAGAATCTTCTAAATCTTTCTTAGTTGAATCTGTCAAAACTGGCATAACAGTTAAATTAGGTGTCCCATCTTCATTTGTGGCATATTGGAAATATGTTTGGGTAGAATCACTTGATGTTAAAGTAACGTCGGTTTTTCCTTCAATTGTTGTTGGATCAGGAAGAAGGAAAACTTCTGTATAAACATATTTTTTGTAATCATCTAACTCATCTTGTTTATACGTATATCCATCAGGTTGAACCATACGGGAATCAGTCGGATAGAAAGAGGTATAATAATTCCAAACAATATTTAAATACGCTTCATATGCGAATTCGCCATTAGGAGTTGCAACATATTGCAAAGTTGTATTTTCTTTTCCATCCGGAGCATATGCATATAAATAGATTGTTTTAATAGAACCGTCATCGTTTTTCGTTGAGTTTACCAAACCTGAATCAGCCGCAAACGAATAATAATCTTGCTGATAATCATTTCCTCCCATTGCTTTAAACAAATAAGTGCTAGTAACGAAACTATTCAAGATATTTCCGATAATAAATGCCAGGACAAAATCAATAATAAAAGAGAGAGCTCTCTTAGACACTGGCGGTTGTTTTAATAATTCTTTTTCTTCCATGGCATTAAATATATGGTATCTAGAAAAATATTGAAAGAAATAATTTTAAAGTTTAATTAATCTTTAGAAACAAAAAAGCCCCTGCTTAAGCAAGGGCTAATTTTATCGTTTGATATTCAACTAATAAGAATTAGTGAAGAATGTCGACGACTTGTCCGGAACCGACAGTTTTGCCACCTTCACGGATAGAGAATTTTGTACCAGCTTCAAGAGCAACTGGGTGGATTAAGCTAACTGTGAATGTAACGTGGTCACCTGGCATAACCATTTCGACATCGGCTGGGAGGTCGATTGTACCAGTGATATCAGTTGTACGGAAGAAGAATTGTGGACGATAGCCTTTTAAGAAGCCTGTGTGACGGCCGCCTTCTTCTTTTGTAAGGACGTAAACTGTAGCTGTGAATTTGTCGTGTGGAACGATAGATCCTGGTTTAGCAAGAACTTGACCACGTTCGACTTGGTCACGTGTGACACCACGGAGAAGAACACCAGCGTTATCGCCAGATTCAACGAAATCAAGTGTCTTACGGAACATTTCAAGACCAGTAATAACTGTCTTGATCGTTGGACGGATACCGACGATTTCGGCTTCGTCATTCATCTTTGCAACGCCACGTTCGACACGGCCAGTAACGACTGTACCACGACCAGAGATTGTCATAACGTCTTCGATAGGCATTAAGAATGGCTTATCATCAGAACGGACTGGATCTGGGATATATGTATCGAGTTGGTGGAGTAATTCGAGAACGCAAGCTGCATCAGCATCTTTGCTGGAAGTGACTTGGCCAGCTTTTAAAGCAGAGCCACGGACGACTGGGAGAGTATCTCCTGGGAATCCATAGGATGTGAGAAGATCACGAACGTCCATTTCGACTAAGTCGACTAATTCTGGATCGTCGACCATATCACATTTGTTAAGGAAGACGATGATTGCTGGAACACCGACTTGACGAGCAAGAAGGACGTGTTCACGTGTTTGTGGCATAACGCCATCAGTTGCAGCAACAACAAGGATAGCGGCATCCATTTGAGCGGCACCGGTAATCATGTTCTTGATGTAGTCAGCGTGCCCTGGGCAGTCGACGTGGGCATAGTGACGTGTCTTTGTTTCGTATTCTTCGTGAGCAGAGTTGATCGTGATACCACGAGCTCTTTCTTCTGGTGTTGAGTCGATACCAGCGTATCCGACGTCTTTTGCATTACCTTCAGCACCGTTGGTTTCTTTGCCAACTAAGCTAAGAACGTGCATGATTGCGGCTGATAAGGTTGTCTTACCATGGTCGATGTGGCCGATTGTACCAACGTTAACGTGGGTGCGGTCACGGTTGAATTTCTCTTTTGCCATTGTTTTTATTCCTCCAATAATGGTTTAAACAAAACGCTCAATTATTGTAAATCGCATCGATTAATTAATCAACGAGAATTAACGATTTGACATATTGCTGTTAGCAATAATTTGATCTTGGACGTAGCGTGGGCATTCTCCATAGTGGTCAAAGGCCATCATGAAGTTTCCACGACCTTGCGTCATTGAGCGAAGATCAGTAACGTAGCCGAACATTTCAGCAAGTGGGACGAAGCAGTCGATTTCTTTTGCGTTGCCGCGTTGGATTTCGCCTGTGATTTCGCCACGTCTACGAGTGACATCACCAATGACATCGCCGTAGTACTTTTCTGGAACGGTGATTTCGACTTTCATAACAGGTTCAAGGATGACAGGGTCACACTTGGAAGCAGCAGCTTTAAGAGCCATGGATGCGGCAATCTTATAAGCAGCTTCTGAAGAGTCAACATCGTGGTAAGAACCATCAAATAATGTTGCTTTGATATCAATTGCTGGATAGCCAGCGACTAAGCCACGCGTTAAGGCGTCTTCAAGACCTTGTTGTGTTGGCTTGATGAATTCTTTTGGAACTGCACCGCCAACGATGGCATCAACGAACTCAAATCCTTTTCCTGGGTTTGGTTCAAAACGGATCCATACGTCACCATATTGACCGTGACCACCGGATTGTTTGACATAACGACCTTGTGCTTCACCGGTCTTACGGATTGTTTCACGATAGTTGACTTGTGGTCTACCAACGTTAACTTCGACGCCGAATTCTCTTCTCATACGGTCGACGATGATATCGAGTTGTAACTCACCGACGCCACCAATAATTGTTTGGCCAGTTTCAGTATTTGTATGGGCTTTGAATGTAGGATCTTCTTCAGCGAGTTTTTGGATAGCATTATTCATCTTCTCCAAATCTGCTTTTGTTTTTGGTTCAACAGCTTGTTCCAAGACTGGTTCTGGGAATTCAAGAGATTCGAGAACGACATCTTCGCTTGGATCAGAGAGTGTATCACCTGTGGTTGTGCTCTTTAAACCGACAACTGCGCCGATTTCACCAGCGTGTAAGCAATCGACTTCTTGACGATGGTTAGCGTGCATCAAGACTAAACGAGCGATACGTTCTTGTTTTCCGTTTGAGGAATTGAGAACATACGTACCACTTCTTAAAACGCCTTGGTAAACACGGACATAGGCTAAACGACCAACGAATGGGTCTGTAGCAATCTTGAAGGCGAGACCAACGAATGGTGCATCGTCTGTAACTTTACAAACATATTCTTCGCCATTACGTGTACCTTTTTCACCTGGGATATCGAGTGGGGATGGTAAGTAATCAAGGACGGCATCAAGTAAGAGTTGAACACCTTTGTTCTTGAAGGCTGTTCCGCAGAATACTGGGAAGAATTTGGATGTTAAGACAGCTTTACGAGCAGCTGCTTTGATTTGTTCGACACTTGGATCTTGTCCGTCTAAAACCATCATCATTAGGTCTTCATCGTAGTCAGCAAGGGCTTCAACGAGTTTTTGATGGTATTCAGCGGCTTTATCTTTAAGATCATCTGGGATATCGATGTGTTGTGGGACGTCATCTTTGTTATCGCCAAAGATCCAAGCTGTCATTGTAACGAGGTCAACTTCGCCTTTGAATTGGCTTTCTTTGCCAATAGGGAGTTGGAAAGCGGCATATTTAACGCCAAGTCTTTCTTTTAATGTGTCTAAGCACATATAGAAGTCGGCACCAATAGCGTCCATCTTGTTGCAGAAGACGATTCTTGGAACGCCATATTTATCAGCTTGTCTCCAAACTGTTTCTGTTTGTGGTTCGACGCCGTTTTTGGAATCGAGGACAGTGACAGCACCATCGAGGACACGGAGAGAACGTTCAACTTCGACTGTGAAGTCAACGTGCCCTGGGGTATCGATGATGTTGATACGGTGACCTTTCCAGAAAGCGGTTGTAGCAGACGCGGTGATTGTAACGCCACGTTCTTGTTCTTGGACCATCCAGTCCATGGTGGCAGTTCCTTCGTGAACTTCACCGATTTTGTGGGTACGTCCAGTGTAATAGAGGATACGCTCAGTCGTTGTTGTTTTACCAGCATCGATGTGAGCCATGATACCAATGTTGCGGGTGTGCGGGAGATCGTAAGTCGAGCTCTCATTAATCATATTTTCATCTGCCATGGGTATTCTCCTTAATTACCAGCGATAATGTGCATAAGCCTTGTTGGCTTCAGCCATCTTATGGACATCTTCCTTCTTCTTGACGGAAGCACCAGAACCATTAGCAGCATCAATGATTTCGCCTGCTAATTTTTGTTCCATTGTCTTTTCGTTACGAAGACGGGAATAGGTGACTAACCAACGAAGACCAAGAGTTTGTTTTCTTTCTGGGCTAACTTCGACTGGAACTTGGTAGTTTGCAGCACCAATACGGCGAACTTTAAGTTCGACTTCTGGCATGATGTTGTTGATTGCGGTTGCAAAGACATCAATTGCTGGCTTTTGTGTTTTTTCTTCAATGATCTTGAAGGAATTGTAGATGATAGTTTGAGCAGTTCCTCTCTTGCCATCATACATAACGCGGTTGATTAAGCGTGTAACGAGCTTGCTGTTATAGATTGGATCTGGCAAGACATCGCGTTTTTCAGTTTTTCCTTTACGTGACATAAATTTCTAATCCTTTCTATTATTTAGCTGGAGCTGGTTTCTTTGTTCCATATAAGGAACGGCCTTGACGGCGTGCTTCGATACCGGCGCAATCGAGCGTACCACGAATAATGTGGTAACGGACACCTGGTAAGTCTTTGACACGGCCACCACGAATCATAACGGTGGAGTGTTCTTGTAAGTTATGTCCTTCACCGCCAATATAGGCTGTGACTTCATAACCATTGGAAAGACGTACACGGGCGTATTTTCTAAGAGCAGAGTTTGGCTTCTTAGGAGTCATTGTGCCAACACGGGTACAAACACCACGCTTTTGGGCACTAGGTTGATTCTTTGTCGTCTTGGTTAAGGAGTTATAACGTTTTCCTAAGGCTGGTGACTTAGATTTCTTAACGTTGCTCTTTCTACCAGAACGGACAAGTTGATTAATTGTAGGCATTTTGTCCTATTCTCCTTTACGAGTATACGCATTCGTGAAAAAAGGGTGGATGCCCTTCTCACATGCTGGAAAAGTTTAATTCTCTGAAAAAGCGTTGTCAACATCGAATTTTAATCAATTTTGATACACCGGGTTAAGTGTGTTTTGAAATAACTTAATTATTCTTTAAAAAGATGAATGAAAAAACTTATTTTTCATGATGCGGATCGTTTTGAAGTTCATTTCCATCCTTAACAACATGGTGAGGCACGCTTTTCCACGTAACGTGAATGAAAAGAGAAATTATCGAGATTGGAACACCAACCATATCGTAGAAAGGCCAAAGGAAAATATAGCCTATTGCTTCAGGGACGCTGAAATGGACCTTATTCCATTCCTTGATGATAATTGTGATGCCCATGATAAGACCGCCAGCATATTGAATTACGGTTAGGTTAATAATATAGCTCCAGATATTTTGCCAACCATTTATTGCATCTCCGGAAATGCCGGAAGCCCAAAAAATGGTTGTTAACATCAATTGGATAAATCCCAGAAGGAAATTAAAAAGGCCATAAGGGAACATTTCCCAGAAAATATCATATTTAGCCCAACGTGGGTGTTTGAAAAAAGAAACTAATAAAGTAACACCATTGCGTAGCCAATTTGCAATTCCGCCTTTTGCCCAGCGGATCCTTTGCCTTATGGTAATTTTCAAAGATGTAGGCTGCTCATCATAAAGTTGGGCTTCTTCAACATAGCCAAGAGAAAGATATTTGCTTACACATACATTAGGAATAAACAATTCTTCGTTATCGTTATCTGTCACTTTAATGTTGCTTATTAAAGTTTGATCACCATTTCTATTTGTTTCAAATTCTAAACCAATTTTCTTACCTTTGATGTATGGAATTTCAAGATAAGTGTCTGAGGCGAACTTGACTTTAAGTTTTTTCTTTTTGCCGTTTGGCAAATATAAAAAGAACTTTTTGCCTTTGGCTTCATCTTTCTTATCTAATGGAAGAGTTAATGTAAAAGAAGGTTCAACAGCCATGAGACGAGTTGTCATCTCACAGTCCTCTGTAATCATCGTATAATCCCATCCGTCTTTTAAAAGATAGGAGCGAACCGCAAAGCCTGTTCCGCTAATTTGGTGACAGCTGTTAAGAATCGATCTAGCCCTTCCGGAAACTATTGGTGAACGATACCAATTCATAGCGCTTAAGGCAGAAAGCCAGTTATCGTTAGCGTTCTTTGCGTTCCTATAAGAGGTCGCAATTGAGTAGCCACTTTGCAAACAATCATTAAGTTTATTTAAGAAATCTTTCGCCATGACGTTGTCGCTATCCATGAAAACGTAGGCATAATACGTTTCAATTCCGTTAGGCAAATCTTTTTTCAAATGTTCAAAAAGCCATTTTAAGGCGTATCCTTTACGGGCTTTGCTCAAATCATTTCGCTCGTAAACGATGCATTCCTTTTCTTTAGCGATCCTATATGTATCGTCATTGCAATTATCTGCAACAACGATAATATCGATGTTGTTTTGATCGTAATCTAACTTCCTTATTGAATCGATAAGGTTATCGATGACTTTTTCTTCATTTCTTGCTGAAAGAACGAAAGCATATCTTTTGTCATCTTTTTTATTTTCGTATCTTCTAGATTTTCCGAATATGCCAAGAATAAAATAGACGACACGATACATTAAAAGAATGGCAAAAACAACCGTAATGGTCATGAAAACGAAATTGACATATCCTTGTGGATTTCCTTCTTTCATCAAAGTTATTCCAAAGGACGAATCAAGGTATTCTAAGATAGCGTTCCAGATCTTTTCCATAGCGAATGCATTTCATATGATAACAAATAACTTTAGGAAATGGAACGAGTTAGAATCTTCTATTTAGTACCCTAAAGGTCGTATTCAAGCAATTCGCAATTGCTTATGCCAAATGGTGAGAATTCATTATTTTCCATATCTTTGAAATATAGATTTATTTCTCTAGACATTCCCCCATGGGCAACAATCAAGACAGTAGATACTTTTCCATCATATTCTTTCTTTAGTTTTTCAAAAAATGTTGCAACACGATGGTAGACATCAAAATATCCTTCACCATTTGGATATCTTTTAAAATATGATTCCCTTTGCATTGTATAATCAGGATTATTAACTCTAGGGGTTCCTTCTAAATCTCCATAGAATTGTTCTTTCAATAAGGGATCTAAAATGACATCTATATCTCTTTCTCCTCTTATTATGTAGGCAGTTTCTTTTGCTCTTTTCAATGGAGAGGAGAATATTAAATCGATTTGCCTTTCTTTCAATAAAGCGTGAAGGTCCTTAGCTTGTGAAATTCCTTTTTCATTTAAGGGGATATCAATGCTGCCTTGAATTTTTCCTTCTTTATTCCAATCAGTCTCGCCGTGTCTTGTGTAAATAATATGAATCATAAGAGTCTCCCTCGAATAACGTTGAATATTATAATCATCAAATTCGAATATAAAAAAGCGTAGCCACTTTTTTAAGGTAACTACGCTATTTCATAATTCTTAGTCAGAGATGCTATCTTTACGATCGTGAGCTTCAATATATTGAGCTTTGACTTCTTCCATCTTTGCTTTGACATCGAAGTTGCTGAGATGTTCTTTCTCTTCTTCTTCGGTGAATAAGCCACTTCCTGTAGGGATGAGTTTGCCGGTGATGACATTCTCTTTCAAGCCGTGGAGGTTATCGCGTTTTGCTTTAATAGCAGCGTCGGTAAGAACACGGGTTGTTTCTTGGAAGGAGGCAGCAGAGAGGAATGACTCTGTCTCTAAGGCAGCCTTTGTGATACCTAAGATCAATGGATGACCAACTGCTGGGTGTAAGCCGTTGATGAGGGCTTCTTGGTTGGCTTCTGTGTAACGATCGATATCGACTCTTGTTCCTGGTAAGAGTTTCGTATCACCAGAATCGGTGATGAACATCTTACGTAACATTTGTCTAATAACGATTTCAAGGTGTTTATCGGAAAGCTCGATACCCTGAGCAGCGTAAACAGATTTGATTTCCTTTAACAAGTAAGTTTCAACTGTGGAAACATCGGTGTAATCAAGGAGATCTTGAAGTCTCTTAGAACCTTTTGTGATAAGTCCACCAGCTTCTACTGTTGCACCTTTAACGATGCCATCAGCGAGTTTTGTGTTACGTGGAATATCATAGACTTCAGCTTCAGCCATTGGATTTTCGGCTGTTGGGCCAGCTAAGGATGTGATTGTGATAGCTTGTGAACCATCTGGATTGTTGGTAATGTCAGTGACTTTACCGGCAAATTTAGCAATGATAGCTTGTCCTTTTGGATTACGAGCTTCGACAAGTTCTTGAACACGTGGAAGACCTGAAGTGATATCTTCACCAGCCATACCACCAGTGTGGAAGACACGCATGGTTAACTGTGTACCTGGTTCACCAATTGATTGAGCGGCCATGATACCGACAGCTTCGCCAAGTTGAACGAGATGTCCGGTTGCCATGTTAAGGCCATAGCAATGACGGCAAACGCCTTCTTTTGTTTGGCAGGTGAAGATGGAGCGAATTTCAACCTCTTCAATGCCAGCCTTTTCAACTGCTTTAGCTTGATCTTCATGAATCAATGTGTTTGCTGGAACGATAACTTCGCCTGTTGTTGGGTTAACGATATCGTGCATTGCATAACGACCATTGATACGGGAAGAGAGGGTAGCAATGACTTTTGCTTCGCCACCTGCTGAAGCGGCCTTTTCAATCTTGCGGACTTTATAGCCGTGGTCGCAATGGCAATCATCCTCACGGACGATAACGTCTTGGGAAACATCGACAAGACGTCTTGTTAAGTAGCCAGAGTCAGCAGTCTTTAAGGCTGTATCAGCTCCGCCTTTACGAGCACCGTGTGTGTTAATGAAGAATTCGTTAACCTTAACACCTGTACGGTAGGAAGAAATAATAGGAAGTTCAATAGCTTCGTTCTTTGGGTTGGAAACTAAGCCCTTCATACCAATTAATTGCTTGAAGTTATCCAAGGATCCACGAGCACCGGAATCGGCCATGATGATCAATGGGTTACGGTTATCTTTCTTCATGTAAGCGGCGACTTCTTTTGCGACTTCGTCGGTAACATTTGTCCAAACCTTACAAACTTGCTTGTAACGTTCTTCGTTTTCAATATAACCAAGGTTATAAGCGTTGTTGATTGCTTCAACCTTCTTTTGACCAGCAGCGACATAACCGTCTTTATTCTTAATATCTTTGATATCAGAGAGAGCGATTGTGACTGAGGAGATTGTGGAATATTTGAAGCCTTGATCTTTGATCTTGTCTAAGATAGCGGCTGTCTTGGATGGTTTTGGCTCGGCTCTATCTTCGTCCTTCATATCGTATTTATGGAAGACCATATCAATGAGGGCGCCGATATCTTTCTTGCCAATACCAGTAAGAAGGTTTGTTAAACAGATATGTTCCGCTAAGTTGTCACCATCTTTGTGGAAGTCTAAGGCAATCTTAGCGAGTTCTGGGTAATCAGAATCTCTATAGTGTTCATCGATATAGACGAGTTTGCCGGACTTCTTGTCTTCTTTCATGAAGTAGTTCTCAATGATGAATTTGATTGCATCATCATCAGAGAGTTTGCCAATCTTTGCTTCAAGAGCATCATGTTCTTTTTGAACATCAGCTGGAGAAACGAACCAAGATTCGATTGTTTCACGGTTGATGGATGCTGGCTTATTGCAGTTGATATAGACAAAATCATCAGGGAAGATTTCGTTGAAGATAACTTTACCAACTGTTGTAATGAGGTACTTGTTCTCAACATCTGCTGGTAAGGCAAATTCATTTAAGTCATCGCCAAATGTCTTATGGATTGCTTTGGCAGGAATGACAATACGTGTGTGGATTTGGATAGATCCAGTTTCATATGCTTCAAGAACAGCTTGGACAGACGCGAAGATCTTTCCTTCTTCTTTAGCAAATGTTTCTTGTTGAAGAGCAGCTTTTTCGTTTGCAGCTTTTTCTGTTTCATCGTAGACGGTGACCTTGCGGAGGTCTTTGGCACGATTGAGCATATCAACGATGGATTCTTCAGCTGTTAAGTAGTAGTTTCCTAAAACCATATCCTGTCCAGGAACGACGACTGTTTTGCCATCTTTTGGACCAAGAATGTTATTGGAAGCAAGCATGAGGTTAAGGGCCTCAGATTGAGCAGCTTTACCAAGTGGGACGTGAACAGCCATCTGGTCACCATCGAAGTCAGCATTGAAGCCAGGGCAAACGAGTGGGTGCAAACGGATAGCGTGTCCATCGACTAAGACAGGTTGGAAGGCTTGGATGGAAAGTCTATGAAGGGTTGGAGCACGGTTAAGGAGAACTGGGTGTTGCCCAATGATCTCTTCAACAATGTCGTAAACCTTTGGATCATAAGCATCAATGAGCTTATCAGCTTGTCTATGAGCAGTAACGATTCCTCTCTTTAAGAGAATTGCGGAAATGAAAGGACGTAAGAGTTGAACGGCCATTTCGCGTGGAAGACCGCATTGATACATCTTTAAATTTGGACCGACAGCGATAACTGAACGACCGGAATAATCGACACGCTTACCAAGTAAGTTTTGTCTGAAACGGCCTTGTTTGCCTTTTAAGCCACTAGAGAGTGATTTAAGTGGGCGGCCATTCTTTCCGGCAGTTGGCTTGCCACGTCTGCCATTATCGATTAAAGCATCAACTGCTTCTTGAAGCATACGCTTCTCGTTGCAAAGAATGACACTTGGAGCATTGTTTTCGATTAATCTCTTTAAACGAGTGTTACGGATGATAACACGACGATATAAATCATTGATATCAGAATCAGTGAAACGTCCGCCATCAAGTTGAAGCATTGGACGTAACTCTGGTGGAATGACAGGGATTACATCAAGAACCATCCATTCAGGTTTTTGATTGGAATTGCGGAAGGCTTCGATAACTTCGAGTCTCTTTGCCAATTTCAAACGATTTTGACCTTTTTCTGTCTTGACTTTTTCGCTTAAGATCTTGAATTCTTCATCTAAGTCAACTTCGCTAAGTAAGCGTTTGACAGCAGATGCGCCTTCACCAAATTCTGCTTCTGTGTATTTTGCAACAAATGCAGATGTGGAGGCAAAATCGAATGTTTCATTACGATTGAGCAAGCGAGCGATGATTTCTTCAGCTTTGTAGAAATCAGCACTTCCTTCAACGATATCGCCGCTTTCTTGAATGGCTTTGATAGCGTTAACGAAGATTGTTCTGCTCTCTTCGGAGTCATTAAAGAATTGTTTCTTCTTTAAAACTGTGGAAGAACCTGGATTGAGGCAAAGGTGTCCAGCGAAATAGACAACTTCTTCGAGCTCTTTTGGTGACATCTCAAGGACAAGGCCAATACGGGAAGGAATGCCTTTTAAATACCAGATGTGAGTGCAAGGAGAGACGAGTTCGATATGTCCGAATCTTTCTCTTCTCCACTCTTTGGAGATGACTTCAACGTGGCACTTTTCGCATGTTGTGCCTTGATATCTCATCTTCTTATATTTTCCGCATGAACATTCATAGTCTTTTACTGGACCGAAGATTTGTTCGCAGAATAAACCACCGAATTCAGGTTTGTGGGAACGGTAGTTGATCGTTTCGGAGTTAATAACTTCGCCGTGTGACCAACCACGGATTGTATCTGGGGAAGCAAGTCCGACTTGCATTGCGGCTAAATTGTTTACATCAAACATAATTCTTTCTTCCTCCTAATTATTCGTTATGACCGATATTATCGGTGACGGTAAGACCTTCTTCGGCTGCAGCTTCTAATACTTCGCTGACAGAAGAGCTGTCATCGACGACATCTTCTTCTGGAGTGTTATGGGCACTAGAGAGATTGCGAATTGCGGAATTGGTCTTTCTTTCTTCAACCAAGGCGTCTTTAACAAGGTTGTCCATGTTGATTTCTTCGCCCTCTTTATTGAAGAGTTTGATTTCCATACAAAGTCCTTTGAGTTCTTTTGTGAGAACTTTGAAGGCTTCAGGCATGCTTGATTTTGGAAGAGCGTTGCCTTTGATGATGGATTCGTAAGTCTTTCTTCTTCCGACACGGTCGTCAGATTTGACTGTCATCATTTCTTGGAGAGTATGAGCTGCGCCATAAGCTTCGAGGGCCCAGACTTCCATTTCGCCGAAACGCTGACCACCGTTTTGTGCCTTACCACCAAGAGGTTGCAAGGTGATTAAGCTGTATGGTCCAACGCTACGAGCATGTAACTTATCATCAACCATGTGGTTGAGTTTAATCATGTACTGGACACCAACTGCGATACGTTCTGGATAACGTTCACCTGTTTGTCCATCATAGAGTATTGTCTTTCCATCGCTAGAAAGGCCTGCTTTCTTCATGAGTTCACTGATTTCATCGGATGTTAAGCCATCGAAGACAGGTGTCGCAACACGCATATTTAATTTACGGCAGGCTAATCCGAGTTGAACTTCGAATACCTGACCAATGTTCATACGAGAAGGAACACCCATTGGGGAAAGCATCATGTCGATTGGTGTACCATCTGGTAAGAATGGCATATCTTCGACTGGTAAGATCTTGGAGATAACACCTTTGTTACCATGACGTCCAGACATCTTATCACCTTCGGAGATCTTTCTCTTTTGAATGATATAGACTCTAATCTTTTCGATAACGCCAGGAGCAAGTGGGTCTTTATGACGGCGTGAGAAGCATTTAACTTTTAAGACAATACCTTGTCCACCGTGTGGAACGCGTAAGGAAGTGTCTTTTGCATCGTTGACTTTTTCAGCAAAGATGGACATGAGAAGTTTTTCTTCTGGAGATGGATCGATACGGCCTTTTGGTGTGGTCTTACCGACAAGGATATCTCCTTCTTTGACTTCTGCGCCAGGGATGATAATGCCTCTTTCATCGAGATATTTCTTTGCGTCTTCGCCGACGTTTGGAATATCGCGAGTGATTTCTTCGGAGTCTCCTCCTTTGATTTCGCGGCATTCGACATCATAAACTTCAATGTGAATTGATGTATATGTGTCATTCTTGATCATGTTTTCGGACATGATAACGGCATCTTCGTAGTTATAGCCGTTCCAAGTCATATAAGCGATTAAGAGGTTGTGTCCTAAGGCTAATTCACCATTCTTCATGGATGGGCCATCAGCAATGACATCTCCTTCTTTGATATGATCGCCAACATGGACGATTGGGGTTTGGTTGATACATGTTCCTTGGTTTGTTCCTTCGAACTTACGTAAGAAATATGTATGTTCGCCTTCTTCCTCTTTGACAGTGATTTCAGTGCTATCGATGTAGGTTACTTCACCATCGGCTCTTGCGACAACTGCTAAGCCAGAGTCGTGAGCGACATTTCTTTCCATACCAGTTCCGACATAAGGAAGTTCTGGTTGGAGCAAAGGAAGGGCTTGACGTTGCATGTTAGCACCCATAAGAGCACGAGTAGAGTCATCGTGTTCAAGGAATGGAATACAGGATGCAGCGACAGAAACGATTTGTTTTGGAGAAACGTCAACATAAGAAATGAGTTCCTTGTTGACGATTAAGTTTTCATCATCATGACGTGTAACGACTTCATCGTCGAGGATTTCTTTGACGATTTCCTTGTGGCCATCTAACTCAAGTTCCATTGGTTCGGAAACTTTCATGTTAGCTTCAGCGATATAAAGTCCTTTTTCGTCATCAGCAGATAAATATTCTGCTTCATCAGAAACATAAACGTGAGTGATTCCATTATCATCTGTTGTCTTAAAGACGCGACGATATGGAGTCTCAATAAAGCCTAATTTATTGATTTTAGCGTACGTTGCTAAGTTATTGATTAAGCCGACGTTTTGACCTTCTGGTGTTTCAATAGGACAAATACGGCCATAATGGGTATCGTGGACGTCACGAACGGCCATCGTTGTTCTCTCACGGGTTAAACCGCCAGGGCCTAAAGCGGAAAGACGACGTTTATTGGCAAGTTCGGAAAGTGGGTTGACTTGGTCCATCAATTGGGAGAGTTGGGATGTGTTGAAGAACTCATGAATTGATGAGGTCAAAGGACGAATAGAGACAAATCCTTGAGGTTTTGCTTCAGAGAAGTCAACTGTTGTGCTCATACGTTGAACGATGGTTTTGCTCATCTTAGTGAGACCCATACGGAATTGATTTTGTAACAATTCACCAACGCAACGTACACGACGGTTGCCAAGGTTATCAATATCATCTAATTCGCCAATACCTTCACGGATATTCTCGAAATAAGAGAAACATGCGACGATATCAGGAATTGCGATGCAAAGAAGAGGTTTCTTTGTTCCGTCAAGTGTGCCTTCAAGTTCAAAAGATGTACCAATCATCTTAATGACTTTTTCGCTAACTTTGTCTTTAGCGTGGACTTTGACGATGTTGACTTTCGTTGAGCCGACAGCGAAGGCTGGATTCACTTTGGAAGCAAGGTCATATTCCATAGCGCCTTGTTCAAAGAATTCTTCATCGCGAAGTTTTTGAACGTCTTCTTTTGTAAGTGTATAGCCAGCAATCATCGCTTCGCCATTGGCATTAGAGGCAATTTCACCATTGCAATCAATGAGTGGTTCAGCAAGGACACGGCCTGCTAAACGAGCATAAAGTCCTAATTTTTGTGTTAATTTAAAACGACCAGCTTTTCCTAAATCATAACGCTTTTCATCAAAGAAGCGTTGAATGAGGAAGTTGATTGTTCCTTCTTTCGTAACTGGTTCACCTGGTTTTAATTTTTTAAAGATTTCAATTAAAGCGAGGTTGGAGTTAGAGTTGGCTTCATCTTTTTTGAGTGTATTGAGTAATGCATCGGAATCACCAAATAATTCTGTGATGTCTTCTTCTTGGAAGCCGAGAGCTTTGAAGATTGCAGGTGCATATAATTTGTGTGATGCATTTTGTGAGTGATCGATATCAACATAGATAACGTTCTTGTTGGTATTTTCAAATTCAATCCACGTTCCTCTTGTAGGAATTAATTCAGCATGATATTCAACACCTTTTTCGTTAGGATTTTCGAAATAGGCACCGGCCGAACGGATGATTTGAGAAACAACGACCTTTTCTGTGCCGTTGATGATGAAAGTTCCGCTGTTAGTCATCATTGGGACATCGCCCATATAGACTTCGGATTCTTTCATTTCGCCAGTCTCTTTATTTTCTAAGCGAAGAGTGGCTTTTAATTTGCTGCAATATGTTAAATCTTCTTCTTTGCATTCGAGAGGCTTATATTCAGGCTCTTCAAAATGGCAGCTAACATATTCAAGAGAAATTGTCTTATTGTTATTTTCTATTGGGAAAATTTCTCTGAAAACTTCGTCAATTCCATTATCAACGAACCATTTGAAAGATTTTGTTTGAACGGCAACTAAGTATGGTAATTCTAAAGAGCCGGAAATCTTTCCGAAATTGACGCGGTGGTTGAGGCCTACTGGGTAATTTTTACCATTTGGGCCAGGGAATTCGGTTAGGAATGGTTTTTCGTTTGGCATTAATACTGCTCCTTTTTTTTAAACGATTGAATGATGTAATAACCTTTCTTACGGTCTAATACAGTGACCTTGTCGAAGAGTTCTTCAAGATGGGCTTTTACGGATAAGGCGCCCTGTTCTTTCCTAATAACGATGATTAAGGAACCATTGTCATTAAGATGCGAGGTAGCTTCATCGTAAATTCTGTAAGTGACACGTTTTCCCGCCCTAATTGGTGGGTTCGAGATTATCGTATCAAAGGTGGAGTGTACGTTGAGGTAAACGTCGCTATTGACGATCTCTACTTGTTTGGAAACGCCAAGAATTTCAGCATTTTTCTTACAAAGTTCGAGGGCCCTATCATTAACATCGGCAAGGGCTACTTGCCTAGAAGGGTCGAGGTGAGCGAGGATAAGTCCTATCGGTCCCGCTCCACACCCAAGGTCTAGTATTCTCTCTCCTAATTCAACCTTCATTTCAAGAATCGTCTCAATTAAGAGTTTCGTTCCGAAATCAAGTTTGTTTTTCGAGAATACGCCTTTATCACTTTTGAAGGAGTAATGCTGATTTAAGATATCGAATTCGATAGTTAGATCCTTATGTTCCATTCCTTCAACATTATCGAAGTATTGGGGCATTTTTACCTCCTCCTTATAAGTGCTAAAACCCTACCCACAGGCGACGAGTAGTCTATGGGCAGGGTAAAAATCAGATTGTAGGTGAAACTTATTTAACTTCAGCTTCGCAGCCAGCATCTGTGAGAGTCTTCTTGTAAGCTTCAGCTTCGACTGGGGAGATCTTCTCTTTGATGGCAACTGGGGCAGCGTCGACAAGTTTCTTAGCTTCCATAAGTCCTAAGCCAGTGATGGATTGGACGACTTTGATAACAGCAACTTTGGAGGCTGTTCCGAGTCCTTTTAAGAATAAGGAAACTTCGGTTGGTCCTTTTGCGGCTGGGCCTTCTTCTTCAGCAGGTGCAGCGGCGGCTGTTGGAGCAGCGGCAGTAACGCCGAATTCAGCGCAAACAGCATCAACGAGAGCCTTGAGTTCAAGGGCGGTCATTTGTTTGAGAGTGTCAATGATTTGTTCATTTGTTAATTTTTCAGCCATTGTTTTTTCCTCCTAGAAATTAGTTGGCTGCTGGGGCTTCTGCTCCAGCCTTTTCGCTAATTTGGTTAGCGACTCTGGCAAAGCCAGCGATAGGTTCGTTGAGAACCATGCAGAACATAGAAAGTAATGCTTCTTTTGTTGGAAGTTTGGCAACTTCTTTCATGCCTTTGGCGTCTACTGGTTTTCCCTCGACGAGACCACCGCGTAAAACGAGGTGTTCGTGGAAACGGGAGAATTTGTAGAGGATTTTGGCGGCGCTAGTAACATCTTCAGAGAAGACTAACGCATTTGGTCCTTCAAGAAGGTCGTCTAAGCCTTCGATACCTTGATCAGCTAAGGCGCGACGGACTAAAGTGTTCTTGTAAACACCCATCTTAGCGTTCTTTTCTGCTAATGTACGACGGAGTTCTTGTGTTTCAGCGACCGTTAAGCCTTGATAAGAAACAATAGCGACTGTCTTGCTGGATTTTAAGCCTTCAGTAATTTCCTTAACGGAATCTTTTTTAGCTTGAAGTGCAGATGCATTCATACTGTGTTCCTCCTTTCTTACGTATATATGTGAAGCTTGATATAACTAGTGAGTTATTTTGTGAATTTGTAACCTCAGCAACGTGAATTATTAAGACATGTGTCCGTTGCTATCTTAGGAATAACAAGCAATTCACCAATTTTGGTGACCAGAATTAGTTTCTGGTTGGGAAGGTAATCTTCATACCTGGGCCCATTGTTGTGTGGACGACAGCTGTTTTGATGTAGATACCTTTGACTGTTGATGGACGGGATTTGACAATTGCGTCAATGATAGCTTGTAAGTTATCGACGATGTCACTTTCAGAGAAGGAGACGCGTGCGATAGAGATGTTTAAGTTACCATCCTTGTCAACACGGTAAGAAATCTTACCTTTCTTGATTTCGGTGATGGCTTTACCAATTTCGAGAGAAACTGTGCCAGTCTTTGGGTTTGGCATTAAGCCTTTTGGACCTAAGACACGACCCATTTTACCAAGTTCACCCATCATATCTGGAGTTGCAACGATGATATCGAAGTCAAACCAGTTTTGATTTTGAATCTTTTCGAGCATTTCTTTGCCACCGACAAAGTCAGCACCTGCTGCTTTTGCTTCGTCTTGTTTTGTATTGGTGACAGCAAGAATCTTCTTGGTTTTACCATTTCCGTGTGGAAGAACTAATGTTCCACGGATTAATTGATCAGCTAATGTTGGATTAACATTTAACGCAAAGCTGATATCGATTGTTGAATCGAATTTTGTTGTGCTTGTCTTCTTGAGAAGAGCAGCTGCTTCTTCAAGGGTATACTCTTTGTTTTCGTCAATGAGTTTTGCAGCAGCAATGTATTTCTTTCCTTTTTTCATTGTTGTGTCTCCCTATTATTTGTCGATGGTGATGCCCATTTGACGAGCTGAACCTTCAACAATTTTCTTTGCAGCTTCGATGTCATTTGCGTTAAGATCTGGCATCTTGTATTGTGCGATTTCCTCAAGTTGAGCTTGAGAGATGTGTCCTGCCTTTGTTTTGTTAGGAACACCGGAACCTTTTTTGATTCCAGCAGCTTTGAGAAGTAAATCTGTGACTGGTGTTGTTTTGATAACGAAGTCATAGGATTTGTCTTCATATGCTGTGATGATTACTGGGACTGTTTGTCCTTTTCTGTCGGCTGTTTTTGCATTGAAGTCAGTGCAGAATTTAGCCATTTGAACGCCTGCGGAAGCAAGCTTTGGTCCTGGATGGGCGTCTCCACCTGGGAGTTCCATCTTAAGGACTTTGACGATTTTCTTTGCCATATTGTCCTCCTTAAATTTGACGATATGCAGTGGCTTATCGGGTCCTCGTCAAAGGATCCTACCACGCTGCACGTTAAAATACGCGTGCTCGAGTATTATACGCATAGGAAAAAGCCTTGGCAACTAGAAGTTAAATTTAGTCATGCTTTTGTGCATAATGCATAAATTGACAGAAAAAAGGCTTTCGACTAAGAAAGCCCAGATTTTCTATTTTACCTTGTGAATAAGCAAGGAAATTGATGATGCGACCATAATCAATGTCACACCAGTATCAGCAAATACGGCAACCATAAGCGGGAAATTAGGAATGAAGATGGAACATAAAGCAATTGCAATCTTGATAAGTATTGATGCGACTACGTTAAATATGGCTCTATTTCTAGTCGTCTTGGCTATTTTGATTACCGTGCACACTTTTGAAATGTCATCGTTCATAATAACAATGTTGGCGTTTTCAACCGCTAAATCGCTCCCGGCACCGCCCATTGCAAATCCAACATCAGATAATGTAATGCTTGGCGCGTCATTTATTCCATCGCCTACATAAGCAACGGCTTTTTTAGTAGAATCGATAGTTTGCTTAAGAATACCGGTTTTTTCTTCTGGTAATAGTTCATAATGAACTTCGTCAATGTTTAACGAATCAGCGACCTTTCTAGCACTATTTTCTTTATCGCCAGTAAGCATAATCGTTTTAACTCCAAGATTATGAAGATTATTAATCGTGGCTAATGATGTATCCTTTACTTGATCGGTCAAAAGAACGTATCCTACATATTTAGAATCAATTGCTAAATATACGATCGTTCCAACAACATTAGGAGTTTCAAATTCAATGTTGTGATTAGTCAACAACTTCTCATTTCCAGTTAATATTTTATGGCCTTTATAAGTTAGTTCTTCCCCAAGACCAGCAATTTCATTGTAAGCAGTAATGTCAGATGAGAATTTAGAAATATCAATATCTCCAATGATTGCCTTTGCTATTGGGTGATTCGAACGAGATTCAGCCGCGCGGATGTATTCAAGAAATTCTTCCTCGCTAATTCCTTCAGGATGAACTTCTTCCATCATAAACTTGCCATATGTTAATGTTCCAGTTTTATCCGTAACAAGAACGCCAAGATTATTTAATTGGTCAAAATATGAACCACCTTTAACGATAATGCCATTTTTTGATGCAAGACCGATTCCAGCAAAATAAGCAAGCGGAACAGATACAACAACAGCACATGGGCAAGAAATAACAAGTATTGATACAGCGATTTTGACCCATTGTTTCCAAACTTCTCCGTCATTCATTCCAATGATAAGTGGAGGAAAAATAGCTAAGATTATTGCAATAAGAACAACTATTGGTGTGTAAATTTTCGCAAATTTAGTAATAAATTTATCGGCTTTAGATTTTTGTTCGGAAGATTCTTCGACAAGAGAAATGATCTTGCTCACTGTTGAATCTTCATACGATTTTGTAACTTTAATAGTTAGCGAGCCATTTTTAAGGATGGTACCTGAATTGACGGATTCTCCACATTTTCTAAAAACTGGATTAAATTCGCCGGTTAAAGATGACACGTCGATGTCGCCTTCGCCCGAGATAATTTCTCCATCAGCAGGAATTATTTCTCCTACTTTGACAAGAATTTGATCATTTATTTTCAAATCTTCAGGTTTTACTGATTTAATGTCTCCATCAACCAACAAGGAAGCTTTTTTAGCTCGAAGCCCGACAGCGTTGATGATTGCCTCATGAGATTTATCTGTAGCAAGGTCTTCAAAAATATCGCCAAGTTGAAATAAGAAGGCAACCATAAACGCTTCAAAGAATTCATTTCCAAAGATTTCATTTTCATCTTTACCAAATATTCTTAAACAGAATGCGCCGATTGAGGCGATTAGCATTAACATGTTTTCATCGAATGGATTTTTTTCTTTGATGAGTGAAGAAAACGCTTCAAGAATAATATCATAACCAACTATAAGCCAAGCAATGACCATAACAGTTAGATTAACCCAGACACCGTAGTTATTTTCATTGAACAAGAATAAACCAAGCAATGCAGTCGTTAAGCCTAAAGCCAATCGGATGATCTTGATTAATATTTCTTTTTTTTCGTCTGACATAACTAGTCTCCTTCTTTTTCAATAACGTGTTCATAAACAACGTTGATTAATTCATTGATGTGATGGTCGGATAGAATGTAATAAGTCTTTCTTCCATCTCTACGAGCATTAACGATACGATGCTTTTTTAAAATTTCTAATTGGTGAGAAACCAATGATTGGGAGGCCCCTACCATATTCATTATTTCAGTGACGTTATGCTCTTCATCCGAGATAGATAACATAATTTTTAGTCTAGTCGAATCAGATGCAACACTGAGCAAATCTTCCATAGAATCGATTATTTTTTCGTTCGGTAATTGAGACATGTATGAATATCCTTTCATATGTTACAGACAGCATTATAATGAATCGCCATTCATATATCAATATAAATATGAAAAATCATTCATATATTTATTGAAAAAGAAAAAGTTCCCTGTTTAGAGAACTTTTTGAATGTTAGAGATGCTAGATTTTCTCAATTTCAGAGAATTCGACATCAACTGGTGTGACACGTCCGAAGAAGACCGTGTTAACACGGCATGCGCCTGTATCTTTATCGATAGAGACGATGTCGCCTTCAGTGCCTTCAAGTGGGCCGGAAATAATCTTAACTTTGTCGCCGACGTTGTAACGATCGTACATCGTTTCGTCAACAAGACCCATTCTCTTAAGGACAGGTTCAATTTCCTCGCGTGAAATTGGGGTAGGCATCTTACCGCCGCCACTTGAACCAGTAATACCGGTTACACCTGGAGTATTACGAACGACGAACCAAGATTCAGTTGTCATAATCATTTCAACAAAGATGTATCCTGGATAAAGGTTCTTGATTTTAACCTTGCCGTTTGGAAGGCCTGTTTCCTTATCGATGCATTTCTCTTCGTATTCAGCAACTAAGACACGGAAAATGAAATCTTCCATGTTCATTGTCTTGATGCGGTTTTTGATGTTTTCTGCTGTCTTTGATTCGCGAGCAGAATAGGTATTAACAATATACCAATGTTTCTCGGCTAAATCGTTTGCCATGATTTTATCCTCCAAAGGCTGATTTTAATTGCTCAATGATTTTTGCTGCTGCCAAGTCTTCCAAAGCAAGGAAAACGGCTGCAAAAAGAGCAATAACGACGACAACTGCAATAGTTGGCCACAATGTGTCGCGTTTTGGCCAACGAACACGTTTGCCTTCACGGACAACTTCTTTCATGTACTTAACTGGATTAGGCATTAAAAGTCTCCTTCCAAATTATTTGCTTTCCTTGTGCAAGGTATACTTATCACAATGTGGGCAATATTTCTTAAGTTCTAAGCGGCGTGGATCATCTTGTCTTTTGCTAACTTGATAGTTTCTAGACAAACAATCGGAGCAAATTAAGAATACTTTTTCTCTACTCATGCGTCATTACCTCAGAACTTTAGTGCCATTCGCACTAAGAAAAAAGCGAAGATTGATTTGCTTCGCATTAATAATATAAGTGTTGAAGCAAAATTAGGCAAACTATTTCTTTAGAAATATTATTTACCGAAAACTATGTTTTTAACTAGTTCTTCATATTTTTGATAATCTCTACTAGCTCTTTTTGCTGAAATAGAAAGAATCTCCGATATTTCGGTGAATTTGCAGCCGTCGATTTTCAACCTAGCTACTTGTAGAATTTCATCATCTATTTGATCTTTTAATTTGGCAAACTTTTTGATTTCTTCGAGATAAGTCACATACATTCTTGGATCTTCTTCACCAGTATCTGGAATGACATCATGAAGAGTCGATTCTTCAGATTCGGAGGTTGAGAAATCCAAGGACACAGTCGGAACGTTCTTAAATAAGTGAAGTTTTTCTGCTTCTCTTATTAAGGCATTCTTCAAACATCTTACCAAATAAGAATGAAACGTTCCTTCACCAAGTTGAAAACTTTTAATCGTTGCGTTGAAAGCAAGATAGAAAGCATGGTTTAAATCCCATGCGTCAAACTTGGAAGCTAAAGCCGCTGAGGCCTGGCTGCAAAGAAGTTTCTTCTTATCGAAATAGCGTTTTGTTAATATGCAGTACGCTTCTGCATTTTGGCTTCTAGCCATTAGTAGTAGACTTTCGTCTGAGCAAGAATCAAAGTTCATAATTGCCACTCTTTCCCTATTTCTTTATACGTTGAGCAACAACGCCGGAAATAAGGATAGCCGTGGCAACAGAGGCATTTAATGAATTAACGTGACCCGTCATAGGGATTTTCACGATAAAGTCCGAATTCTTTAGAACAAGCTTGGATATACCAAATCCTTCGCTTCCCACCACTAAAGCAATCGGAGAATCATAATCGACGTCCAAATAAGAACTCGTGGCAGATCCATCAGAAGAAACAACCCAATAACCATTCTTTTTCAATTTATCAATGGCTTGATTGAGATTAGTCACAACCGCTACCTTCACATAATTAATAGCGCCGGTTGAAACTTTGGCGACAGTTGAATTAATTTGCACTTCGCCATATTTCTTCATGATGATACCATCGACACTAAAAGCGTCGCAGGTACGAATGATAGCTCCGAGGTTATGAGGATCTTCGATTCCATCAAGGATTACAATCAAAGGATTCTTCTTATCTGAAGGAATACTTTGAAGCAACTCCTCAAGGGAATAACTCCTGATACCATCGCTCGTTAGGACAAAACCTTGGTGGGATGGGGCTTTGGCCATATTCGTTAAGTCGTTATCATTTACGAACTTAACCGAGACTCCTTTTTTCCGAGCAAGCGAAACAAGTTCATCACTCTCGAAACGTTTAAGGGTGTATAAGGTCACACCATTACCAGCTTCTATTGTCGCTCGGACGGCATTCTTGCCGTAAACTTGCATACTCATTATATCTAACACCTTGTCATTATACAATACTAAACTGTAACTTTTAATTCTAAAGGTTTTAAAGTAAACCTAACTTCATCAGAAAAGGAGGTTACAGTCTCCTTTGAAGCGAAAGCACAACGAAGGGTAATTCTTATCGCAGAGTTATCTTGATAAGAAACCAATTCGGTATGCACATCTCTAATCGAAATATTGTATCTATTAGCAATTAGGATGATTTCTTTAAGCGATGGTTTATCCGATGGAAGGATAATCATGACAGAAGGATTACGCCCAGCAATCCATTTATCGACTTTATGAAGAACGATTAAGGAGGTAAACGCTAAGGCAAAGGCAATTGTCGCAACGATGAAATTACCACTTCCGCATGCTAAGCCAATCGCCATTGAGATCCATATCGTGGCCGCAGTCGTTAGTCCTTTTACATCTAAGCCATTATTTAAGATAGCACCGGCGCCTAAGAAACCAACACCAGTGACAACTTGAGCAGCCAAACGGGCTGGATCACGACTTCCTCCGCTCCAATAGCCAAAGCCATAGATAGAAATAATCATGACTAAGTCAGAGCCAAGGCCGACCAATAAATGGGTTCTTAAACCCGCATCATGTCCTTTGAATTCTCTTTCGAAGCCAATTAAGCCACTAAAGAGGCCTCCCAATAGCAATGATAGGGCAATTAGTATCAAATTGCCCGCTTGAGAAGGAATCGCACCTCCAAAACCGGAGTTAAAGAAATTGACAATGTCAGTATCCCAGCTGCTCCATGTAGTGCTATTTTCTAGTAACATAATTCCTCCTTATTAGAAGATATTCTTGTCCACTAAAATTTGACGAATTTCATCAGATTTAGCGAAATCTTTGTTTTTCTTAGCTAAATCATACTCCTCATAAAGCTTTTTGTCTTCTGAATTCAATCTTGGAAGTGACAATGTTAAGCCTAAAACTTCACAATAAGTTTTTACCTTGGCAAATGAGTCTTTCAAAGCATCATAGTTTATTTCTCTAACACGCCATAAGGAATTGAGTGTCTTAAGTTCATCATAGAGAACAGTTAGGGCGTTTGGCGTATTCAAATCATCGCATATTGCATCAAGGAATTTCGATTCATCGCTTGGTTTTAACATATCAATGTCGATATCATTTCTTTCAAGAATGATTGCAACCTTTCTCATTGCAGTAACGATTTGCGAATATTTCGTTTGAGCCTCTTTGATCGTATCACCTGAGAAAGCGGCTGGTGCGCGATAATGAGATGCTAATAACATCAATCTGAATGGTATTCCACCATATTCGGAAACAACGTCTTTCATCAAGATAACGTTCCCTAATGATTTAGACATCTTTTCATTATTAATGTTTATGAAGCCATTATGCATCCAGAAACGAGCTAATTTATGACCATCGTGAGCTTTTGCTTGAGCAATTTCATTTTCGTGATGAGGAAACTTAAGATCGAATCCTCCGCCATGAATATCAATATAGCCATTTTGAGAAGCAAAGATAGAATGAATCATTACACAGCATTCAGTATGCCATCCTGGGCGTCCTTCGCTCCAAGGGGTACTCCATTTAATGCCCTCTTCTGTCTTTTTCCAAAGAGCGAAATCAACAGGATCTCTCTTCTTATCTCCGACGGCAATTCTCGCGCCATTTTCTAAATCTTCGATGGAATTGCCAGACAATTCGCCATATCCAGGAATATCTTTAACACTGAGATAAACGTCTCCTCCAGCTTCATAGGCAAAGCCTTTATTCACCAAATCTTCTACATATGAGATAATTTGTGGCATGTAGACTGTTGGTGTAGGCGTGTAGTCTGGTTGAAGAGCGCCAACTTCACTCACTAAACGACGATACTCATTTATCACAGATGTTGTTAATTCTTTCTCCGTGATTCCAAGTTCTTTTGCTCTATTGATAATTTTGTCGTCCACATCGGTGTAATTAGAAACAAAAGTAACTTCATACCCAAGATGGATTAATAATCTTCTGAGAACATCGAAAGTAATTACAGGGCGAAAATTGCCTATGTGAGGATCGTTATAAACTGTTGGACCACAACAGTAGATAGAAACCTTTCCATCAACTAACGGAGTAAATATTTCCTCTTTCATTCCAAGGGAATTGAACAATTTTAATTCGTGCATAAATCCATCCTTTCCTAGAATATAAATTTTATTCCTAGTGACTGTTTTCAGCAATAAATATAAATCAAGGTCATTTCTTGCCTAAGTAGGTTAAATAAGCAAGGCCAGAACCAAGTAAAACAATCGATCCGGCATATGGGGCAAAACACCACATGCTAGTAACAATGCTAACTACGCCATAAGAATATCCAAAGGCAGCAACTACAATACCTGCAAGGCTAGCCAAGAAATTGAATATAGTTAGATAGAAAAACAAATTTGATTTGCTAGAACTTCTCATCTTTCGAAAGGAAAGCCAACAAGCGCCAACAATCGCTTCAATCATTCCAGCCAATAAGGCAATAATGGAGAATATGCCAACATATGACGTAGAAAGTTGTTCGGAATATATTTGAATTGCTGAAAAAGGCAAGGAATTAATAAGAGCAACACCAAGACCAAGAAAACCAATATAAGCGGCTTGAAGGTCGTTTCCTTCGCTTTCGTCCGTTTTCCATTTATTTAACCATGTTAAAACTCTGTAAATAACATTTATGAAAAGCAAAAGAGCTAAAAGAACGGCAGGAAAGATTCTTTTAGCGGGTTCCTCATCGCCTAAGTTTTTAAAATATATCAATGAATAGATGCCAAAATAAAACAATTGGAACAATGATATACAAGTTGAAACAATGTTGTATGGCATTTTTTTGCTTTTATAGAAGCTTTCCATCCCTACATCAACAAGCAAAAGGACTAAGGAAATGCCAAAGAAAGATCCAGCGAAAACAAAATGATCCGTGCTGGCGTATCTAGAATCAAGATAAGCAATAGAAAAAACTAAAGATAACAAAGCTAAGATTATCGATGGCAACAATCTGATTGATAAGATATATTTTTTCTTTTCTTGAGTTTTATTTAACATATGTATCTAATAAATCTTTTGGTTCTTTGAGAATATAATCGCATTTCTTAAGGAGCTCTTCCGAATAAAAACCATACCCCCATAAGCAAATGGCGACTTTCAACGAAGCATTTTTTCCCGTTGCAACATCGGTTTTAGAATCTCCAACAAAAAGGGTTTCTTCCTTGGCAAGATTGTATTTTTCTATTAAATAATTTGGAATTCTTGGATCTGGCTTTACTGGTAATCCTTCAACTTGACCGCATACTTCCTCGAAAAGTTCATCACCAAGCATCTTTGATACGATTCTTTTCGCAAAGGCATCAGGTTTATTTGTGCAAATAAACAATCTTGCACCATCTTTTTTTAAAGTTTTTAAAACTTCTAACAAATTCGGAAACAAGAATGTGTGGTCTTCTTGCTTTAAGTGATATAAGGGAAGGTACTCTTTTTTGAGTTTCGCAAAATTTTCGGGAGAATCATTATTCTTAAGAGCGCGGTGCATCAAAGTATCGGCCCCATCACCAATAAGGGTTTTAGTTTCGTCTCTATCAAAAGAATAATCGAATCCAGCATTTTTTAATGCAAGATTAGTGGCAACTTGTATTCCATCAATTGTATCAAGCACCGTTCCATCTAAATCAAAAATATAATTCTTCATAAGCATTACCTATATAAGCATAAAGCAAAAAAGAAAAAGAGACCAAGATAACTTGATCTCTAATTGAACTTTCTTTAAATTAGTCAGCCCATCTGACCAATTCTACTTCAGCATTGTCACCTTTACGGGCGCCAAGTTTGTAGACTCTGGTGTAACCACCATTACGATCTTTGAATTTAGGGCCAATTTCATTGAAGAGCTTTGTTAAGCTGTCAACGCCTTTCTCGTCCTTGATTCCTTTGCGGAGGACTTTCTCACATTCTCTACGAGCAGCGAGATCGCCTTGTTTTGCATAGGTAACCATTTTAGCGGCAAGTGTAACGAGTTCTTGAGTAACGCCGGAAGTGACTTTAACTTCACCATGGACAATTAACTCAGAAACGACATTACGGAGCATTGAATAGTTCTTTGAAGCGGTATAAGCGGCTTTGAATTTGACACCGGTTTTACCGTGGACATTTTTTCTTCCTTGTGCTGGCATAATTATTCTCCTACATAGTCACGGAAGTGTAAGCCCATTTGGGCAAGCTTCTCTTTGACTTCTTTAAGCGACTTCTTACCAAGGTTACGAACCTTCATCATTTCATCTTCACTCTTTTGTGTGAGTTCTAAGACTGTAGAGATGCCGGCTCTCTTAAGGCAATTGTTGCTACGAACGCTGAGATCGAGTTCTTCGATGAGCATTCCTTGATATTTGTTTTCTTCTGGTTTGACTTCTTCTTTTTCGAGTTTGTAGTTTTTGACCTTTTCATCGAGGGAAGCAAACTTTTGGAAGTGAACCACTAAGAGTTGAGCTGCCATAGCAACTGCTTCATGTGGTTTGATTGCACCATTTGTTGTAACTTCGAGTGTTAATTTGTCGAAGTGAGAATCATGCTCAACACGTGTTGATTCAACGGCGTAAGCAACTTTGACAACTGGTGAATAGTTAGAATCAGTAGCAATGTAACCAAGTTGGTTAACATTACGTTCTGTCTTGTTGGCATCAGCAGTGTAATAACCTCTGCCTTTGCCAGCAAAGATTCTCATCTTGATATGACCATCTTTGTTGACGTGGGCAAGTTCAAGATCTTTATTGACGACTTCAACGAGGGCTGGGCAAACGATGTCACCAGCTGTTAAGACGCCAGGTCCTTGGAAATCAATATCTAATTCTTTGGTTTCTTTTGGATCTTCAGAATCGATTTTTAAGATTAAATCCTTAAGGTTAAGGATGATGGCGGTAACGTCTTCTTCAACACCTGGAATTGAAGAGAATTCATGACGAACGCCTTCGATTTGCACAGCATAGACGCTAGCGCCAGGAAGGGCGCTTAACAAGACTCTGCGAAGTGCGTTTCCGAGAGTGATTCCGAATCCTCTCTCGAGAGGTTTGATCGCGAAACGGGCATAATGTTCTTGCTCATCATTGATTTCGACTGTGAAGTCGAATGGAATGAAAGGCTTTGGTAAGACAAGCTCTTCGTTTGTTTGATCGATATTGTTATTAGCCATTAATTATTTCCTCCTATGTTTCCCTATTAGCCGAGAATGCTACAACTAGCCGCGTGGTCTCTTTGGTGGACGGCAGCCGTTGTGTGGAATTGGAGTCGTATCGGAAATGGATAAAACTTGTAAGCCAACATTTGCGAGGGCTCTGACAGCACTTTCTCTGCCTGGGCCTGGGCCCTTGACTTCGACGTTAACTTGTCTTAAGCCTTGATCAAATGCGGATTTGCCGGCAGCTTCTGCTGCTAATTGAGCGGCAAATGGTGTAGCTTTCTTAGCGCCTTTGTAGCCTAAAGCACCAGCGCTGGACCATGCAATGACGTTACCTTGTAAATCGGTGACGTTAACAATGGTGTTGTTGAAGGAAGCATGAACGTGGACTGTTCCAACAGTAAAGTTTCTCTTAACTTTTTTCTTGCGAACTGAAGTTTTTGTATTTTTCTTTGCAGCCATAATTCTTCTCCTTTCCTATTATTTAGTAGCTTGCTTCTTGTTAGCAATTGTCTTTCTCTTACCTTTACGGGTACGAGCATTGGTCTTTGTACGTTGTCCACGGACAGGAAGGCCTCTCTTATGACGAATGCCACGATAGCAGCCAATTTCAGTGAGACGCTTAATATTCATAGCGACTTCACGACGGAGGTCACCTTCTGTTTTATATTTGGAAACCTCTGTTCTTAAGGCGACGAGTTGGTCATCGGTTAAGTTCTTAACACGGATGTCTTCGCTGACGCCAGCATCTTTACAGATTTTCTTTGCGGTTGTATCACCAATACCATAGATGTAGGTAAGGGAGATTACAACGCGTTTTTCACTTGGGATATCAACCCCATCAATACGTGCCATATTTGTTGTTTACTCCTTAAATTAACCTTGTCTCTGCTTGTGCTTTGGATTTGGGCAGATGCACATAACGACGCCATGACGGCGGATAATCTTGCACTTATCGCAGATTGGTTTGACGGATGGTCTTACTTTCATAGTAATTAAACTCCTTCTTTTGGGAACTGTTGCCCAACATTAGTTTTTGAAACGGAATGTGATTCGCCCACGTGTTAAATCGTAAGGAGAGAATTGGACGGTTACTCTATCACCCGGAAGGATTCGTATGTAATTCATGCGAATTTTTCCAGAAACGCAGGCCTGTACGACCGCCCCATTTGTTAATTGTACTTTGAAGTTAGCATTTGGAAGACATTCCAACACTTTAGCTTCAACTTCAATGCAATCTTCTTTACTCAATGGATTTTCCTCCTTGCTCTAAAGTGAGAACCTCGAAGCCATCTTTGGTAACGAGGATTGTGTTCTCGTAGTGTGCGCTTGGCCTACCATCTTTAGATACAGTAGTCCAGCCATCCTTCATAACTCTAAGTTTATTAGAGCCTTCAAGGATCATCGGTTCAATCGCTAAGGTCATGCCTGCGCGAAGAATTGGTCCTGTTCCTGCTTCACCATAGTCAGGAATATAAGGATCTTCATGCATTTCCCTGCCAATACCATGACCCGTAAATTCAAGTGGAACAGAATATCCGTTTGATTCTGCAGTCACTTGGATTGCGTGAGAGATATCGCCTAGATGAACGCCTTCTTTGACGAGTTTCACAGCGTTCCAGAAGCATTCTTCAGCAACACGAATGAGCTTAAGTTTGTTTTCTGGGCAGATGCCTACTGCGTAGGTCCTACACGCATCGCCATTATATCCATTAAGAAGAGATACAACGTCGAGTGAAACAATGTCACCGTCTCTTAGAACACGTTTAGGAGACGGAATACCATGCACAAGGACTTCATTGACACTTGCACAAATGGCGCCAGGGAATCCACAATAGCCTTTTTCAGCACTCACACCGCCACCTTCGATGATGACTTTCTCAGCCATGTCAGCAAGATATTGGGTTGTAACGCCAGGCTTCACAAGAGGTCCAACAACTTCGAAGACTTTTGCGGTTAAGGCTCCAGCCTTCTTCATTAATTCAATCTCTCGCGGGGATTTAATGATGATCATCTTATTTCAAACCTCTTAAGAACTGAGAAATTGCGTTCTTAGTGGTCTCGAGTCCGTTAGATGAATCGAACTCATGGAGTAAGCCTTTTTCCTTGTAGAATTCAAGGAGTGGGGCAGTGCTCTTATAGTAGTTAGCGAGACGAATCTTGAAAGATTCCTCGTTGTCGTCTTTTCTTTGAACCAAGGCGGAACCGCAATGATCGCAAATTCCATCTTTCTTAGGTTTAAGAGTAACGACGTTGAAGCTTGCACCGCATTTTGGGCAAACACGTCTTGTGACAATACGGCCAATTAGTAAGTCGTCTGGACAAGCGACATTAATGACATAGGTTGGAGCACGTCCAATTTCTTTGCCAATTTTGTCAAAAGCTTCAGCTTGCGCGATTGTGCGTGGGAAGCCATCAAGAAGATAGCCGTTAGCACAATCAGGTTTGGATAAACGTTCTTTCACGAGGGCACAAGTAAGTTCATCACTTACAAGGTCCCCATGATTAACGATGTCTTTAATTTTGTTGCCAAGTTCGGAACCACTGTTCATGGCCTCACGAAACATGTCACCTGTAGAGATGTGGGGAATGTTATAATCCTCAGCCATCCAAGTAGCATGTGTACCTTTTCCAGCACCTGGTGGGCCCATGAGAATGATATTAAGCATAATTATGCCTCCTTAACTTGGTCGTAAGATTTACCAGCGATCAAGCCATCGATTTGACTGTTCAACTCGATAGCAACGCCAACTATAATGATTAATCCCGTACCGCCGATTGCAAGGGAGGTATCATCTCCGAATGCATTAGCCCAAACAAGGACTATTGGTAAGGCGGCAATGATTGATAATGACATGGCACCAATGAAGGTGACACGATTTAGAACTTTTCCAACATATCTTTCTGTCTCTTTTCCTGGGCGAATACCTGGGATATAAGAACCAGATTTTTGGAAGTTATCGGCAAGCTTCTCAGGATCTATTTGCATTTCTGCATAGAAGAATGTGAAGGCGATAATCAAGGCTAGATAGATAAATAATCCCCAATTCATTTTCCATGTTGTACCATCGAAATTTGTCATGGTCATTGTGGTATTGTAATTGAAGATATTTAACCACGTTGCATTGCTAGCTTCAGTCGAAATGAATGAAGCAACAATACTTGGGGCAGTTAAAATCGATGAAGCGAAGATAACTGGAATGACGCCGGCCGAATTGATTTTAATTGGCAAGAAGGAGGCACGAGCCATAGAGGCTGAGGCACCGCCTTTTCCAGCATGTTGAACTGGAATACGTCTTTGCGATAACTCCGTGAAGACAACGAATGCAACGATTGCAAGCATTGCCAAGATGTATAGGGCGAATTCGAAGGCACCTTTGATCATTTGGGTTGAACCATAATCAACGTTGTCTGTAATCCATTTGCCCCATGCGGTAGAGATTTGAGTTGGAAGGCTTCTAACACATCCAGCGAAGATGATGACGGAAATACCGTTTCCGAGGCCTTTCTCTGTGATTTGGTCACCAAGCCACATGGTAAGCATTGAACCACCAAGGAGAATGGTAACGATATAGGCATATGTCCAGAAGTTATCCGCCATCGATAAGGAGATATATCCTTGGTTAATCATGGTACGAATCATACCATAGCCTTGGACAGCTCCTAATAGAAGCGTCAGATAACGAGTGGCCATTTCCATCTTCTTTCTTCCGTACTCACCTTGTTTGGAGAGTTCGGTAAGGGCCGGAAGGACGTCTTTTGAGAGAAGTTGGATAATAATTTGAGAAGTAATGTAAGGTGATACGCCAAGGGCGAATACGGAGAAGTTCGAAAGAGCTCCACCGCCCAAGAGATCCATGAGAGCGAAAGAGTTTCCGCTATTCATGATGTTAGTGAGTTCGTCCGAGACTGTGACCCCCGGAACAGTAATAACCGCCCCAACCCTAAGGACAAAGAGGATCATAATCGTGAAGAAAATACGATTGACAATATCCTTGTTTTTAAAGATTGAGACGAATTTTTTCATTACTTAACTTCCTCAGCTACGCCGCCAGCATCTTCAATGGCTTTCTTAGCAGATGCGGAGAAAGCATTGGCTTTAACGGTAAGCTTCTTTGATAGTTTACCACTACCAAGGATTTTAATTCCATTAATATCGCTCTTAATTAATCCTTTTTCGATTAAAGCTTGAGCATCGACGGTTGATCCGTCCTTAAAGGAATCGAGAGAACCAACGTTAACGATGGCTTTTTCAACTCTAGCAAGATTCTTGAATCCGAATTTTGGAAGACGTCTTGCTAAAGGCATTTGTCCACCTTCGAATCCACGTTTCTTTGTATGAGCGTGGGCACCTTGTCCTTTTTGTCCTTTGCCAGCGGTTTTGCCGTTGCCAGAACCAAGACCTTGTCCTTTACGGAAATGTTCTTTTTTAGAACCTGGTGTAACTACGAGAGTATTTAAATTTTCAGCCATGATTACTTATCTCCTTTCGTTGCTTTTGGAGCAGCATGGGAGGCTTTGATTTCTTCTGGGGTCTTTAAACCACGGAGAATCATAACCTTATCGTATTCTTTGAGTTGTAATAAGGCGGCATCTGTTGCGCGGATGACGTTGATGGCTGTGCGGGAACCGTAGACTTTAGAAACGATGTTCTTGATACCTGCAAGTTCAAGGACAGCACGGACGGCACCACCGGCGACGATACCTGTGCCAGCTGGAGCTGGTTTTAAGACAACTTTAGTTGAAGTATGGGAACCAGAAACTTCGTGAGCAATGGTTCCTTTTTGAATTTTAACGTAGTGAAGATCTTTCTTAGCAGCTGTAAGAGCTTTCTTCATTGCATCCGGTACTTCGCCGGATTTACGCATAGCATAGCCATAATGTCCTTTGCCATCGCCAACAACGACGAGAGCATCGAAACGCATGGTCTTACCACCTTGTTCAACACGGGTAACACGGTTGATGGTAACGACTCTGTCTTGGAAATCATCCTCAACGCGACGGAATCCGCCACGTCCACCACGTCTTTCACCTGGTTTGCCTTTGTGGTTGCCGAATTTACGGCTACCTGGGCGTTCAGATCCACGGGAACCGCGTGGTTCATATTGTGGATTGCCTGTTGGGTTCTTTTGAGCTGGCTTTTCTTCTACAGCAGCATTAACAGTTTTATTTTCTTCCATAATTAACTCCTTAGAAGACTAAGCCTCCTTCTCTAGCAGCGTCAGCAAGAGCTTGGACGCGGCCATGGTATTGATAACCACCACGGTCGAAGACGACTTTGGTGATACCGGCAGCGATAGCCTTTTTGGCGATGTCTGCACCAACCTTAGCAGCAGCTTCACAGTTGGAGCCTAATGCTAACTTTAATTGGACAGAGCCAGAGCTGACTAATGTTGTTCCCTTAACATCATCGATAATTTGAGCCTCGATGTGCTTATTGGAACGGAAGACGACTAAACGTGGGCACTCAGCAGTACCGGAGATCTTTTCACGAACACGAAGGTGTCTGCGTTCACGAACGACTGATCTTGATTCTTTTTTGATCATATTCTAATTGCCTCCTTATTTCTTACCGCCGGCAGCAGCACGCTTACCAACTTTCTTAATGAGATGTTGACCTTTGTAGTGAACACCTTTTTGTCCATAGACGTCTGGTCTATGTTTATCATAGATGAGAGCAGCAGTTTGGCCAACTTCTTGCTTATTGCAGCCTTCGACGATGATGTGTGTTTCATCAGGGCATGTGAGCTTTGTGTATTTGCCAACTGGAGCAACTGTGATTTCATGGCTGTAGCCTAAGAACATAGTAACTGCACCATTTTTGATTGATGCACGGTAACCTGTACCGTTGATTTCTAATTCTTTCTTCCAGCCTTCATGGACACCAACAACGGCAGCGTTTAATAAAGCTGCTGTTGTTCCATGATCCGCGCTGCCTTGCTTTGTTTCTGCAGCAAGAGGCTTAACGTGGAGGTGACCGTCTGCTTCTTCGACGCTGACATCAGAAGGAATTCTGACGCTTACTTCGCCTTTAGGGCCTTTGACGGTGATAACGTTATCTTTTGTTTCGTAGGTAACGCCTTCTGGAAGAGCGATGGGTTTAAATCCAATACGTGACATAATTGTTAATCTCTTCTTTCTGTAATTTTAATTACCAGACGTAGCAGAGAATTTCTCCGCCAACGCCGTTCTTTCTTGCTTCCTTATCGGTTAAGACGCCTTTGGAAGTAGAAACGATTGCGATACCAAGTCCTTTTAAAACGCTTGGAATCTTATCAGCCTCGACTGTGACACGAAGTCCAGGTTTGCTGATTCTCTTTAATCCAGTGATGACTCTTTCGCCATTGGCACCGTATTTAAGAGTGATGTGAAGGGTTTTGTTTGCTTTTTCACCTTCGGCGACGAATCCAGAGATGAATCCTTCGTCTAAGAGTATTTTAGCAATTTCGCCTTTCATTTTGCTATAAGGCATGGAAACACTTTCGTAGCGAAGAGCATTAGCGTTTCTGATGCGTGTGAGCATGTCTGCAATTGGGTCTGCGTTCATGTTAGTGTTCTCCTTTCCTTACCAAGATGCTTTCTTCATGCCTGGGATTTCGCCTTTGTAGGCCATTTCACGGAGGCAGATACGGCATAATCCGAATTTACGGAGAACGCCGTGTGGACGACCACAACGTTGGCAACGTGTATATTCACGTGTGCTGAACTTTTGTGGGCGGTTGCACTTATTAATTAAACTTTTCTTTGCCATGTGCTTACCTCGTTATTTCTTGAATGGCATTCCCATTTCACGGAGAAGTGCGAATGCTTCTTCATCAGAATTTGCTGTTGTGACGATGACAATATCCATACCACGAATCTTGGATACCTTATCGTAGTCGATTTCAGGGAAGATTAATTGTTCCTTGACACCGAGGGTGTAGTTGCCACGGCCATCGAAAGCGTTCTTGGAAACGCCACGGAAGTCACGGACGCGTGGGAGAGAGATGGAAACTAACTTATCATAGAATTCATACATTCTGACACCACGGAGTGTAACTTTGCAACCGATAGCTTGTCCTTGACGGAGTTTGAAGGTTGCGATGGACTTCTTGGCTTTTGTAATTACTGGTTTTTGACCAGTGATTGTTGCAAGTTCGGCAACAGCGTCGTCGAGGGCTTTGCTATTTGTGGTAGCATCGCCAACACCGATATTGATGACGATTTTCTCGAATTTTGGAGCTTGCATAGGAGTTGTGTAACCAAACTCTTTGATAAGAGCAGGGACAACTTCATCATGGTATTTTGTTTCTAAACGGTTAACGTAGCCAGCTTTTGGAGCGACTTTCTTTGCCGTTTTTGGTTCGGAAGCTTTTTTAGGGGAAGCTTTCTTAACAGTTTTCTTTTCTTCAGCCATTTTTCATTCCTCCCTTATTTTTCTAAGCTTTCGCCTTTCGCATTAACGCGAATCTTTTTGCCATCAACGATCTTTTTGTGGACACGTGTGGCTTTCTTTGTTTTTGGATCAATCAAGGCAACCTTGGATGCATCGAATGGGACATAGATGTCGAGGATAGATCCTTCTGGAGTTGCTTGAGTTGGTTTCTTGTGTTTCTTGTGGACGTTGACGCCTTCGACAACGACTTTGTTCAACTTAGGATAAACCTTTTGGACAACGCCGATTTTGCCTTTATCATCGCCTGAGAGAACGATAACTTTATCACCAGTTTTGATGTTCATGTTGTTTTCTCCTTATAAGACTTCTGGGGCTAAAGAGATAATCTTCATATAGCCTGCATCACGGAGTTCACGAGCAACAGGTCCGAAGACACGTGTTCCAAGTGGGTTTCCGTCATTATCGATGAGGACGACAGCATTATCATCGAAGGAGATGGAAGAACCATCTTTACGGATGATAGCGCGTTTGACTCTAACAATAACGCCTTTGACGACTTGACCTTTTTTGATTTTGCCGTTTGGTGTAACGTCTTTGACAGCGCAGAGGACGACATCACCGATTGTGCTCATCTTACGGTGAGATCCGCCATAAAGACGGAAGACACGGACAGCACGTGCACCGGAGTTATCAGCGACTACAAGATTGGTTTCATTGTGGATCATGCTTATTTCTCCTCTTCTGCATTAACGCTTTCGTTAACGATTGTATCAGAACCTTCGCTCTTTTCGAGTGCGGCTTCTGCATCGTTAGCATTTGTGCCAGCAACTGCTTTCTTATCGATGGAGACTAAGATAAATTTCTTTGTCTTGGAGATAGGACGGCAGGACATGATTGTGACAACGTCGCCGATGTTGGCAGAATTGTTTTCATCATGGGCGTGATATTTTTTGGAGTATCCGACTCTCTTTTGGTAAAGGGGATCGTTTTGTTTGGTGGAAACTGTGACAGTGATGGTTTTGTCCATTTTAACTGAAGTAACAACACCTTGGAATTTTGTTCTTGTATTTCTTTCCATGTTTACGGTCTCCTTTCATTATTTGCTTTCTGAAACGTTGATTTGGAGTTCTTTCTCACGTTTAACGGTTTCAGCTTTAGCGATGTCCTTGCGGACGAAGTGTAAGTCGTCTGGATGTTCTAATTGTCCAACGGCTGCTTGACGACGAAGTTCAAATTGATGTTGCTTTAATTCAGCAATCTTTTCGTCGAGTTCTTTAGGGGACAAGGCCCTTAATTCTTTAATGGTCATTAATTATTTCCCCCTTCTGCTGGAGTATCGTTACCTGTGTCAGAGACAGTTTCGATATTGTCTTCAGCTTCGATTTGTTCGAGAGAAGAAGCGTGTTGTGCTTCCATCTTAAGTAATTCAGCATCACTTAAGGATTTTGTTCTCTTGATGATTTTTGTTTTAAGTGGGAGTTTGAATCCTGCTTGGTGAAGGGCTTTGAGAGCGACTTCTGGGCTAACGCCACCAATTTCGAAGATAACTCTGCCTTTCTTAACGACAGCTGCCCAGCTCTCTGGTGAACCTTTACCGGAACCCATACGAACTTCAGCTGGTTTCTTTGTTCTTGCTAAGTGAGGGAAGACTCTGATCCAAACTTTACCTGTTCTATCGGTGTATTTTGCAAGAACGATACGAGCAGATTCGATTTGGTGGTTATCAAGATATCCACCTTCAGTAGCGGCGAGACCAAATTCTCCGAATTCGACTGTATTACCTTTGGAGGCAACACCTTCGTAGGAGAGTCTATGTGGACGACGATACTTAACGCGCTTTGGTTGCAACATTGTCATGTCCTCCTTCTTTCTTTTCTTCGGCTTCTACGGCTTTAGCTGCATTAGCAGAGCGGCAGATCCATACTTTGATGCCGATATCGCCATAAGCGGTATTGGCTGTTACTGAAGCATAATCGATGTCGGCACGGAGTGTTTCAAGTGGTACGACACCAACTTTGTAACCTTCGCGACGGGCGATTTCAGCGCCAGCGAGACGGCCTTGGCATTGGGTTTTGCAACCGATTGCACCAGCCTTTTTCATTCTTTGAATCGCCTTCTTTTGCGTTGAACGGAAAGATTGACGATTTTCAATTTCGGAAGCGATCCACTTGGCAATCAAGGTTGCATCAAGATCTGGGTTCTTGACTTCAACGAGGTTGAGGGTTGCAGAACCAGATTTGACAACTTTCTTTAAGCCAGCGTTGATAGCTGCGATTTTTGTGTTGTCTTGTCCGAGGATGACACCTGGACGAGCGACGAAGGCATTGATGATAACTGTTGCGCCTTTGTCATTTTTGCTACGAGCGATATCGATGTGACTTACAACTGCTTCTTTGAGAAGAGGTTCTAAGTAATTACGGATGGCGATGTCTTCGCCTAAGAATGTCGCGTAGTCTTTTTTGGAAGCAAACCAATTGGCTTCCCAGCCACGGTTAATTCCGACACGGAGACCGTTAGCATTAACTTTTTGACCCATTAGTTTACTCTCCTTAGTTTCTTTCTTTAACGATGCAGCGGATGTTTGCTGTTCTCTTGATTAATCCGGAAGAAGATCCTTTGCCACGTGGCATGAATCTCTTCATTTTGATGCCATCGGAAGCTTGGATTTCAGCAATATATAATTTGCTTGCATCCATTCCGAAGTTGTTGGTAGCGTTTGCAGCAGCAGATTTGACAATCTTGATGACTGGTGCGCTAGCAGCACGGTTGACATTATTGAGGATTGCGAGAGCTTCATCAACGTCTTTTCCACGGACAAGGTCGATAACTAAGCGAACTTTACGTGGGGTGACGCGAACATCTTTTGCAACAGCAAGAGCTTCAGTGACAGCTGGCTTTTCTGCTTTAACAGGTTCGGCCTTGACTGCTTTCTTGGAAGCTTTCTTTGTTTCTTTTACTTCAGTAGCCTTAACTTCTTCCTTAACGGTTTCTTTCTTGGCTTTTGGAGCTGCAGCTTTCTTGGCTGGAGCTTTCTTTACGGTTTTCTTTTCTTCTGCCATAATCTACTCCTTATTTCTTAGCTGCTTGGTCATTGAGGTTGTTACCATGGTGACCAGGGAAGTTACGGGTTGGGGCGAATTCGCCAAGCTTGTGGCCAACCATATCTTCTGTGACATAGACTGTGATGTGTTCCTTGCCATTATAAACGGCGAAGGTTTGTTCGACGAATGCTGGATAGATTGTCGAGCGGCGAGACCAAGTTTTGATGACCTCTTTTTTGCCGGATTTCTTGATGGCTTCAACCTTTTTGATGAGGTATTCGTCAACAAATGGTCCTTTTTTAGCTGAACGGGACATATTTTGATCTCCTTTCCTTATTTAGCATTTCTACGTCTTACGATGAGACGTGAGGAATTCTTTTTGACGCGACGGGTCTTAACACCCATTGCTTTCTTACCCCAAGGGGTACGTGGTGCATTACGTCCGACTGGACACTTACCTTCACCACCACCGTGAGGGTGATCGACTGGGTTCATGACAGAACCACGAACTGTTGGACGGATGCCCTTGTAACGTGTTTTACCAGCTTTACCTTTGTTAACGAGGTTATAGTCTTCGTTACCGACGATACCGATTGTTGCACGGCAAACGCCTAAGACTTTTCTAACTTCACCAGAAGCTAAACGGATGATGACATATTTGCCATCAGAACCGAGGATTTGTGCGCTTGTTCCAGCAGCACGGCAGAGTTGTCCACCTTTTCCTGGCATAAGTTCAACATTGTGAACGAATGTACCTTCTGGGATATTTCTTAATTCAAGATTGTTTCCTGTCTTGATATCAGTTGTTGCTCCAGAAACGATTACAGTGCCAACATTGAGATCTTTTGGTCTGATGATGTAGCGCTTTTCACCATCTGCATAGCAGAGTAAGGCAATGAATGCTGTACGGTTTGGATCGTATTCAATTGCTTTGACTGTTGCAGGGATTCCATCTTTGTTACGACGGAAATCGATGATTCTGTAACGGTTTTTGTTTCCACCGCCGTGATGACGGCATGTGATGACTCCTTGATTGTTACGGCCACCAGTGTGTTTCTTAGGGGCAAGTAATGATTTTTCAGGAGTTGATTTTGTGATGTCTTCATACGAGAGGGAGACCATTTCACGTCTCGATTTCGTATATGGCTTGTAAGTTTTGATTGCCATTGTAATTTCTCCTATAGTGGATTCTTTATAAATCTATATATAAGGATATATAAGACTTAATGGTGTTGCCTTACTCTTTGAAGAGGTCGATTGCTTCACCTTCATGAATGGTGATAACGGCCTTCTTGTATCCAGGGATGTGTCCTTGATAACGGCCACCTCTGGTTGTGCTCTTAGCAAGAACGTTAACGACTTTGACATCATCAACTGTTACTTGATATAAGCGTTGGAAGCTCTCCTTGATTGAGATCTTGTTAGCATTTGTTGCAACTTTGAGAGTGATCTTGTTTTCATTTTGGAGAAGAGCCATGCTCTTTTCTGTGATGATTGGTTCAAGGATAACTGTGTAGTCATGATGGGTTGGGGAAGCAAATGTTTTCTTTGTTTCTTCAACTGTTTCGACTTTCTTCTTTGTTGCCATTACTTAAGTCCTCCTTCAAGGGTTTCGATGTCTTTCTTAGAGATAACTAAGACGTTTGCGTTGAGGACATCGTAAACGCTGATATTGTTGACGGCACGGAGTTCTAAGCGTTCAATGTTCTTAGCACTCAAGACGATATTCTCATCAGAAGCGACGAGAAGTACTTTGCCTTCAGCTTTGACACTTGTTAAGCTTGCTTTGAAATCCTTTGTGGAAACTTTGCCAGCTTTGAGTTCATCAACGATGATTAAGCCATTGTTGACCTTTTGGGAGAGAACTGTCTTAAGGGCAAGTGCGTGAGCTTTCTTGTTTTGGGAAACCTTGTAGTTTTGATTTCCATCTGGTCCGAAGACCTTACCGCCGCCGACCCAGATAGGTGAACGGCTAGAACCTGCACGAGCACGGCCGGTTCCTTTTTGTCTCCAAGGCTTTTTGCCACCGCCACTAACTTCGTGACGTTTTTTGGTCTTGGCAGTTGCTTGGCGATAGTTTGCTTCTTCAGCAACGGCTGCATCATGAACGACTTGTTCGTTCTTTTCGGTGATGCCGAAGACTTCGTTAGAGAGTTTGACTTCGCCGACTTTTTCGCCTGCTAATGAAACGACTGGGAGAGTAATTGTTTTTGTTGCCATAATCCTTATTCTCCTTTCTTTGTGCGATCAATTAATTCTTTGACTTCTGGTTTCTTGAATTGTTCTAAGATTGCACTTCTGATCATAACGATCGATTTTTTTGGTCCTGGGACGCCACCCTTGACAAGGATGTATCCTTTTTCAACATTGGAAGCAACGACTGTGATGTTTTGGATTGTTGCTTGATGTGGAGCCCAATGTCCAGACATAACCTTGCCTGGGATAACGCGGTTATTGCAACGTCCGTTATTGGCAAGTGAACCGATTTGTCTGTGATATCCGGAACCATGGCCTTTTGGACCAATGTGTTTGTGATATCTCTTGATGACGCCTGTATAACCATGACCTTTGGTTGTACCGATGACGTCGACAACTTCACCAGCTTGGAATAAATCAGCTGTGAGAGTCTCACCAACGTTCTTGGAGTAAATTTCTTCGCCCTTTAATTCATATAAATGTGCGTGTGTAGCAACGTTGGATTTTTTGTAAATGCCTAATTCGCATTTGTTGAGATGGCGTTCGGCTGTTGGTTCATAACCGATTTGTAATGCTTCATAGCCATCTTTTTCGTTTGTCTTTTTAGCAACGACAACGTTTGGAAGGACTTCGATGACTGTAACTGGATACATTGTTCCATCAGTAGCGAAGACTTCGGTCATTCCAATTTTTCTTCCGATAATGGATTTCATGAATGTTTTCCTCCTTACTTCGCTGTGACATCGATATCGACGCCGTTTGGTAAGTCAAGCTTACGGATAGCTTCGACAGTCTCTTTTGTTGGATTGACAACATCGATCAATCTCTTGTGTGTACGGATTTCGAATTGTTCGCGGCTATCCTTGTATTTGAAGGTAGCTCTTAAGATTGTGTACACTTGTTTCTCCGTTGGGAGAGGTACTGGGCCAATGACTTTGGCGCCGGTTTTGTCAGCGACTTCAATGATCTTTTCGGCTGCGACGTCGATGATCTTGTGGTCGTAAGCCTGCAATCTGATACGCAGGACTTGTTGTTTCGCCATGATTTTTCCTCCTTATTTCACCAGGCTTGCTTGATTTGGGCTCCATGAGAGTTTCCCGACTAAGCCGTACTCGACAACGGGTATCGGTGTGTCAGCAACATCGCACTTCCTCGCTTGCGTCAGCGTTGAAAATTATCTCTCTACGCGTGTATGTAGTCAATAACTTTTTTTCGATGAAAATATAGGTTTTATCTACACTTTTTGAAAAAGTCGCTATTTATCGTATTTTTATTGATTTTCCAGTCAAAACAACTATGAAAAATTTATGCACTATGCACAAATATACATTAAATAAATTTGTCAAAAATTGATTTTTCAAATAGTTAAATTTAGTTTTTTACATCAATAAATTATTTTGGAAAATATAGAGAAATATCACCAATGACTATATCAGGAATAATTTCGGTTTTGTCGCTGTTCATTCCAAACGAAAATATACATGAATTATAAAAACTTCCTTGGAAGGTTGCCTTGTACCATGTCGAATAAAAATCCTCATCATCTTGGAAAAGACCTTTAATGTCCATCATTAAATCTTTATTTTCTTTGAATTCTTCTTCCTTTAGCGTAAATGCCATAATTGGATAGCGTTGGCAAGATATGCATTCCCATTCGTCGAGTTTTAGAAAATACTGCCCTAATGTCAAAATTGCATCGTTGCTTGAAAAAATTGGGCTTATTTGAAATTTAGAAAAGCAAATATTAGCCACTTCAGCTGCCGATAATCCTTTATCTAATTGAAGACTGAATGTATCGTCGTTTGAAGTAATATTGCAAATTCCATTTTCAATCAAATAATCGCACTTGTATCCTTTAAACGTTCCGCTAATTTTGTTCGATTCAGACAAATTGAAACTGCCTGTTGTGTAATATGATGCAGTCCCAGTTGATAAATTATTTTTAAAGCAATAAATGACATTGTCAGTTAATGTACATTTATTTTCAAAGAACGCTACAAGTTTATCGGACTTGAAGTATTTTATGTTGCAAATGGTTTGATTGCATGAAGCTAAAGTTGCAAGCACGACAGTGAACAATAAAACTGTTTTTCTCATAATTGAATAGTACTGACATTAGTAACTTTAATAGGCCTCCAATTTGAATTGCTGACCTTATTATATTCATTTTTTAAATCATCGATATTTTTATTGAAAAAATAAAAAACTTGAATTGGACTACCAATTAAATAGGAAGTGTCCATTTCACTGCTTTTTGGTATAAGCATAAGCGATGTTGATATGGTAGCAAATAAAACAATAAGGCTTTTCATTTTCAATTTCGCTAATTAAATTATACACAATTTTTGTTTAAACGAAGATTAAAAAATACATGCGTTCTAATCAAAAAATCAAAAGTTAAAAATATCTATAGAAAAAAGTCAAAAAAACTATCTAACGCTAAACTCACATCCACAGTAATTTTGGCAATAAAGCCCTATTTTATTTCGTAGGCTAACCCCTTCTTCTATTCCGCCATTCTTTTTAAAGTCTGAGAAAAAGTATTTAGTCTTATGCTGTGAAGCTAATTCTTGGCCAATATCATTCATTATTTTAGATGATTTTTGTCGAGAAATAGTCATTACCGTTGTGATGTAATCGTAGTTATGATCATCCGCATATTGAAAGGTTTCTTCCATTCTTTTTCGGTAGCATAATTGGCAACGATAAGCACATTCAGGAAGAGACGAAAAGGCATTTAAATCCTTCATATATTCTTCGTGATTGTATGGTGAAACTATGAGTTTTATGTCATAGTTCCATGTAGTTTTTAAATAGTCAATTAAACGTTTAACTTCGACTAGTCTTTTATCAAATTCTGATTCAGGGTAAATATTGGAATTTGTATAGTAAATCGTTACATCAAAATGCTTGCAAAGAAAGAGCAAAGGAAAACAAGCGCAAGGGCCACAGCAATCATGTAAAAGAATTGTTGGTTTCTTGTCCTTTGGAAACTTCTTGATTTCTTCAAGGCTTTCTTGATAAAAGTTATGCTGAACAATATGAGATTTCATTATTAATCGTTTGCCTTCGAATAATCAAAGTTATCGCCATAGATAAACATCGCATCGCCAAAAGAAAAGAAACGATATTTTTCTTTAACACCTTCGTTATACGCAGAAAGAACGAAACTTCTCCCAGCAAAAGAAGAAACGAGTTCAACTAATGTTGATTTAGGCAAATGGAAATTGGTGATTATTGCATCGACGGCTTGGAATTTATAACCAGGTTCAATATAGAGTCTTGTAGGTTCACGTGTGGCTTTAAATTCGCCATATTTGCCATAGATGCTTTCTAACGTTCTAATTGATGTTGTGCCTATGGCAATTATACGTCTGCCTTCTTTTTTAGCTTTGTTAAGACGAGTTGCAACCTCTTCGCTCATCTCTATAACCTCTGAATGCATGACGTGGTCTTTTGTATCTCGAACCTTTACCGGTCTAAAAGTGCCTAAGCCAATATTTAATGTGATATCTTCAACTTCTATGCCTTTTGAACGGATTTCATCAAATAATTCTTTTGTAAAATGAAAGCCAGCCGTTGGGGCAGCTGCAGAACCGGGAACTTTTGCGTAGACTGTTTGATAGTCATCATTATTAGAACATTGTTTCTTGATATAAGGTGGCAAAGGCATCTGACCTAATTGTTCAAGAATTTCCATGAAGATTCCTTGATAGATGAATTTCATATCACGTATGCCTTCATCTTTGACTTTTACGCATTCACAAACGAGTTCGCCATTTCCGAATACGCAATGGGTTCCTTCTTTTACTGAACGGGCATTGCCAACTAAGCATTCCCATGTATCATTTTCTAATTGTTTTAAAAGAAGAACCTCCACTGCTCCACCGGTTTCTTTCTTTACTCCCAAAAGACGGGCAGGAATAACCTTCGTATTATTTCTAACCAATACATCCCCAGGTTTTAAGTAATCTAAAATGTCATGAAAAATCTTATGTTCTATGGTTTTATGTTCACGATCCAAAACCATCAATTTGCAAGTATCACGTTGTTCTTTTGGAGATTGGGCAATAAGCTCCTCGGGCAAATAATAATCAAATAAGTTGATATCCATATCTAAAAACCTCTTGCATCCCCGTATTTAGCGAGAACTTCTTCTTCATATTCTTTAAAACGATCTTCTTGAATCGCCTTCCTAGCGCCTTCAACAATTTTAATCAAAAAGCGAATGTTATGAATTGAGTTTAGACGTTTGCCAAACTCTTCTTGGGTGAGATAGAGATGATGGAGATATGCTTTCGTGTAATTTCTACAGGTATAGCAATCACACTCAGGATCAAGAGGGGTGAAATCTTCTTTGTATTCAGCTTTGCGAATATTGATTCTTCCTTTAGAAGTCATTAAAGCCCCATGGCGAGCAATACGTGTAGGAAGAACACAGTCCATCATATCAACTCCACGTTCAATTCCTCCAAGAATGTAGTCTAAAGAGCCTACACCCATAAGGTATCTAGGTTTGTTTGATGGAAGATATCTAATTGCATCTTCAATCATTTTGAAGCATACATCTTTTGGCTCGCCAATTGAAGTTCCACCAATTGAGTATCCAGGGAAATCCAATGCGGCGAGTTCTTTTGCACACATCTCTCTTAAATCAGTAAATTCTCCGCCTTGAACAATGCCGAAAAGAGCTTGATCTTCTCTTTTATGAGCGGCTAAACCTCTTTTGGCCCAGCGAATCGTTCTTTCAGTAGATTTTTTTGCATATTCATGAGTAACAGGATATGGAATGCATTCATCAAAGGACATAATGATATCAGCACCAATGTCTTCTTCAATTTGAATTACCTTTTCAGGCGTAAACATATCTTTGTCGCCGTTGTATATATTTCTAAACTCGACTCCTTGCTCAGTTATCTTTCTCGTTTTTTGTAGAGAAAATACCTGGAAACCGCCCGAATCTGTAAGCATAGGGCCATCATAATTCATGAATTTATGGACCCCACCAGCTTTTTTAACTATATCCTCACCTGGTCTTAGATGAAGATGATATGTATTAGCTAAAATAACGCCAGAGCCAAGAGACTTCACTTCCTCTGGTGAAAGGGTCTTGACTGTAGCGTTCGTGCCAACAGGCATGAACATCGGAACTTCAACATCTCCATGTGGAGTATGTAATATTCCATAACGAGCACCTGTATACTTGTCGATGTGTTTGATTTCTAAATAAAAAAGTTCTGGATTCATAGCCTATTGATTTTATATCTTATATAAAGTTTTTTAAAGAAATTAGAACTTAACTGTTTGATGTCTAACCGGTTTGAATACCTTGTTGAATATTTTAAGGCGACAGATAATCATCCAAAGGGCATACCCGATTGCCATAGCGCCAAGTTCGCCAAGAGCAACCCAGCCACCTTGAACGGCAAAATCAACATACGTGCCAACCGGATTCATGAAAATCCATGTTAATTCAGCACCAACGACTAAGCCATTTATAACGACTGGATAGACGATTCCCATCCAAAGCCATTTTGAAGCGTAAGAGATTAATAAGCAAGAGACGAGTGTGGCTAGAGAGCCAAATAACATATCCCATGGGGAGAATGAATAGACGTTCGATAAGAAACATCCGATCGTCATTCCGATCGCGAAATCAGGACGCCAGAAGCAAAGTAAGCCTAACGCTTCCGCAATCCTAATTTGCATTGCGCCAAAAGAAATTGGTTGAGTGAAAGAAGTTAATACGAAATAGATAGCTGCAACAAGAGCGTTCTGACTTATGTAAATTATCAGAGTGCGCGTATCTATACGCACCTTTTTCTTTCCTTTTTCCTGAGAGTCACCCGTCTCAGATGGGGTCTCTAAAGAGACTTCATTTTGTTGATCATTATTGGTCATGATCTTGACCTCCTTGTTTTTTAGGCGTGGTTCAGAGGATAGAACACGCTGACAAGAAGTATATATCAAAATGAAACTATAGACTACTCTTTTAGGATTTTGGCGAGGCCGCCTTTGGCAGTTTCTTTATAAGCTTCCTCTAACGCGTCACCAGTAAGCTTCATAGCGGAGACAACATTATCAAATGAAACTTGATTTTTACGGATAGGGGCAACGTATTTTGCATATAGGTATGCATCATATGATCTAAGGACGCCCATGCCGTTTCTTTCAATGCATGGTATGACTACATATCCGTCAACAGGATCGCAAGATAGGCCAAGGAAATGTTCCATTGCACATTCAGCAGCGTATTCTTGCGAGAATAAATCTAAATCTTTTATAAAACATAAAGCGGCCGCAGCCATTGACGAAGCTGTGCCTATTTCTGCTTGGCAACCACCTATTGCACCAGCAATTGAGGCATTTTGCTTTACGATGTTGCCAAATATGCCGGCGACAAATAGGGCATCAACCAATTTTTCTTTATCTATATGTTCATCGTGGTATTCATAGTAAAGTATGGCTGGCAAAACACCAGAAGAACCGCATGTAGGTGAAGTAACCACCTCTTCTCCCGAAGCGCTCGATTCTCCTACAGCGTATGCATAAGCGGTTAATAGCATTTCTTTCTTTGCTTCATTATCCGCTATGGTTAAAGCTTTTTCATATATTTTCCCAGCCGATCTATCCCAAATAAGGCGAGGATTGTTATTTGTTGGAATTCTGCCTTTTGCCTTAAGGCCTTTTTCTATGCAAGAAAACATATGTTCTAAGGTATTTTCAAGATATTCAACAATGTCTCTCTCTTCATAAAGAATAGCAAAATCCTTAAGACATGTAATTGAATTCGCCATCATGAAAGATTTTATTTCTTCGAAATTGCGGTATGGGTATATATCTTTTTCTACGACGCCAAGATCATCGTTCGATGTGATTTCTCCACCACCCAACGATGAATAATGTTTCTCTAAAATCAATTGATCTTCTTTATAAGCGGAGAACTTCATTGTTAATGGATGTTCAACTTGAGTTTCTTTATCCAAACAAACTTCAACATGGTATGGGCTAAAAGCATTTACTATTGCTTTATCCGTATGGTGTCCAAGAGCCGTGAAAGCTAAAGAACCATACAAAGTAACAACAATGTTCGTCGTTCCTTTATCATCGATTAAAGATTTAAAACGTCTTGCAGCATTAGATGGGGCAATGGTATGCGAGGATGATGGTCCAGGGCCATAGCGAAACAATTTAGATAAGGACTTCATATGTTATTTATTATAAACATTGTATAGAAAAAAGGTTAAAAAAGAGCGTTCACATTTGTAACTATTTTTAATAAACTATTTCAGTATGAAAACTTTGATCCTTCTATCAGCAATACCAGGAAGTGGCAAATCCACTTGGGCAAAGAAGTATCAAGCGGGACACAAAAACACGTTTATCGTTGCATCTGATGCCATAAGAAAAGAACTTTTTGGGTCTGAAGAATGTTTTGATGATGAAAAGAGAGTCTGGAGAGTTTTCAACGAACGCTTAAATGAACATGTTGATGATATGGAAGATTTAACTGTTATTGCTGACGCTACTCATTTAAGCAATAAATTAAGAAAACAATATTTCGATTTAACACCTAAATTTGACAAACACGTATTGGTTGTCTTCGATATCCCTTTTGAAGTGTCTCTTTATCAAAATTCCATGAGGACAAGAAAAGTTCCAAATGACGTCATGGAAAAATTAAGAAAAGAATACGAAGCCCCTTCAAAAGAAATTGAAGATTCGTATGATGAAATAATTTATATCAGAGACATTTCTCCTGAAGCAAAAAGATTAACAAAGAATTAAAAAATAAGAGATTCGAATCAACGAATCTCTTATTTTTTTACTCATAGAATCAATATTCGATTTTCTTTGCTGCTTTTGGAAGATCGTGATTTGCAAAGTAAGCAACAACAAGAGAGCCAATTAAGCAAAGAGAGCCAAGAACGATAGCCATGATGCCAAAGCCTAAATCAAATGATAAATCTGTCATATAGAGGTGGGCTTTAAGAGCAACGGTGCTTGAACCTGGGGCATATTGATAGCAAATATCCATGATGCCATAAGTCATTAAACCAGCGCCAACAACCAAGATTGAGGCAGCGGCTAAATAAGTAGCAACGTTTGTCCCTTTTTCACCAGCATTTTTTCTCATTGCAAACCAGCCAAAGAAAGCAAGGATAGCAGCGCCAAAACTAAATGAGATGATAGTGATTAATAAGTGCAGGACTTGAACTTTTTGGTTTGCCCACGTTGAAGCACCAATTAAGCCGAGAGCGGTTTCGATTGCAAGAATTAATAATGTCAATGCCGCTGAACCCAAGAAGGCACGGAGCAATGGCTTTTGGTCTCTTTGATCGAAAATCTTAACCATTGGGATATTTGTTGCAATTAAGAGAATGATTGCAATAATTAAAGCCATGATGATGATGAATGGAATATTACCATTGGCGGTTAAATCCCAAAGTAAAGAGGCTTGAAGAAGGAAGAAGATAGCAGCAATCCAGCCTTCGCAAATTAAAGCGATAAAGGATTTGACTGCTGGCTCATCGTCATGCACGTCTTTCAAAGACTTTAAAGCGTAAACAAATCCAACTGCTGAAATAATCATGAACACTAAACCGATAACAGCAAGCTCTAACCATAAAAAGAATGGGCCGTTGCTATCGAAGGCCAAGCCAGAATCACGATACCAATGGTTTGCATCGCCTCCTAAATATTGTGGAACGACAAAGAAGCCAAACCAAAGTCCCATGACGCCAAACGCTGCAAAAATTAAAGCGTGGGCCATCAAGGATAATGTTCTAGATGTAGACGTATATTTCATAAAGCACCTCACACGTATACAAGATTCATAATGAATTCTTGAGATACAACGTATAAATTAAAGTCTATCTAAGATAGATAGTCAATGAAGATTTTTGACTTTTTCTTTAGAAAGTCGAAAAAACTTCAACTTTTTATAGAAAATTTAACTACGCTTAAAGATGCTTGCTAACCAAGATTGCGCTTATGAGAGACCAGGTGAGATTATAGCCGCCACAATTTCCATCGATATCTAAAGCCTCTCCAACAATATAAAGGCCTTTTTCTTTATTCGATTCAAGGAACTGTGAAACTTCACTTAATATCACCCCACCAATGCTTACTTGAGAGTCATCAAAACTATATGGTTCACAAACGTTGAATACTAGGTGTTTAAGATTTGTTGCAATATTTGAAATATCATGATTTTTAGTTAACGAAAGAATGTAATTTTCTAAAGGAAACGGCAAAAGAGAAGAGAGATAGTTTTCAGGATTATTTTCTTTTGCTTTCGCAATTAAATCACATAAATTAAAAAAAGAATATTCCGGGAATAAATCAACTGATATTTTTGGGTTTTTCACTACACGGGTGCGGTAAATTGCACTTTCAGCATTGAAGATAACAATACCCGAAAGACCATCTTTCTTAAAAAGAAGCTCACCTTCTTCTTGAAAGATTTGCCTATTATCAACACTCGCCTTTATTAAAGCGTGATGCCTTACCCCTTGAAGGGATTTAACATTTTCTCTTACCTTAAGCGGCGCTAAACCAGGCCTAAGTTCATTTATTTGATATCCGTGTTTTTGAAGAACGTCAATAAAAGATCCATCAGATCCAAGATTTCTTTGAGATTTGCCTCCTGTTGCGATTATCAATTTATCATAAATGCCAAATTGCCCTATCTCAAAACCATTTGATGTTTTCTTGTAATCGTTGATTTTGCTTTGATTATGGAAAACAACGCCAAGTTTAGTAGCTAACGTCAAAAGGTATTTAACATATGCACCGGCATGAAAAGATAATGGATACACATAGTCGTTATCTTCTAAAAGGGCTACGCCAAGATCGTTTAGTTCTTTCTTCAAAATTGGGTAAGTGAAGTCCTTTAAGATATTTTTGAAATATTGTTGGTTATTGAATTTATTGGGCGATAGTTTCTTGTTCAGTACATTACAATGCCCATTTCCTGTAGCGTAAAGTTTTTTGGCAAGTTTCTCTTCCTTGTCAAAAACGTGAATTTCATATGATGGGTTGTTTCTTTTCAATAAAATCGCACTGTAAAGACCAGCAGGACCTGAGCCAATTATTGCTACTTTCATAACGATTATTTATCGCCTTTTCTTCTACCACGTTCAGAATTGTATTGTTCAATTTCTTCGCGAACTATTTTTACGGCATCGTCTTCATTGACTTTCTTTTGCTCTGAACCATATGTTTTTTCCAATTCATCTTTTAAAATCGCTTTAAAAGATGATTGGGTAACTACGTTACTTTTTTGTTCGACTTTTGTATCTTCTTTTTTCTTTTTCTTGGACGGTTTTTCTTCTTTTTGAGGCGTAACAGTAATAACAAGATTGTCCGTTGATTCAATTTTGCCAAATTCATCTTTCCTTTCTTTTGGTTCTTTGAAGATGATGAATTTTCTTGTTAGATAGTTATAAACCAACGTTACACATGTTTTAATAACGAAAATAACAGCAAATGCCCAGAAAGCAACGCCAGCTTCATTCCATAAATCCGACCAGGAAACCTTTACGAAATCAATCGAAAGATTGATATCAGACCAAATGGAATTACAGGTAAATACGCCAATTTCTTGAATTCCCAAGCCAATCGCCCAGCCTAAAGCGGATAGCCCAACATATATCCAAAAAGATTTAGCGTTCTTTGTATTAACGCTCTTATCAACGTTTTGATAGACCCATAAACGGGAAATGAAGAAATTAACAAAACACGATATTAAGAAGGATATAGTCGTGGAAATGCCCCATGCAACATAACCGCTATAACCATCGCTTGCCCCTTTTTCAGCCAATCCATTGAAAACAAATTTCATTAGGATATAGAAAATGCCAGCATCAATTAGCGTGCAAATGACGCCAGTGACAACAAAACGAATAATTTCTAAAAACCTATTCTTCTTGCGTCTTTCTTTCTTTAATCCCGCTTCAACATCTAATGACTTTAATTCTTCGTTCTTTTTCATAGTATTAGTATCTTACATTATTTGAAATAATGTTTGCATTAAAGTTCTTCTATTTCATCTAAAAAATCTTGCAAGGATGCGTCGGATGGCATTCTTAAGTCTCCTCTAGGCGAAATGGCAACTGAACCAACCTTTGCTCCATCAGGTAAGCAAGAACGTTTAAATTGATTATGGTAAAACCGAGTAAAGAACGCCTTCAGCCACTTCTTTATATATTCCTTATCGTATTTTCCTTCATAAGCAATAAGTGCTATTTTTAACATCTTTTTGGGGCGATAGCCAAAACGAAGAAAATGATAGATGAAAAAATCGTTTAATTCATATGGCCCTACCTTATCTTCTGTCATTTGAGCAATATTCCCATTTTTATCTGTTGGTAATAGTTCAGGGCTTATAGGCGTTGCAATAATATCATTTAACGCTGGTGCTGCTTCAGGATGAAGAAGGGCATAGCCTTGGCAAAGATATCTTACTAAGGTTTTAGGGATTGAAGCATTTACGCCATACATGGACATATGATCTCCATTATATGTGCACCATCCTAAGCACAATTCAGATAAATCTCCAGTGCCAATCATCAATGAATTGCGGTCATTTGCAATATCCATAAGCACTTGAGTTCTCTCGCGTGCTTGGGCATTTTCATATGCGACATTGTGATCATCTGGCGAATGATTAATATCTTTTAAATGCTGCAGAACTGATTCTTTTATATTGATTTCTTCGAATGATACTCCTAGTTCTTTCGCTAAAAGTTCCGCATTGTCATGTGTTCTTTTACTTGTACCAAAAGCCGGCAACGTTATTGCCGTAATGCCTTTAAGGTCATAGTTTAATTTTTTGAACGCTTCAACGACAACTAGTAATGCCAAAGTTGAATCTAAGCCACCGGAAAGACCTATGACAGCTTTGCTTTGATGAACCGTCTTTAACCTTTTTACAAGACCCATGGCTTGAATATCAAGTATTGTTTGGACTCTTTTCAAATCAATTTCTTCTTGTTCTGGAATGAATGGGTTTCTTGAATAATGCCTAAGAATCTTATCCGGGGTTTCCAATTTCATCGAAAAAGGAACAAAATCAAAAGAAGAATCATCCCCGTTAAAAGTACTTGTTTTTATGCGTCCAGAAATTAGTTTCTCCAAGTCGATCGTTGCAGTCGCATCTTTCATTGAAAATAATTCGGTTTCAGCGAGGATTCCGCCATTTTCAGCAACGATATTATGTGAGGCGAAAACTAAATCAGTCGTAGATTCGCCATCGCCAGCATCGGAATAAAGGTAAGCGCATCTTAATCTCGCTGAAGTCATTTTTACTAAATCTCTGCGATAGGAGGCTTTCCCTACAGTTTCATTAGAAGCTGAAAGATTTAAAATTACATTTGCACCAGCTAAAGCTAAATTTGTCGATGGGGTATTCGGAGCCCATAAGTCTTCGCAAATCTCAATTCCGATTTTAAGGCTAGGGTAATTTTTATCAATAAATATGAGATTCGTTCCAAAAGGATATGTCTTGCCCGCTATTAAAACAGAAGAATTCCCATTAGGAGCATTTTTAAACCATCTGGCTTCATAGAATTCACCATAATTAGGAATAAAAGTTTTTGGAACAACGCCAAGAATCTCTCCTTTATAGATTGCGATGGCGCAGTTGTATAAATCATTCCCCTTGCGCAATGGAGCGCCTATAACGAAAAAGACATCATCTTCTCTTGTCTCTTTAGCGATTGCAGTTATTGATTTTTCACTTTGATCTAAAATCGTTTGGAAAAGAAATATGTCATTACTTGTATAGCCAGTTAAGCAAAGTTCGTTTAAACAAAGAATAGACACATGATCTTTATGTGCTTGATGAACTTTCTTAATTATCTCAGCTTCATTTTGTTTTACCCCTCCTACTTCAACGTTGATAGTTGAGGCTCTAACATTAACAAAGCCAAGAGGATCTGACAGATTTGTCTCATCAAGTTCTAATGTTTTTGTCATAAAATTTGAACCATCATTACGAATGGGCATTTTATCTTTTGTTAAAGATTCATAATTTTCCGGCAATAGAAGAACAAATGATTCATAACCATTTTTAGTTATGTACATTAATCCATCATTCTCTTTAAGATCATTTTCTAGTTTCGTTGTGTCCCTAAGGGCTGTTATTGGTTGAATTTTTTTACTCATGGCATAATTTTACCATAGTTTTGTCAGATTGAATAAAAATAAAAGAAACTAATGCAAATAAATAAAGATTATTTGTTTGAAATAGTCTAAACTACTACACGTTATGAAAAAAGCTCTTTGTTTGATAAACGGATATGCCAAATCCCCTGCCACTCTTCATTATTATGAAAGGATGAAAGAGGAGCTTCTGAATTTTGATTTTGAGTTAGAATTGAAAACCAATCAAGAATTGCTAGTCTTCATCAATGAAAATGGAGATATCGTTAACAACATCAAAGACGTGTATGAGTTTTGTCTATATTTAGATAAAGACGGATATATCTCTAAACTTTTAGAATTGTCCGGCGTAAAACTTTTTAATTCATCTAAAGCTATCTACCTTTGTGATGATAAAATGCTTACACATATATTCTTGGCAAATAAAGGGATAAAGATGCCAAAAACAATTAGCGCTCCGCTAAATTACTCATTAGCAAACGATCCGACATTCCTAAAACATATTGAGGAAGAGCTACCATTTCCATTAATTGCAAAACGTAATTACGGATCACTCGGCAAAGGAGTGTTTTTAATCTCTAGTCACAACGAATTGATCGATTTTGAAAATCAATATAAATCCGAGCCTCACATATATCAAGAGTTCATCAATTCATCTTTTGGATTTGACTATCGCATGATCGTGATCGGTGGAAAATTTGTAGCAGGCATGAAACGTTATAACGATAATGGCGATTTTAGAAGCAACATTGCACAAGGTGGCAAAGGCAAAATAGAAAAAATAGGGGATACGTATATCAATCTAGCAGAAAAAGCAGCCAAAGAACTTCAATTAGATTATTGCGGCATCGACCTTCTTCGTGGGAAGAATGGCGAGCCTGTATTATGTGAAGTTAATTCCAATGCCTTCCTCGATGGAATAGAAAAAACAACTGGAATCAATGTCGCGAAAGCATACGCTGAACATATCGTTAAAAATATATAAAAAACGGATCAATCAAGATCCGTTAGTTAGAGTTGTCGTTGTTTAAGAGTTATTCCTTAACTGTAGGAGTTTCTCCGTTGTTTTTCTTTAATTGTTCGAGAATTGCAGTGAGAAGTTCAGTTTCAGTTGGAGCTGGCTTGCCAGGTTCGACTGGTGCTGGTCTCTCTTCTGGATGCTTTTCATAATATTCTTCGAGAAGTTTTGCGTCTAATTCTTTCTTCTTGGTAACAATTGTGTTGTAGACCTTGACGATGATGAATAAGACTAAAGCGACAATGATAAAGGAGATGAAAGCGTTGATTAATGTTCCCCAATCGATAACGGCAGACATATTGTATGTGTATGTTGTACCATGCAATGTGTATTTGCTAAGGATTGTAGACTTAACTGATTCGATTAAGTTTGGATTATCATTGACAGTTGATTCAGAATAGGTTGCAATAGCTTCCGCTTTTGCAAGAGCTTGTAAATCAGCAGCGGCAAACTTTTGTGTTAACCCATTTGCAGCATCCATGCCTTTTTGAGCATCATTTAATGCTGGAAGAACTGTGACAAGTCCCTTTAAACCACCTGGGACAGCCCAAGTACAAACACTTAATAAAATGTTAACGAATGCAGTTGTAATTGCACTGAAGGCGTTACCAATGACGACACCGACGGCCAACATTAAGGCATTGCCTTTGTTAATGAATGCTTTAAACTCGTTCCAGAGTTTCCCTTTTTCTCTTTTTGTTTTTGCCATAAATTTAATTAATTCCTCCGACAACCGTGACATATTGTATTACTTGAAATGGAAAATTGAAATCGGGAATGTAAAAAAAGAAGAGTTTGCAATTTTATAGTCATTAAAAAATACTTTTTAATTATTTTTTCGTTTACTAAACATCGTAGTTTTATATTTATACAAGAAATTGGTAAAATAATCGAGTATGGAACAAGATTCACTATTCTACGATAAACAAATAGATGCACCTCTTCCGGAAAGGATGAGGCCTAAGACTCTTGAAGAGTTTGTCGGTCAAGAAAATCTAATAGGCAAAGGAAAAGTCTTAAGAAAGTTAATTGACGAAGACAGAGTTTCATCAATGATATTTTGGGGACCTCCAGGAGTTGGGAAAACAACCTTGGCCGAAATAATCGCAAACAAAACAAAATCAAAGTTCATTGTCTTCTCAGCTGTCACATCTGGTATCAAAGAGATTAAGACCGTCATGGAAGAGGCTGACAAGAACAAACGTTATGGAACTAGAACAATCTTATTCGTTGATGAAATCCATAGATTCAACAAAGCTCAGCAAGATGCGTTCTTGCCATACGTGGAGAGAGGTTCAATCATCTTAATCGGTGCAACGACTGAAAACCCATCATTTGAAATCAATAACGCTTTATTGTCACGTTGCAAGGTATTTGTGCTAAATGCTTTAAGCGTTGATAACATTATTTCTCTCTTAAAAAGAGCTATCACTTCAAAAGAAGGATTTGGAAACGAAGATATAAATATCGATGAGCAAATATTAAATGACATTGCCGTTTTCTCTAATGGCGATGCTAGAAATGCCTTATCGACCTTAGATATGCTCATTACCAATTCCGATAGGCAAGGCGATAAAATCATCGTTAAAAAGGAAACGTTGGAACAAATAACTTCGAAGAAGACATTTCTATACGACAAAAAAGGCGAGGAGCATTACAACATAATATCCGCCTTACATAAATCGATGAGAAACTCCGATCCTGATGCAGCAATATATTGGCTTGCAAGGATGTTAGAAGCAGGCGAAGAGCCGCTATATATCGCAAGACGTTGCATTCGCTTCGCTTCAGAAGATGTCGGAATGGCCGATCCTAAAGCCCTCGAGATTGCCGTTGCAGGATATCAGGCTTGTCACTTCATCGGCATGCCAGAATGTTCAGTTAATTTAACGCAGGTAGTTACTTATTTGTCTTTAGCGCCTAAATCAAACGCCATGGAAGTCTCATATGATATGGCCGCTGAAGATGCAAGAAAGATGTTAGATGAACCAGTGCCGATGAACATAAGAAATGCCCCTACTTCTTTAATGAAAGAACTAGGTTATAACAAAGGCTATATATACGCCCATGACACAAAAGAAAAAGTCGCAGCAATGCAATGCCTGCCAGATTCTTTAAAGGATAAAGAATATTACAAACCTGGAACACAAGGTTTGGAAGCTAAATATGGCGAAAGGCTTAAAGCGATAAAAGATTGGAAAAAAGCCCATAGTAATTAAATAAGGAGGAAAAACTATGAAAATCTTATTAGTCGAAGATGAAAGAGATCTCTCAAGAACAATTGTTCGTGTTCTTGTTGCGAACAAGTATGATCCTGATGCTGTCAATGATGGCAAGGAAGCATTAGAAATGCTTCATCAAAATCAATATGAATTAGTCATCACCGATTTAATGATGCCAAACATTGATGGCATTGAACTCATTAAACAAATGAGAAAGGAAGGCAATAACACCCCTGTTTTGATTTTAAGTGCTAAATCGCAAGTCGATGACAAGGTCGAAGGCCTTGATGCAGGCGCGGATGACTATCTAGCAAAACCTTTCTCGCTCAAAGAATTCTTAGCTAGAATTCGCTCATTAACCAGAAGAAAAGGTGACTTGCTTGAACCATATAAAATTGAGAACCTCGAATTAGATCACAATACTTTTGAAATCAGAACACAGTATGGTTCTCTTCCTTTAACGGATACGGAATATCGTTTATTCGAGTATCTTCTTAGAAATCAAGGCACTGTGCTTTCCACCGAACGTATCATGGAAAACATTTGGGGGTATGATACGGAAGCTGAAATTAATGTCGTTTGGGCTTATCTCTCGAATCTTAGAAAGAAATTAAATCAAATTCATTCTGACATCACAATTAAAGCGATGCGTGGAGTTGGTTACAAGATCGTTAAAACAAGCGAAATGACGAAAGAAGACGATAAATAGTTCTAGCAAATTTAAGCCGCTCGAAAGGGCGGTTTTTTATTAAGCAGATAACTTGCGATACGATTACATTTCAAAAATATGAAAAAGCCCAAATACAATTCGAAATCGTATTTGGGAATATTTCACTTTATTTCTTTTGCTTGGCTAAATATTCAGCATAGGATTTTTGCTGTTCATGAGCTTTGTTATAGGATTTTTGCTGTTTCTCGATTAATTTCTTATTTTCGAAATAATCAATACCCATTGCTCTTCTAGCACGCATAGCCACATATGAGGCTTTTTGTTGAGCCTTGGCCGTTCCATCCTTAAGAATTTCATATACATGGGCAATATCTTTTTCGAGTTCATGACGGCGAATTCTCATAGGTTCAAGAACTTCGTTGAGGCATTTTGCCAAGAACTTCTTAACTGTTACATCGCCTATTCCACCTTTTTCATACGCGGCTTTCAATTCTTCAAGATTTTTGAATTCAGAATAATACTTTGCAAACATCTCATCGGTAGCAAACGCTTCGAGATAGATAAAGACAGGATTGTCTTTTGTGTGTCCTGGATCAGATGGCTTTAAATGAGTTGGGTCGGTAAACATGGACATGACCTTTTTATTTACGGTAGCTTCGTCATCGGTTAAATAAATGCAATTCCCTAAGGATTTAGACATCTTTGCCTTACCATCGGTTCCAGGTAAGCGTCTAGCGTATGTATTTTCAGGTAACATGATTTTTGGCTCAGCAAAAACTGGCTTGAACAAGGAATTGAATTTATGAGCAATCTCCTGCGCTTGCTCAACCATTGGAGATTGATCTTCTCCAGCAGGAACTATTGTTGTTCCGAACATCAAAATATCAGCTGCTTGAGAAATAGGGTATGTGATGAAACCAACAGGAATCGTTTCACCAAATCCTCTCATGGCAAGTTCTGCCTTAACGGTTGGATTTCTTTCTAGTCTAGAAAGAGAAACGATATCACTAAAATAACACGTGAATTCAGTTAGTTCAGGAATTCTAGATTGAAGGAAAATAGTTACTTTATTCGGATCGATTCCTGCAGCTAAATAATCAAGGGCAACTTCGATAACGTTATCTTCAACCTTTTGAATATTTCCAGCATTGTCGGTTAAAGCTTGCGTGTCAGCAATCATGATGTACATTTCATCAAAATCACCAGTGTTTTGTAATTCAACACGTCTTCTAAGAGAACCAACATAGTGGCCAATATGCAATCTTCCAGTTGGGCGGTCGCCCGTTAACATTACTTTAGGTAACTTCTTTTCTTCTTCCATAAACTCTCACCAAAATCTTTCAGTATTTTAACACTACTTCGCTAATAATAAAATCACTCGACGCTCTTAAGGGACTCAACCATCATCACTTTCTTAATTCTATGTGTTAAGAGTAAGTTAACAATTAAAGCCACAACAAAAGTAAGAACAAAGGAAATAACATAAGAAACGATGGTAATTGAATATAAATATTCAACAAGTTCAACGACATTGGTACCTAATACGGCTAACATGAATGGATAACCCAAGCATAGGCCAACAAGGACGCCAATGGCAGTTAACGACATTGTTTCAAAAAGAAGAGATAAAGTTATTTCCATTCTTGAAAAGCCAAGAACCTTTAATGTAGCTATATCTCTAGTTCTTTCTTGGAAATTCATTAATGCTAGGTTGTACAAAACAACAATGGCTAGCAAAATTGCAAAAACTTTAACAGCGTTAGTCATAACATATACACCAGACATGACATCCTGGATCATCACCCTTCTTTGTGCATAGGTTGTGGCACCAGAAACATTGGAATCCTTTTCGGTGAGCGTATTTGCAATGGCAGCTACGTCAGCATTTTCTTTTACTTTCACATATGCCGTATTGTAAGTAAATGTGTCCTCTCCTTTTAAAAAGGGGGCATCCGTGTATGCATAAATGCCATGATAGACAAACGCATCCTGAATTAAGCCTATTTCAGCTTCATATGAAATTGTGTTATACGTGAAATGAATTGTATCTCCAACTTTAGCGCCAGTCTTGTTTGCTACCTTTTGAGTTATTGCAACTTTTGAATGATCGAAAGATACACTAATGGTATCAGTATCTTTTTGAATCAAATAAATCTTTGTCTCCGCTTGAGCGCCATCGCCAAAATAAACGGATGTCGTTGTTGTGATGTAAGGATCTACGCTTTTAATCCCTTCATAAGAAAGCAGGTCGTCATTGATTGATTTAGCAGACATATTACTTTTTAGAGAAACGCTCATATCAGTGTTGTAAAACATTGATAAATCATGCTCAATGCCATTATCGACTGTGTTTTCAATGCCAAAACCGCAGCATAGTAAAGCCGTGCAACCCATGACGCCAATAACAACCATCAAAGATTTAACCTTGTTGATGCGGATATTTCTAATGGCCATTTTCAAAGAAAGTTTTGCAACCTTGTCTTTTTCCGTGGATTTAGCGTGTTTGAATTTGAACTTAGGAGGTTCAGGGCGCATAGATTCAACTGGTTTTAGCGATATTTCTTTATGACATATTAAGAAAGTAACGAGAGCAGACACGCCTAAGAAAATAACGGCAGTTAAAATTCCTTCCCAAACAGGGAAAACGTATTTCATTGTAGGCAAAGAATAGAGGATTGAATATTTTTGTCCAAGAATCTTAGGAATGATAATAGGGCCAAGAATCTCTCCTATAATTGTTCCAAGTCCAACAAGCATGCTAGTCAAACGAATATAATGCCAATAAATTTGAGATTTTTTTAAGCCTAAGGCTTTCATCGTACCAATTTGTGATCTCTCTTGAAGAACTCTTTGTGACAGAGTTGTTAAGATAACTAAGATAGCAACGGCAAAGAAAACAAAAGGGAAAACAAATGTGAATTGTCTTGCTTGGGTAACGTCGTTATTGAGCGTGACATAGAAAGGCATCTCAGAACGAGATGTCGTTAAATATAGATTGTTCTCTTCCTTCTTAGAGAAATAATCGTTTATTTTTTCTTTGAGAATTGATACACGCTCCTCGTCTTTCACCGAAATAAGATATTGATTAGGATTCGTTAAAGTCTCGGAAGTCATTGAATTGAAACCAATAGTAGTTTGCATCGCCTTAAAAATGATTTTGGCACCAGCTTCAGTAAAATTATCTTCAATGACCTTTGTAATTCCTTTTTTGAAAACCGAGTCGGACATCAAAACAAGAGAAGTGTTGTATGAAGATTTTGTAACGTTTTCTGGGTGAGACATGAAACCAGTGACGGTTGTACTAAATGAGATCGAATCTTCCTTGAAGATGTTTTTCCCACCTTCTTTTACAAAAGAATCAAGTAATTCAGCATAATCAGATATTCCATACGATGATAAGGTCAAAAAGAATTGAGCCTCTTTGCCGAGCTCATATTTATTTGCAACAGATAAGGACTGATCCCCTTTTAATTCTTTGTCAAGGTACAAAAAATCCTGAGCATTAGAATTTGAACTAGTTTCCACTTCCCCACATGGTTTAGAAATTGTTGGCTGAGTCGGCAAAACAGCGAGGTAAATGTCCATTGATCCAACTTCGGCAGGAAGATAAAGCCTTCCTTCCATTTTTTCGTCATCATTTAATAAAGAGGAGATTGCTTTAGAATCTTCTTCATCATACTTGGTCGTTGTAACCCACAATGAAGCAAGATTTCCTTCGGAATAGACCTCATTAACTCTATTTTCAAAGGAATCTGCATTAGCTAAAAGGCCCACAAAGAGGGTTACTGCTATGGCGCCAATGGCAACTATAGATAAAAATTGAGCCCACCCTTTCTTCAAGGAACGGAGGAGCATTTTATTCAAAAGGCCAATCGTTGATTTCTTTTTCATTACCAGTCTACTTCCTCAGGACTTATTGGATTTGGATTAACCTCATCAGAAAGAATCTTTCCATCAGATATGCGGATGATGCGTTGTGCGCATTCGGCAATTTTCGAGTTGTGCGTAACAATAATGACAGTCTTTCTGTAATTAACGGATACATCATGCAAAAGTTTAAGAATTTGAGCGCCAGTTTTTGAATCAAGGGCACCCGTAGGTTCATCGCAAAGTAAAAGGCGCGGATTCTTAACGATGGCTCTAGCGATCGCGACACGCTGTTGTTCTCCACCAGATAGTTGCGACGGGAAATTAAACTTTCTCTTACTGAGCCCCACTTCTTCTAAAATCTTTTCAGCATCGAAGGGGTCTTTAGCGACTGATGCGGCCAATTGAACATTTTCTAAAGCGGTGAGGTTAGGCATAAGGTTGTAGAATTGAAAAACGAAACCAATGTCTTCTCTTCTAAATTTGGAGAGCTTCTTAAAATCATATTTAGCGACATCTTCGTCACCGATAATGTATGAACCATCAGTAGCATTATCCATTGCGCCAAGGACGTTAAGTAAAGTTGATTTCCCAGCGCCAGAGGCCCCTAAGATGATTGTAAAAGTTCCTTCTTCAAGATGAAATGAAACGCCATTTAAAGCATGCACTTCATTCTCAAGTCCTTCATTATATATTTTCGTTAAATTTTCTACTTTGATTTCATTCATAAATTCTAGTCTTTTGCAAAGCAAAATAATTATGTAGTTTTCTAAAAGAAAAGCAATCAAAAATTACAGTTGTGTCTAAATATTAAACATTGACTAAAGTTAGCAAGCACCAACTTAAAATGGCAAATATATAATCTTTCACGCTATGATTGATTGGTTAGAAACATTACTTACATCGGTCTCAATGTCAATAGACGCAATGACCGTTAATGCTACAAATGGTTTAAAAGAAAAAGGAATGCCAATTTGGAAGATGCTCCTTATTTCTTTGAGTTACGGAATCTTTCAATTTATTATGCCATGTATTGGCTATTTTGCAGGATACGCATTTAAAGAACAACTCGAAAAATACATTCCTTGGATTGCTTTTGCTCTATTAGCGGCCTTAGGCATTAAATCATTAATAGAATGGATAAAAGATTTTAAGAAGAAAGATGATGAAGAACGGTTAGAGCCAAAGAAAATTGGATTCTTTGAGGTTCTTTGGCAAGATATCGCTACAGCAATCGATGCTTTATGCATTGGCTTCGTATATCTTGAATTATCAATCGGTAATGCGTTGATCGTCTTCACGATAATCGGCTGTGTCACGTTTGTCTTATCCTTCTTAACGGTCTTGCTTGCTAAGCAGTTAGCTAAGTATCTAGAGAAATGGGCAGGGCTTATTGCTGCAATTGTCTTTATTGCCGTCGGATTAAAAATATTATTAGAAGGCTTAGGTATTCTCAAATAAGCCTTCTTTTTTGTATAATGCTTTTGCTAGGTAACTAGCATCCAGAGGGAATCATTGTTCCCCTACAACTTACATTATAGGTATCCTGACTGGAGACGCTGGTGTTGAAAGCCTGACTACAACAGTAGAATCAGGAATCCTAAAAGCCGACCAAGGAGACCACCTCATTAAAACGAGGAAACTTATTCTTCTCTCTGGATTAAATCGAAAAGAAAAGACCCACACGTGGGTCTTATTTTAGTTCCAATACTCAACTTTTATTTCATCAAATAGAGCCGCTACTTCTTTAGATGGATCAACATATGTCTTAATCATGTTATCCATAACGTCTTCAGGAACCCATTTATCTTTGATTCTCATCTTATTCTGCTTGTAACAGATTGAATAATCATGCATCTTTATCATGAACAATAAAGAATGATCATACCCTTTAAGACGTTCCATGTAATACTTTCTACGATAGTCTTCCAAGAATATTGAGTCTTCTATTACAGTGCAATCATCGTATTTTGCAAAGATTTCATTGCTTTGACGAATCATTTCATCGTAAATGATCTCCATCCTTTCAGGAAAGATAAGATATGAACCAGTTATTTGTTTTCTTGTTTCATCAGTATCGATGATGAAAACATTCTTATGCGTTTTTTGATATTCCTTGCACCAGGTCGATTTCCCTGATCCAGGAATGCCTGCCATTAAAATCAAATTCTTCATTAGACAAGTTTCTTTCTTAACCAGCTTGAAATGATATCAAGAAGAATGATGAAAAGAACGACGCCAAGGATATCAGCGCCAAGTCTGTTCCAGTTATTAATTGATGCGTCATTAGTTAAAGAAAAACCAATACCACAGCCAGAACCAACAACGACGCCAAGAATCGTTGTCGTACGAATGTTGATGTCAAATCTATAAAGAGCAACGCTGAGTAAAGCTGGGCGGAAGTTTGGCATAATGCCTAAGTGAATCTTTTGAGCCATATTGCCACCAGCAGCAGAAATTGCTTCGAGAGGTTGAGTATCAAGTTCATCTATTTCTTCAGCATACAGTTTGCCAATCATGCCGATTGAGTGAATTGATAGAGCGAGAACGCCAGTTAAAGCGCTGACACCAGTGAAATTAACCATCAATAAAGCAAGGAGGATTTCAGGTAAGGTTCTGATTAAAATGAGTATTATTTCAGACACGTATGCGCCCTTTTTGAATAAATGATGAGAGGCAAGCAAGCCAAATGGGATACCAATAATTGCGGCAATCAAAGTTCCAACATAAGCGATGCCAAATGTTTGGAATAACTGATAAATAACTCCCTCATTGAAGAAATAGTCACCAAAGCCAAAGAAATATTGCCAATCAATATTGAATAAACGGCTAATGTTTTCCCAAATAGTTTGTCCTGAAGCTGCCAGCGTGACATTAAATGACAAGCCCGCGCTTCCCCAAGAAAGAAGGTTCAAGTCTGCGTTCATATAAAGAACGACAATTACAACGACAACGATGAGGAATACATCTACAAGCCACTTATGAGGAGAGGCAAACATTGCATCACTTGTGTTTTCGAAGTGTTGATTGGCATTCGTTCCAAACACGAAACGTTTCGTGTTAACAAAGAAATCGCCAAAGTTTCTAAGGCTTCTTGTTCCATCTGGTTTTTTGCGAACGTTTGCAAAAATAAATGTTCCAATTATGAAGGCCACTAAGATAGCAGCACCTGCAATTAAAATAATCTGTGCTAAGCTCATCTCATCTTCCTCCCGATAAAGTTAGAAACTAATTGAAGAATAAAGACTAAGACAAATAAAGGAACCAAGACAACGCCAATTTTCCATAAATCAAGTGTATCATGAGACCAGTCAGAAATCTTATAGCCCAAAGAGTCAATAATGCCAGCATAACCAAGAATTAAGGACCCACGGATATTCATCTCAAATACGTAAAGCATATTTGCTAAGAACATAGGTTTAATTGATGGGCGAAGTCCAACGCTAACGGCTTGGAAACGCATACCACCAGCGGAATAAATCGCCTCAAATGGTGACATATCCAACGTTTCAATATATTCGTACATAATTTTGTAGATAATGCCAATGGTGAATATTGTCATGGCAATAATGCCAGTAAAATTTGTGGCACCATAAATAAGAACGAAAATTGTACAAAGAGTGATTGTAGGGATCGTTCTAATAATGTTGTTTATGAGACGGAAAGGTCCATAAATATAGCCATGTTTTGCAACGTTACGGGCACAAAGGTAGTAGACAGGTATGGAAATTAAGCCGCCAAAGAGGGTTGCAAGGAAACAAAGTTCAACTGTGCTCCAAAGTGATGGAAGACCAGTATTAACAAGGAATGGAAGCCATACCTTTTGCATGTAATAACACCATGACGCCCAATCCTTAACTTCTATGTTATATGGGAAGAAATTTAAGTATTTGTTATATGGTGCCTTGAATAAACCAGCTATAAATTCCCAGCCAGATTCCCAGCCAAAACGTGTATCGCCAAGATTCATTGCGAACATACAGCCGACAAAAATGCCGATGACTAAGACAATGATAGCTATTAAAAGAGTTGGTCTCTTTTTTCTAATTGTACGTATGTCACTTCCGTCTTGTTCTTCGGAAATGTCTATTTTCTTTTCACCCCAATTAAGTTTGTCCCAAAAAGCGGCCAAACGTTCTTTGAAGGTGACCTTTTCTTTTATTTCGACATCCATTATTCGTTTTCTCCTTCGGAAGATTTGGCTTGAGCTTCTTCTAAAGCTTCTCCAAGTTTTTCGGAACTATTTAATGAACGTCCGTAAATTCTCATTGTTACCTCATCAGTAACTTCTTCTGGTTTGCCATCAAAAACAATACGACCAGCACGAACGCCTATGATTCTCGTAGAATATTTCTTAGCAAGATCTACGTGGTGCATATTTGCAATAATGGTAATGCCCATTTTATTAATACGTGCAAAATCATCCATAACGGAAACAGTCGTTATTGGATCGAGAGATGCAACAGGTTCATCAGCAAGGATGAGTTCAGGTTCCTGGGTAAGAGCTCTTGCTAAGGCGACACGTTGTTGTTGACCGCCCGAAAGTTTATCGGCGCGGACATATGCCTTATCAAGAATTCCTAACTTAGCCATTGAACGATAGGCTAAATCTTTTTCTTCCTTTTTATAAAGGCCAAAAAGAGTTTCGAAATAGTTGTGGTAGCCAACACGACCCGCAAGAACATTCTTGATAACTGTTGCACGTTTAACAAGGTTGAAAGATTGGAAAATCATGCCAATACTACGACGTTCCATTCTCAAAGCTTTTCCTTTGAGCTTGGTAATATCATTTCCATCAATAAGGATTTCACCGGTTGTAACATCATGCATGCGGTTAATGCAACGGATAAGTGTTGATTTACCTGCACCAGAAAGGCCAATAATGGACACGAATTCACCATCATTAATTGTAAGGTTGATATCATCTAAAGCTTTGAAACCATTGTCTTCATATACTTTAGAAACATTTTTTAATTCGATCATATTTATTGGCCTCCAGATGTAGGGTAAGTTTTAATTAATTGTTATGCGATTATTTTGATTCGCTAGATTCAACAGCGTCAGATGGATTTTCAACAGAGTGTTCTTTTGTCCAGGAATACATTGTACGAGCAGCATCGTAGTTGCTATCTTCTGCTGGAGCGTAGCCAGTATGTGAATAGATTTGATATAAGTAATATGCTGGATCGCCTTCTTTGCTCTTATCACCAGTTGCAGCAGCTTTTGTGAATGCCGTGTAGATGGCATCACGAGCAGATTGTTCAAGGGAGTGTGTGCAAGAGATTGTATCGTTCATGATAGGATCTGTGATACCGACAGTATAGGTGTTATCGAAAATGCCTTTATCATTGTAGAAAGGTCCACCAGATTGAACATAGCCTGAACCATAACGTGTATCCATGAAGCCGACAGAGACGTCAATGACACCCGTGCTCATTAAATAAGATAAACCGTTTGGATATGTGGATTGGTTGATACCAATTAAGGATTTAGCTTTTTCAGCATCGGACATCTTTTCATATGTTGATTTGGAAACGAACATATTAGTATAGCCCATGTCATAAACAAACTTGGATGGGTAGATTAAGCCAGAGGAAGAACCGTTGCCCATGATACCGAAGACTGCTTCGCCATCATGTAATTTAGCAAGAACTTCTTTTGAAGTCATACCATCAGTGATGCCAAATGTCTTGAAGCCTTTTTCTTTGCTATATTCATCACGGCGTGAGAACATAACACCAGAATAGAAGTTAACGGCTGTGGTGGATTGTTCACCATAGTATTTATAAACTGGATCAGAATCAGTTGCTTCGGAGGCTGCTTTGCCAGAAACAGTGATTTCACCATTCATAGCTTTTCTTTGAAGTTCTTTGTTTGTTTCATTGAACATGTCGTTTCCGCCATTGCCTTTGAAATCATCAGCTTGAACTTTATAACCAGCACGAACTGCTGAAGCAATAAGATCAACTTTGCCTGGGTTTGTGATAGAAACTTGTGCATAGTTTCCGCCTGGAAGGAAGCCTGCATCACCTGTACCAGATGTAAGAGCTGTCATAACAGAGTCATAAGAGTTACCAACTGTGATTTTGAATGTGTAGCCAGTATCCTTGACATATTCATTTAAGTAAGGAGTTAATGCTGTTGCTCTTTGCATTAATTTGGTTGGATCGTTGCTTGGAACGAGGAGAATGCTTAATTCTCTGCCAGTTGATATTTCGCTGGAATCATTTCCTCCACAAGAAACGAGCGATGCGGTAGCGGCAAGTAAACCGCCTAAGACGAGGAGTTTGGAAGTTTTCTTCATAATTTGTCCTTTCGGGTGTATAACCCATCAAAATCCCGATGAATGAAACTTTAAACAAAGCAAAAAAGCGTAAACTATTTCCAATATTATCTTTTACAGATTAACTTGATTTTAGTTTGCGCAGTCGAATTGCCAAAGAACTTCATCGTTAAGAGTTATACAACCTAAAATCGATATATGTTAGAAGATTTTTATGAAAACGTTTTCTTGTAAAATTCTCTTTACAATTCTCACTTATTATAGGATGATTGAATGTTAAAAAAATTCGATAAATTCTATTATTTTTTAAGTTATTGCATTTGTGTATTAAATTATTATATTCCTTTATTTTTCTTTTGTTAACCGTTTTAAAAATACTGATAGGCAATTATGAAAAGGCCCTCTTTTTAAAGAGAGCCAATCGTATTTGAACTAATGTAAAATTTTAGATTTCAAAAGCCCAGTTGCCATTATGGAATATTTGGACTTTTTCGCCATTTTCTTTTGTTCCGACAATGTCTAAATCCTTTGAGCCAATCATAAAATCTACATGGCTAAGAGAATAATTGATGCCAAATTCACGAAGTTGTTCATCGGAATAATCCTGGAAGTTAGGATAGAGTTCTGTAAAGCCTCTGCCTAACGCTAAATGGCATGCAGCATTTTCATCGTAAAGGGTGTTGTAGAACAATAACCCCGTATTGTTGATTGGAGAATCAAAAGGCACAAGAGCGCATTCGCCAAGATATGCCGATCCTTCATCCAAAGTAAGGATAGAACGAAGGGCATCTTCGCCTGTTTCAGCGTGAACATCAATTGCCTTTCCTTCGTGGAATTTAACCCAGAAGTTTGAAATAAGCACACCGTTATAAACTAATGGTTTTGAAGCGTATACTATGCCTTCTGCAACACCTTTCTTCGGAGACGTAAAGACTTCTTCGGAAGGAATGTTCGGTTGGAAGAAGCGGCCATCAAGTGTTGTTTCTCCGCCGCCTAAGAATATGACGCCAGGAATAAGCCCTACAGTAAAGTCCGTGCCATTGCTTGAAGAGTAATGGAGTTCTTTCAGCCTTAAAGAGTTGAGGTAATCGCAACGTTTCTTCAAGTTTATATCATGCTTTTCCCAATTGGCAATTCCGTTACCGTCTAACGCACGTGATGTGTAAAGAATCTTTTCCCAAAGCTTTTCCATAGCGTCTTCGGCGTTATCATCAGGGAAAATCTTCTTGGCCCATTCTTTAGCTGGAGCGCCAGCGATGCACCAAGCGATTTTATTTTCTTCCATTTCTTTGTATTTGCCATAGATTTTGTATTTGGCTTGGCGAATTCTTGCGGCCTTATCGGCATCAACGCCTTTCGCGCCATCAGGATCATCTGAATCAACCCAAATATAAGCAGGCAGCTCTTCTCCACGGAATTTCCAATAAGCCAATTCCATTGGAGAGAGGGTAGAAAGATTTGCTTCATCACCGTATATCAAAGTCGCTTTAGAAACTTTTTGGGAATTCCAGTTTATATAGACATTCTTTGCGCCGGCTTTATACGCTTCTTCGGTTAAGATGGCGACAAATTCTTCTTGATCAACATTTGCGCTTATGATTACTTTTTCATCTTTTCTAAGAGAAATTCCAGAACGAATAATAAGTTCTGCGTACTTCTGAATTAACGTTTTATTCATACACGTATGCCTTATTTTTCGTTATGGCAGCAACAACATTCGTGCTCTTTTGTCACTTCTTCACTATCATGGCAATGACATTCATGGCCTTCTTCGTGTTCTTCGCCGCAGCAACATTCGCCTTCGTGATGATGGTGGCCGCCACAACAGCATTCATGATCTTCTTCATCGTGATGATGGTGACCACAGCAGCAATCATCATGGCACTCATCTTCATAAGTGATAGTTATCTCAAAGTAGTCAGCAATTTCATCGATTGTTGGATATCTCCCTTTGAAAGAAACCTTATCATCCATTTTTGAGACAGGAAGAACGGCTAATCCTTCTTTCTCAATTAAAGATTGAATTTCTTCATTGGAGAAGTTTCCATCTTCATAAAAATGTCTTTCAACAGGATAACCTGCTTCAATTAAGGCGGCGAAAAGCTCTTCTAGAGCATAAAATTCTGCGTCTGTTTCGCCATGACGACGCAATTCAAATAATTCTAATTTCTTTTCCATATGTTGATATCTTAAATGATTAGAGAAAAAAATAAACGAAAAATGCTCAATTGTTTAATGGAGATAAGACAACTTTGCCAGTTTTTCTTGTCTCTTTCATATCGATGATGCGTTGATTTTCCGACCCCTTAAACTTAAGGGAAGGGTTTTTTAGTTCAAGAACAAACTTGCCGTCAACAAGAATGTCAATCGAATCGAGCATCTCATCAGTCACTTCGCAATAACGTTTTCCGCCTGGAATCAGGTCGTTGTCGTAGGTGAACCCCGTATAACACCAGATATTCTTTTTTGGAAATTTCTTTTTGAATTTGCGAATCAAGTTGATAAGCCCCCTTTGATTGTCGATTTCAAAAGGTTCTCCTCCCAGTAATGTGATTCCTGAGTAATAATCTTTTTCTAGCTCAGTAAGGATGAAATTTTCAATTTTTTCATCAAATTCTTCGCCAAAAGAAAAATTCCATGTCTCTGGTTGGAAACAGCCTTTGCAACAATTAGTACAGCCAGAAACGAATAAAGATAAACGAATTCCCTCACCATTGGCTGAATCAGCCAACATTATTTGACCATAATGCATACATGTATTACCTCTTTTTTAAGAAAATCCCTCAATTGAGGGATTAAATTAATGCTTATCAAGATCACAAGTTGGGCAAGACAAGTGGAGAACGCGATCTTGAATTTCTTGAGTTCTTCCTTGATTCCAATATTGTGTTCCAATATATCCGCAAGTTCTTCTTGCAACATGCATCTTAGATTGATCACGGTTGCCACATTTTGGGCATTCCCAGACTAATTTTCCAGTTCCATCACGTGTGAGTTTGATTTCACCATCAAATCCACAGCAATCGCAATAATCACTCTTTGTGTTTAATTCGGCATAAAGAATTGTATTGTACATGTGTTTCATGATAGCAAGAACTGCAGGAATGTTATCTTGCATATTAGGAACTTCAACATAAGAAACAGCACCGCCAGGAGATAAACGTTGGAATTTTGCTTCTTTTGTTAATTTGTCGAAAGCGTTGATGTTTTCACGGACGTTGACATGATAACTGTTTGTAATGTAGTTATGATCAGTGACGCCAGGAATATTTCCAAAACGTTTTTGCAAGCATTTTGCAAATTTGTATGTCGTGGATTCGAGTGGAGTTCCATAGACTGAATAATCAATATTCTCCATCTTTTTCCATTCATTACACTTGTCATTGAGAAGCTGCATGATTCTTAAGCCCAATTGTTCGCCTTCAGGGGAAGTGTGTGAAACGCCTCTCATGTAATAGATGGCTTCGGCCAATCCAGCATACCCCAATGATATTGTTGAATATCCATCATAAAGTAGTTTATCAATAGGCTCACCAGGTTTTAAACGAGCAAGGGCGCCATCTTGCCAAAGAATAGGCGCAACGTCGCTTGGGGTTCCAAGCAAACGATTGTGACGAATTTGAAGAGCGCGGTGGCATAACTCAAGGCGTTGATTCATGATTTGCCAGAACTTAGCTTCGTCTTTTCCCGATGAACACGCGGCATCAACAAGGTTGATTGTAACAACGCCTTGGTTGAAACGGCCGTAATAGCGATGCTTGCCAGGTTCATAGTCAAGAGAGCCACTAATATTGCCCAATCCGGCTTCGGTAAAACGATCAGTGGTCAAGAAAGAACGGCAACCCATGCATGGATACGTATCACCTTTAAGTTCCATCATGATCTTTTCTGAAATATAATCTGGAACCATGCGTTTTGCCGTACATTCGGCAGCCAATTTCGAAAGATAGTAATATCTTCCGCCTTCTTCAATATTATCGTCTTGCAAAACGTAAATAAGTTTCGGGAAAGCAGGTGTGATATAAGCACCCGTACGATCTTTAACGCCAAGCATACGTTGTTTTAACATTACTTCGGTGATTAAGGCTAAATCATCTCTTGTTTGACCTTCTGGAAGTTCGTGTAAATATAAGAAAACCGTAACAAATGGAGCTTGTCCATTAGTTGATTGCAAAGTAATTAATTGATATTGGATTGTTTGGCATCCGCCTTCTACTTCTTTGCGAACTTCTTGTTCAACGAGATCTTGGAATTTATCTTCAGTTGTAACAATGCCAGTTGATTCAAACTCTGCTCTTAAACGTTTAGCGATCTTCTTTCTAGAAAGATCAACGAATGGTGCAAGGTGAGACATTGTAATAGTTTGTCCACCATATTGGCTTGAAGCGACTTGCGCAACAATCTGAGAAGCGACCGTACAAGCTGTAGCGAATGAATGTGGTTTATCGATATGCGTGCCAGAAATGCATGTGCCATTTTCTAACATATCTTTAAGATTAACTAAGCAACAATTATGCATATGTTGGGCAAAATAGTCTGCATCATGGAAATGAATTATGCCCTCTTTATGTGCTTCAACAATATCATCTGGCAAAAGATACTTATTTGTATAGTAACGGCTCCATTCACCAGCCATATAGTCTCTTTGAACGGAGAGAATTGTTGGATTTTTATTGGAGTTTTCTTGTTTAACTTCTTCGTTATCTCTTTCAACGACACCGGCGATCTTTTGATCAATATCACTCATTTTGCGATTTTCGGCGTGTTTATAACGATATGTGATATAAAGTCTGGCAACTTTAAATTTGCCTGAACCCATAAGTGCATCTTCAACTTTATCTTGAATCTCTTCAACTGATAAATCGCGACCGGCATTAGCGGCATCTTTTTGGATACCTAAAGCAATATTGGCAATTTCTTCTGGAGTAAGGCGTTCAGAAGGAATGCCTTCTTCTTCATTGGCACCATTAATGGCATTAACGATTTTTTGACGATCAAAAGGAACGCGTTCCCCAGAACGTTTCATAACGCAAATTTTCGTTTCTTCTGTTTCCATGTTCCCATCAAGGGTTTCGTCATAAAAAGTTTTCATAATATATGCCTCGGTGCACTAAAGGTATATCTATTCTCATATATTCCTTTGTAGCGTGTTTATTTTAGGCACGAAAAAAACTAATTCAAGCAAAACCGTATTTGCAAATATACAGTGTATAAAAAAGGCTTAAAACACTAGATTTTATCGACATTTTCTTAATTTCACTAATTCAAAAAATCATTTTAGGTAACAAAATATTGTGGTGGCTTGTGGTATTTATTTATTTACCGATTATAAATATTGACTGAGTTAAAATTAAGAAGCATTTTTCATTCTAAAAATCAAGAACTTTGATTATAATTTTATCGGATTTTTAAAAAGGAAAAAGTTATGAAAAAACAAGTTTTTAATCCTTATTTACCTTTATATGAATATACGCCTGATTGTGAACCACATATATTCAACAACAGACTTTATGTGTATGGCTCGCATGATTGTTACAGTGAATTCCCTTTCTCCCATAACAATTACGTCACATGGTCTGCCCCTCTTGATGATTTAAGCGATTGGAGATTTGAAGGCGAAATATTCGACAAGAAAGAAGATCCATTCAACAGAGATGGCAAATTAGATTTATATGCACCAGATGTTACACAAGGTCCAAATGGTAAATTCTATCTATATTATTCCTTAGCGTGGCAAGGGACGATTGGGGTCGCTGAATCAGATTCTCCAGCAGGGCCTTTCAAACATATCGGAAACGTTCATTATCAAGACGGTACAGATTTAGGAAGGAAAAAGGGAGATGCCTTCCATTTCGATCCAGGCGCATTTACGGATGAAGATGGGCGTGTCTATCTTTATTCTGGCTTTGGCGCAATAAGCTGGTTCCCAATGATTAGGCATCATCTTAAACCGCAGGGTGGATATGGAATGGAACTAGAGGCAGACATGATGACCATCAAAATCGGGCCAACGAAATTATTATCTATGGCTAATGAAGAAAAGAATATCAATGGTGTAAAAGATAAAAATCATGCGTTCTTTGAGGCATCTTCCCTTAGAAAAATAAGAAACACATATTACTTTATCTATTCATCGTTAGCCGGTCATGAACTTTGCTACATGACTTCTTCTTCCCCTATGGGCCCCTTCCAATATCAAGGAGTAATCGTCTCGAATGGTGACGTTGGGTTTAATGGCAGAAAGAAAAAAGACGCTACATGCCCAATAGGAAATAACCACGGTTCAATAATTCAAGTAAATGGGCAATGGTATGTTTTTTATCACCGACATACTAATTACACAAATACGGACAGGCAAGACTGTGCCGAGCCAATTACGATTGATGAAAACGGCAAAATCGCCCAAGTTGAGATTACTTCATGCGGTTTAAATATGAAGCCTCTTGAGGGAAAGGGCAAATACCCTGCATCAATTTGCTGCTATTATCATGGAAAAAAGCATAACGTCTTCTATCCATTCTTTGCCTTGCCTCATCAAAAGAAAAAACTCAGAATTCACCAAGATGGGCATGACAGGGATCAAAAACAACAATATATTCAAAATGTAGGTGATGGTTGTCTTATCGGCTACAAATATTTTGATTTATCGAACACGCACAAAATCACACTTCATTACAAAGGAAAGTTCAAAGGAAAGGTTTCTGTAAGGTTCTCTGAAAATGGTGAAAACAGATACACGTCTCCTTTATTTTCAAAAGATAATGAGGTAACTGTCAACATTGAACCACAAAATAAAAAAGAAGCCCTCTACTTCTATTTCGAGGGCTCCTCAAAGTTAGATTTGTATTCAATCGACCTTGAATAATTACCAAATACGGACACGTTTTTCAGGCGCAATATACATTGCGTCTTTTTCTGTAACGTTGAAGGCTTCATACCATTCTTCAAAATTACGAGGCTGAATGTTGGCTCTAAGCTCAGCTGGAGCATGAACATCATTGGTTAACAACAATTGAACCATTTCTGGACGTGCCTTCATACACCAAATCCTTGCCCAGTTTTTCCAATAATCTTGGAATGAAGCATCTTTTATTTCATGCATAATGCCTAATGTGACACCAACTCCACCATTATCAGCAATATTCTCAGAAACAATTAATTCACCAGAAACCTTTCCGCCATAGAAATCGATGCCATCAAATTCATCAATCATGGCTTTGGTTAAATCTTTGAAAGCTTTATAGTCTTCTTCTTTCCACCAATTGTTAAGGTTCCCTTTTTCATCAAAGGAAGCGCCATTATTATCGAATGCATGAGAGATTTCATGTCCGATAACCGCGCCGATACCACCTAAATTCTCTGATTCGGATTGTGAAAGAGAATAGAATGGCTTTTGAAGAATTGCGGCAGGGAAGGTTATGTCATTGGAGAACGGATTGTAACAGGCATTAACCATATGACCAGGCATGCCCCATTCAGAGCGATCGACAGGCTTATGAAGTTTCTCTAATTCATGAACGACTTTCTTTCTTGAAATCTTGCGGCAAGCAAGGAAGAGAGAATCATTTTCATTGACTGTTAATTTTGAATAGAATGGATCCACTTTATCTGGATATCCCATCTTAATTTCGATTGTGCTCAATTTAAGAATGGCTTTTTCTTTAGTCTCTGGAGCAAGGAAAGTGTTTTTAGCCATACGCTCTTTATACGCTTCAATAATGCGTTTAACCAAAGAGATAATGTCTTTCTTTGCCTCTTCGCCAAAATATGTACGCCCGTAATAAACGCCAATTGGTTCAGAATAAATTTGAGATGATAATTGATAAGCTTGTTTCTCTAAGATTGGATCTTTAGCGATTCCATACATTGCTCTGCTATATGTTGTAGCAATCTCATGCATTGGAAGACTTAAGCGTTTTGAGGCAGCAAGGAAGAAAGATACATAGGCCCAATGTTTATAAAGATTAAATGTTTCTTCATTGAAATATTGATGGAATTCCTTTATCGCCTTAGGGTCAGCTACAATGATGGTTGAAGGAATATCTTCCCCGTAGATTTGTTTTAACAGGCCAGCAAAATCAAATGGTTGCAAATATGTTGCAACTTGTTCTAAAGACATTGGGTTGTAATCTTTGACATAGTCAGCCCATTCAAGTTGGCTCTTTACTTGTTTTGCAATTAGGGCATCAAAGGCGAGTGCATCAGAAAGATATTTTTCTTGATCCTCGACACTTAATGGAGAATAGGCTAATAATCCTTTAGCCATTCCTTTATAGATTTCTAAAAGTTGTTTGCCCGCTTCAGCCTTCTCTGTGTAATAAGTTGTATCAGGAAGGATGATTGATGGGCCGGTGATGAGAAAAGAGTTCTTTTCAGCATCTTTCATATCTGTTTGAACGCCAAAACTGAAAGGTAAATCAAATCCATCGAGGGCTAATTCTTTTGCTTTAGCGTTTAATTCAGCAATTGTTTTAATGCTTTCGATTTCTTCTAAGAAAGGAAGAACAGGTTTTGTCCCTTCTTCGTTACGGCGTGTTTCATCTAAGACCTTTTTATAGAGTTTTACGGCTTCTCCAACTTCTGGAAGAGGAATTTCTTTTTTGCCACTTGCGAATCCTTCAAAATCTGCGCGAAGGATTTTTTCAACCGCTTCATCGAGATCAGAGAAACCTCCAACCCTTGAACGATCATCTGGAATAATGGCCTTTTCAAGCCATTCGCCGTTTACATAATGATATAAATCATCTTGAATTCTAATATTGTTAGACATATTTAACTTCTCCTACAATGGGGATTATACAACGTTAAAAATAAATTGCACTTTATATTTATATAAAAGAAGAAAGCCTTGCTTCAATTTTAAGTAAGGCTTTCAAAATGCTAGATTAATTGTTACACGTATCCCTTATTTTCTTAAATCTTTTTGGGCTGTAGCAATAACGCCAGAATATTTTGTTTGGATATATGTATCAACTGATTTATCAAGCAAGCAATCAGTTAACGCATCAATCTTTGTCTTATAGGCAGAATCATTGTTGTACTTCTTAACATTAGCAGCAACGACGTTTGCTCTTAAATCTTTTACGGCATCAGTTTCTGAAGGTAAAGAAGAATCGGCAGTTAAATTTCCAGTTAAAGCAGTATTTGTTGGTAAAACAGCATAATCATAATCAGCTAAGGATGCGACTAATACATCTTCAGAAATTGGAGTGATGTTGTTTGGAAGATTTGTTGGATTTCCATCCTTATCAGTTTCATAACTGTCAATGACTCCGGCGGACACAAGAAGATCTAATGCTCTGATTTCATTAGAGACGTCATTACAAATTTCATATGTTGCGGTCTTTTTATTTGCTTCAAAATCAGATGCTTTCTTTTTGCCTGCGTATATTCTTAATGGTTCAAAGTGAACTGTGGCTACAGGGAAAACTTTTGTATAAGTGTATGTTTCGGAATATGTCGTTAAACCAGAATCGTATTGTTGGAGATATGGACGATGTTGGAAATAGTTGGCGTCATAATCATTGTTGTAAACACCATCATTTTGTAATTGCCAATCAAGAACCGATACTTTAAGTTCATATCCCTTTGCTTCAAGAAGAGGTTTGACTGCTTCATTTAAGATTTCAGCATGTGGAATCTCTGAGGCTGCAATAGTGATTGTTTTGTCGCTATTAGTGGAATTACATCCTCCTAAAGCTAAGATTGTTGTGAATAATAATAAACCTGCAATTTTTTTCATAATAATATTTCTCCTTATTTTTATTTGAGTTTTTTTCTTTTATCAAGTTTTTTGGCTAAGAATAAGCCTGTTTCTTGAATAACTTCTACAATTACGACGACGATAGCAACCAATATCCAGAAGACTGCGCTGGTCGAGAAGTCGCCTGTGTGATGTGCATAATAGCTCCACATCTCGCTGATTAAGCCTCCTGCGCTGATGTTATAGGCGAAGGATGTATAGCCAAGAACGTTAACGAGAGTGATCGTGAATCCAAGTAGGAGGGAACTTCTTGCCTCAGTAAGCAATACATACCTAATGATTTGGAAGTTTGAGGCACCCATGGATTTGGCCGCTTCTATCTCCCCATTATCGACATCCTGCAATGATTGTTCTACATTTCTAGCAACAAAAGCGAATGTTGAGAAGAATAGAGGAATAATCATGGTGTACCAAGCTCCAGTTCCTCTTCCTAAGATTGCTCTATTAACTGGCAAGAGAAGAACCGTTAGAATGAGACAAGGAACACTTCGAAGGAAGTTAACGATAATTCCAAGAACTACGTTTAACCATCTACAAGGGCGAAGGCCATTCTTTGATGTGTTTTTTAGAAGGATACCAAGAGGCAAGCCAACTAAATAAGCAAGGAAGGTTGAGATGAATGTCATTCCTAAGGTTTCAAGGACGGCTTTCCAATAATCAAAATTCATAATCTACCTCCTCGAACTTAACGTTTTTGAAAGTTAGGTACCTTCTTAATTTGTCTAGTTCTTTCATTCCCTGTGGCGAACGGATTATCGTTTGTCCATAGACCTTTCCATCAACAACTTTTGTATCAGCATAAACGATCGATACTAAGATATTACATTCTTGTACAATGTTGGATATCAACGGTTCATCAACGTTTCCGTCAAAGAGAATTCTTATCACCCTGCGAGCATCTAAGGTTGTGCTTATCTTGTTCGAATAGATGAGTTTCTTAGTTATCTCACAACGCGGATTAAGGAATACGTCTGAGAGATTTCCTTCCTCGATAATGCTCGCGTTATCAATAATGGCGACCTTGTTGCATATTTGTTCAATGACGTTCATCTGATGGGAAATCATGATGATCGTGATTCCGTATACCCTATTTAACGTTCTTAAGAGTTCAAGAATTGATGAGGTCGTTTCAGGGTCTAGAGCCGAGGTTGCTTCATCCGAGAGAATTACCTCAGGATTGAGGGCCAAAACTCTAGCAATCGCGACTCTTTGACATTGCCCACCAGAGAGCTGACTTGGGTAGGCTTTAGCCTTATCCGCTAAGGAAACCTTGCTTAAGGCATCCATCGCAATCTTCTTTCTATCTTCCCTTTTGATGTGGTTTATCTTTAAACCAAGCATAACATTGTCAAGAACTGTCTTCTGCTGAAGAAGGTTGAATGATTGGAAGATCATTCCGAATTTTCTTCTCTCTTCTCTTTTTATCTTTTGTTTTGGAGAGCAAAGAAGTTGACCGTTGTAGAGAATTTCACCTGAATCAAATGTTTCAAGAGAATTTATGCATCTAACAAGAGTTGACTTACCAGCACCTGAAAGGCCCAATATTCCATACACGTCTCCCTTATCTATCTCCAAAGAAACGTTATTGAGCACCACTTTATCACCGAAATTTTTACATAAATTTTTGATTTCTAATAATGCCATGTTTCCTTTCCGGAAGGAAAATAAAATCCCGTCCTTAATAAACAAATCAATGATTACTAAGGACGGGAAGATTCTAACCCGTGGTACCACCTTACTTTATAAGATTATCGCTAACCTTACCTTCGAGAGTTCAAACAAACTCATTTGCTATAACGGGCATACCCGGAAGAGGCTACTAAACTTCACCTTTCAGCTCCGAGGCCATGTTCATTCTTCTCCATCTATTCCGCTTCCACCATCCGGAACTCGCTATCAGAATCTTAAGAATTACTCTTCCTCATCGACGCCGATATAAACAATTTACACGTTAACCAATAAATTTCAACAATTATTTTTTCAATTCTTTAAAATCATACCAATCTTCATGAGTGCATGAAGAGAACAATGCTTTACCATTTGAAGATATTGTTGGATCCTGAAAATAAGAGATATTGTCACCCCAATCATCTACTACTTTTTCAACAAAAATCTTTCTAACATCATCATTAAGTCTGAAAGTTAAAGTTAGTGAATATAGGCTGTTTTTTAAGTAATAAATATTGTTTATATCCATTTTTATAAAATATGCATCGAGACCAACCGCTTTAAATGCAGTGTCTTTTTTCCAAAAATGTTTCGTTAGCTCATCTATGATATTTGGATATTTAGCAAATAATTCTTTTGACCTAGCTTGCATTTCAGTAATTATCTGTTCTTCATTTTCTTTAAACCACGGTATATCAACAACTGGTTTCGAAAAATCATCATTCAAATGCATTTTCATATGAGAACAAGGGCGATTAGAAATCAATGAATTAATCATGTATTCCAAGAGAAATCTAAAGGACCCTCCAATGAAATTTGAATTCTTATATTCCTTCTCGAACTCTTTTCTCAAAGAAACCTTATCCTTTGAGAAGGCAACATACATTTCATTATCATTGAAGCAATGAATGTCTGGATAACGGCTTAAGCTAATTTCATTGCCAAGTGGAACTTTTTTAAAAATAGTAGAGTATTTCATGCCAGTATATAATCAAAATCAATACACGTATGTCTTATTTTTCAAATTATCCTTTATATGAAGACAGCTCACCATAGAAATAATTATATTGGTTTAATGTCAATTTAGCATAGCTTCTTTTATAATGTAAATGGAAATTGCAGAGAAATGTGCTTTGGTCAGTTCCGTTTTGTTCATTAGTTGGATAACAATATTCAATGGAAAAATAAATAGAATCGTCATAATCCATAGGCAACAATTTATACAAATCAAAGGAATAAGTTAGTTTGAAATCTGATTTGCTGATAAAAAATTGCCTTGCTAAATAAGGAATGTCAAATTTTGATGAAGAAAAAGAATTTTCGTCAGTCAAATAAGACTGCATATTTACATCATATGAGTATATTTTATTGTATTTGTAGTCGCTTAAATAAATTTGTATTTTATTGAATCGGATAAGAAATGGTTGTTTTTTCAAAATATTTTGTTCAACTGCTACACCTATATCCACTATAAATTTGTTATTCCCGTATAGCGAGTAGGATGTTTTAGAGTAATCTATGCATTCTTTGCTCACCCTAGGATACTCATCCCAATATTGCGTGCATTGAAATGTTCTCTGAGTAAAAAAAGAAGAATATACTATAAATATTGAAGCCATTATTAATATAGATTGCCTTGTTTTCATGTTTTTCTCTTTCTTCCTATGCATCAAACTTTACATTTGTATCAGTCAAATTTATAGTACAACCACATTTAGTACAGTTTGTATACTTAAACGAATTATTCGAAATTATCTTTCTCGAAGTTGCATGATTCTCTAACACAAAATATCCACATGCGCAGATGGCCTTATGCTTAATTTTTGAATACTGCGTATATGTCTCTAGTTTATGGACGTGATCAAAAGTGACATTAAAAGAATACTGGCATGATTTATTTTCCGTATTTTTAATCCTAAAAAATATTTCATCATCTTTAGAGAGTTTCAAAGAAATGGATCCATCGCCAGCATTGGAGGCATCTAATGCTTTAGCATTTGAATTATCATTCAAAACTATAGAGGGAAAAGCCTCAGCAAGAACACTTATGCCATCGTTTCCAAAAAAATTGAAAGAATAAGTCCCGCTAAATGGGGCTGTAAATTCATACCAGTGAATTCCTTCTGAATCAATTTCAGAAACGACGTAACTATCTTTTTTTAGAATTTGTATTATTGGTTTTTTCAAAATGCCACAACAAGATGTATATCCTCCAGTTAAAAACAAATTATCGTTATAACCAGTTACGTACCATTCGATTGATGTCCCACCCAGTGATAAAATTTTTGTCAAATCAGTTTGCGTCAATGTATATTGTGTTGTTTCTATTTCCTTAATTTCATATGTCTCGCCATCTTCCCCCTGAAAAATAAGATCAAATAAATTCGAATGACAGTTGATAGAGTAATCATCAAACCATTTCAATGTTATAGTATCATTTAGAGAAGTAGGCAAAATGTTTGAGCTTTCGCTTGAAATTTGAGGAGAAAAACCCTCTTTTTCTAATAGTTTCGAAATATTTTCTTTTTCATCTGAGAATATTTCAAATAAAGAATTGATCAGCGAAGAAATACACCAATGTTTTTCACTTTTCAAAACGCTCCACATATTAAAATGTCCAATCATCACATTATCGTCTTCTCTTTTTTTATCATCCATTATTTTCAAAAGTAAACTAGGTATACTAAACTCATTTCCTTCGCCATAGTTATTGAAATAAGGCAAGACTCGGTAGCAGTAGCAATCGAAATCTATATCATCTATGCCAATATCGCTGTATTTCATATCTCCAACGTAATGAACATCTCCATAAAATTCTTTGAAATACATATGCGAAGCAATTCCGAGATATGTAGCTAGCCCTTCAGACATAGCTAATTTTAAACCGTCAGCCTTACCGTGAGATTCAATCAAATCTTCATCAACATTGTGTTTTCCACCAACCGTAACATCGCACAAGTCAAATGAATAGTTAATGTAATGACCGTATTCATGCGCAATCACATCCCATTTATCATACTCATATACGCCTATTTTTATTTCTTTCAAAATCCTAGAAAATGAACATTCAGTCGGATCAATGCACGGATACTTAACTGTTATTCTATTCAAAAGAGAGCCATTCATCTTTTCAACATATTTGGCCGTTATTTCGATGGCTTGAGATATTTCAAAAGCATTAGCTCTGTCGCTCTTGCCGGAATAAATATCTATAGTCCATCGAGTTTTGAAACCATCATTTAAGTTATAAATAAGAGTGCTTTGAAAAGAATAATTGAAAAACTTATAAGAAATCCATGATACATCGCCAGACGCTTCATAATGACCAATGTCAGAAGATTCTGTGTAGCTTGCAAGGCACAAATAGAAAGAGGCGCTATCAGAAAAATTTTCTGAATCAAAAAAGAAATAACCGGCATCATCAGTGTAAGTTTGACTAATTATTTTATTAGAAAAATAATTTTTTTGACATAAATAAACAATGGCGTTTTTTAAAGGATGTGGTTTGCCATCTCCATCGTGCCAAAACACGTTACCACTAATAACAGTGCTGGAATTATCATTTGAAACGTCTTCATAAGATGCAACGATGTCGCCATCCCCATAAACATATGCATCAAATTTATTTTTCGCATCATAAAAAGTGCTTGTAGAATAAAAATCTTCAGGTTCTTCCTCATATCCTAATATAATCTTGTCTTCGTCTGAACAAATATTATTTAAATAATGAAGAGCCATGGCATCATTCATTGATGAAAACGATATAGTATCAAAAAAACCATCTGAATAAACATACGCTGCAGCAACTTCTTTTTCATCATCGTTTGCTAAAACAATGGTGTATTGACCAGAGCCGTTTGTGTTTGCATATGAAAAATCAAATGAATTAGATGATATTTTAATAATTTCTGCATTTTCAGAAGATACATGCAAGTTTAAATTCTCATTACATTTCTCAAATGTTAATGTTGAAAAAATGGATGTGCCAATAGTAACAGATTCTTTAATGGTTTCAACATCGTAGTCAAATGAATTTGCTTTCAATGAGTTCATCTCCAAGTTATCATCGGTTTGATCAGCTTTCCCAAAGTCAATGCATGAGTTCGCGATTGAAAATCCAAACATCAAAGCAAATATTAATGTTTTTTGCATGATCATCCTCCGATACTTAGTTTTTCCTTATGAGTTGATTATATTTATTTTAAATTTTAATTTCATCAATTTTTTGTCAACGAAAAATTATGGTTTATTTACATTTTTCTATAATTATTAGATGACAATTATTATTTCATACTTATTGCAAAAATAAGCTTCATTAGCAAAAGAATTAAAAATCAAAGAAAACTTGTCAAAAGCATTACAAAATATATTTGATCAATTGCTATATGTCGTCGCTCTAATGGTCAAAGAACCAGTTGTTGAATCTGTATAAACCATGAAAGTCAATAACACACCATTATAATCTTTGTCGTAGTACTGATATTCAATAGATTCAAATGCCGTTCCGTCTTCGCGTTCGCCACTGCTCCAAATACCGCCATAATAATTTTTGAATCCAGCAGGAATTAAGTTGGAAGTAACAAATTGTTTTGCATCCTCAATTGTTGTTATTGAAGATGGTGTCACAATGAGTTCATAGAATTTGAAAGTATAGTCATCGCTAGACTTATCAACGAGTGTTGCTTTAGCGACGCCTTCATCAGTCTCACTCAAATTAAAATATGAATTATATAAAGAGGCAACGCTTTGCATGGCGGTCTCATAATCATATGTTCCAGAAACGATAACTTTGCATGTAATTTGTTTAATTTCGCCATTAGGGAGAGTCATGCTTGCAGTAATATTTGCAACCAATCCGGCAGGGGCGTCTGCTGAAACTGAGACACATCCATTATTCGTAACGGTTACTTTTTCATTATCTGAAGTGAAAGTAATGTCATATGGCAACATATCCACTGTATAGTCAAGGTTGTATGCCCTTCCTGGAGCAATTGTTACTTCTTCTTGTTCAAACTCAAACTTAGGAGAATGTGTTTGTCCACTACCATACGCAATTGTCAAAACGGTGGTTCCACTAATAACGTCAACCGCAATCAAAACATCGCCAGTTTCATTTTCATAAGCAAGATAATGATTTTCATCATTTATTCTGCTCCAACCGGTTTTATAAAGAGCATTAGATAATTCTTCAAAGACTTTAAAACTCGTTTCTGAATCGTTTATTACGGCTTGATCACGCATCTTTATCTTCATGCATGTTCTAGATTTAGCCATAGAAGTTGCAAGCGCTTCAATCTCCTCTTCACTAGTTGGATCATCAACATAGTTTTCAGGATTGGCCTTGATTGTGCTTAAACAATTAGCATACACATAATCATAGTTAACCGTTTGAACATGACATGTTGTACACGGACTTAAAGATGAGAAATCAAAGTCAATAGGAAATGTGGCATTCATTTTATTGTTGACCAAGAATTCATTGATTAATGAGGATGGCCATCCTTCTTGGATATCATCATATGGTTCATCTAATAAGCCAAACGTGATGCCAAATATCGTTTTGCCTGAAGAATCAGTTCCAACTGCTGGTTGTAGATAGAATGTCTCATTCCAGTTAGAATACCAGCTTCTACTAGGATCATATATTGCATCAGTTTGTAATAGTTTTAGTTCATATGCAGAAGAAACAGCTGAATCATCAATGTAAGCGTAGATTGTAGTAACGCCATTTTTTGTGTAGCCATAGTATTTTTTGATTCCGCTTCCTTCAAATGTTGGAAGAGTGAAGCCTGATTTGTTTTCAAAATCAGAGACAAATTCTTTTGGCCATGATTCTGATTCAACTGTTTTAGCATTATATGAAAACGTTATGTAATTGCCTGAATAGTAATAAACAGAAACATATACAGTTGCGCCATCTTCAAGATTCTTTTTAAGCACGTATGCAGAATATGATTTGCTTAACTGAGAATCTAGTGTGTAACCAGCCTCTTTAAGAATGTTGACATTATCTATTGTGTAATTGATGGCAGACATATCATAGCAATAGGCAAAATTATCATTGCTTTTACCAACCGTATTTGTTTTTCCAAGTTTAAGAACTGGTGGAATTTCAGTTGTGACACCTTTTAGAGTTTCTTTTTCTTCATCGCTCCATTCAGCTTTGCCATCTGCCTCAACATCAAAATCATTACGGCACTCAATAACATTATAAGTTGGTTGATCCGATGCGGCTGTATCAGTGTAGAAATAATAAGTTATATGGTAACCGGTTTTATTATCAGAAGATAACTTTGTAAATTCATAATACGGATTGCCGCTAGAGTCTTTTTGGGCGATGTTTCCGTTATAGTCACGAATACCTTCCCAACCAGTCTCCTCAAGATCATTATAATAGTCTCCAATAGTAAAAACAGGGGAGGCGTTGATAATTTGCAAAACAGTTTCGCCAGATTCAAGAGTGACTCTTTCTACGCTCACATCCCCCTCGAAAGCGGTAGGATAAGGCAATACGTTTCCACAATATTGAGTAAGCAAATATTCTTGCACTTCAGTCCATTCTCTACTTTCTATAGAACTTGAAGCAACTGATGAGTCGACATTAGACGATGAATTGGCATCGTTGCAACCGCCTAATATCAATGTGGCTGAGGCTAAGACCAATAACTTTTTTATATTCTTCATGATCTCTTCCTTTCAATGACTAAAAAGATAGCAAAAAAAGGCTATATTTTCAATGGATCTATGAACTAGTATCTCTTGCGCTATGTAAATCAAAAATCTTTTTGCCTTCTACAAAAGAATATTTGGGGTTTTCACTTAAAAGCCACATCAATTCCTTATCTATTTTGAATTATCCTAATTATTGTATATTAAAAAGAAAAAGGCGAGTTCTCTTTAAACTCACCTTATCTATATTTCGTTATTGCTTGAGAATATCTCTTGCATTTATTCTAAACCCGAATGTGCCGTTATACAGATATATCTCGACAATATCAGTTCGACTGGGCAAAATGGTGAGACGGTTGATAATCAAGCAATGCAAACAAATAGTGTGCGTGTTAAAACATTTTCCCTTCAACACTCAAAATAAAGCAGCGCGCGAAAACTCGCGTTCAATTACCATTTAAATAAGTTATAAGTTAGGTTCATCAAGCCTAGTATATTCTCCATCATAAAACGTGGCGAGTATCCAAGGCATTTTTTTGTTGTCACCAATTTCTGCGAGTATCGCGCTCTCTTCATACACTTCGCAAACTAATCCTTTCGTCCCTTTTGGCACGAAGATTTTTTCTCTTCCCCAATCAACCGTTTTATCGATTGTTGTGATCATGCAATCACCCATCTTTATTTCCATATTTTGTCACCTCCTGGTATCAACGTAAGGAATCTCACTGTTCCATCATTATTTACTTGCCATGCTGTAGTAACTATTTTTCCTCTCAATGTTGTTTTTGCCATTATATTAAAAGTAAATTTATTAATAAGCTTAAATCTTGAAGTAGTGAAATCGGTTCCCAAACGTATTTCATCTATCAACATTTTAACGCGCGATAAATCATATCCTAAGTCTAGTAAGAATCCGCTTTTATCGCTTTTGTTAGATTTTGTTAATAAATAACTCATTTTTCTTTCTTCTATCACAACATCTTCGTTCTTAATATAATCCCTTATGTACTCCGCGAACAATTCGCAATAATCTTCATCATGAATTTTATAATTAGGGAAATGGATACTAAGACGATCGTAATCGAGGCCAA